>NVVO01000003.1 GCA_002733385.1 Robiginitomaculum sp.
ATACCAACAATTAATAGGAAATATGATGCCATCACTACTAAAGTTATTCTTACCTGCATTGCTTGCAGTAATTACCACCAGTACGGCAACAGCCAGCCAAGCAACAGAGCTTACCTTAACGACAGACCAAGGTTTTGAGCTTAAGGTTGATTATTATGAACCCGAAAACCTGAAGAAAGAGCCGTACTTTTATTGCATCAATGCAACATTAACCGCACTATGTATAACGACATAGGTAGAGACCTCAGTCTACGCGGTATGCATGCACTAAGCTTAGATTTTCGAGGGTTTGGTGAAAGTATTGACGAAGATACTGATATTAAAAAATATGGAAGAAATGCATTGAGGACTTATTTTAAGTGTCCGTCTTCATATAAAATGGCACAGATTTAAGTCTGCACTAAGAGAGAGTTTGCTCACCTTTGTTGATTGATACTAAGCTACGGCTTTACGGTATTGCAAGCGCCGATGTTCGATAGTTTGTTTTTTGATCCTTTCTCTTTTGTTTAAGATTGATTGTCCACGTCCGAAGTATACGTCTGCAGGCGTGAGATTGTTGATGCTCTCGTGGTATCGCTCGTGATTGTAGTGCTCCACAAAGCTTTCGATCTGTCGTTCAAGATCACCGGGCAGGAAGTAGTGTTCCAGCAATATCCGGTTCTTGAGCGTTTGATGCCAGCGTTCGATCTTGCCCTGTGTCTGTGGATGATAGGGCGCACCGCGCACATGGCTCATGCTTTGATCTTTGATGTAATCGGCTAGCTCGGCGGATATATAACTGGCGCCATTGTCAGACAATAATCTTGGTTTGTGAACCACATGTACTTGATCACAGCCTGATGCCTGCAGCGCCATATCCAGAGTTTCTGTCACGTCGCTTGTCTTCATGGTCGTGCAGAGTTTCCACGCAATAATATAGCGTGAGTAATCATCCAAGATGGTGGAGAGATACATCCAACCCCAACCAATGATCTTCAGATAAGTGAAGTCCGTCTGCCACATTTGATTTATGGCCGTCGTCTTATCTTTGAACTCACTGGCTGCCTTCATGACGATAAAGGCAGGGCTCGTAATCAGATCATGTGCCTTTAACAAGCGGTATACCGAACTTTCCGACACAAAGTAGCTCTTCGTGTCCGTGAAGGTTACAGCTAACTCACGCGGACTAAGTTCAGGTCTCTCCAGTGCCAATGTAATAAGCTTCACTCTAACTTTATCGGGAATACGGTTCCATACACGTGCAGGCATTGGGGCCTTATCTTTAAGAGCTTTGTCACCTCCAAGACGATGCCGGTCATACCAACGATAAAAGGTTCGCCGTGGTACGCCCAGCATATCTAAAGTTTGCTTGGCGGGTAAGTGTGAACGCTCAACTATGCGGATGATCTCTAGCTTCTCTGTTGCAGGGTATCTCATACGTCTTCGCCCCCATCCCCGATCATGCTTTTTTTAAGAAGTCTGAGTTCCAAAGTTTGTTCGGCAACGACTTCCTTTAGCTCGCGGGCTTCCTTGCGCAGATGCGTGACTTCGCTGCTATTGGCTTGGCGAACAATGTCGCCCGCTAAGCGCTTCTTGCCAGCCTCCATAAAGTCCTTCGACCATTTGTAGTAAATACCCTGCGAGATACCTTCACGACGGCACAGCTCTGCAATGCTATCCTCGCCGCGTAAGCCGTCCAGCACGATGCGTATCTTCTCCTCGGCACTGTATTGGCGGCGGGTCTTGCGTTTGATGTCTTTAATGATGCGTTCCGAGGAACGCCCTGTATGTTTCTGTCTCATCATTTACTCCTAAGATGATGATGAACAAAAACTCTCTCTTAGCACAGACCTAAATCTGTGCCATAGGCGCTGACGTCAGACAGTCTGCCTCTCGCAAACTGATTCGCTCCCCACACATAAATCGTAGGCATATGTTCGAGTTAACAAAAGTACGGACAGGTATAAAACTTGTAAACAAATGGTTAATACCGCTTCACAAATCAAATTGAATGCACTATACTCATCCCTAGTGGGAGTTTGGATGGCCTAATAAATATGAACCGCAGTGTTCAAAAAATAGTAGATCAAGTTTACGTTTCTGGTTGTTTGGGCAAAAGCAAGAGACAGCGAGATTTACTCACATACCTCCTTAAGGAAAACCGTGCTGGACGTTTAGAAAAGATAAAAGAATACAATATCGCTGTAGACGTTTTGGGACGGGCGGCAAATTTTAATTCCGTTACCGATAGTATTGTTCGTGCGGAAATGCGCCGTCTACGTAATAATCTTTCACTGTTTAACGGTGGCTCTCAAGATATGCAATTAGAAATTCCTCGTGCGCATTACGAGGTGATTATTACAAACAGGGTCAGAGCCCAACCCTATTCACTCATAAAGTCCTACATCCAACCTATAGTGATGGCCTCATCTGCTATGGCGCTCATTGCTTCACTAGCGCTTGTTAATAATCCACAGCAACAGAGTTTAGCCGTTGCCTCTGATTGCTCATCCACAGTTCCGAATGTTGACGTGGTTAACTCTGGCAGCTTATCAGACTTGCAACTATATGTCGACAAAATCATCCAGTCATCATTGTCACAATACTCAAACATCCAATTTGTTAATAACATCCAAGCCTGCACCGAAAGTGGCACTCCTTCGTTTACTTTGGATTATATGGTGTTTGAAAAAAATGATATGTATAGCGTTGCTCTAACAGCATATTACGAGCGACCATCACAGGTCGTAGGATTTGCCAATATGAACGGGATTATTACTGAACCAAACAACAAGGATGATCTATATTATTCAATAGTAAAGGCTGTAGGTGATTTTGCCAAGCCTTATGGGGAAATTCCTCAATACGCGGTAACTAAGAATTGGGCTGTAGAAGAAATTGCAAGTAATTATAAGTGCATAATCGCCATGTATGATTCATACGTATCAGATTCAAGTGAAGACTATTCTAGGGCTCTCTCTTGCCTAACGAGATCATCTCAATCTAAGTTTGCGACTCTTGATAACAAAGGAGGGTTAGCATTGAGCTATATAGTTCAGCACCGAAAAACCCGCAATAGCAGCACTGAAGATCCCATGTTGGAAGCTCAAAAACTTATCGACAGTTCTGGTGATGAATGGATACAAAGTGCTGAAATGACCATGGCAAAGATATTATATGAAGTAGATCGTCCTGATTATAATGCAGAACGTCTTAAGGCCGTAATGAACATCGCAGAGAAAAACTACAGTGAAAATCCTCATATACTAATCATCGTAGCAGGTTATGCAGGCTTCAAGTTGGGCGATTGGGAGCGTGCAATACATCTGTCTACCCAAATTCTTCTTATTCATAGCGAGACTGATGATTCTGTGTTTTCAGTTAGAGCGGCATTCGAATTAGTGAAAAGTCAATCAGATGTCGATTTGTCCGTTTGTTTATTGGCTTACTCTGAAAATTCGTTGTTTTCAAATTTACTCGTTAATAGCTGTGCTCGCCGCGTACAAAATGTTGAGTGGATTAAAAGAACTGATGATAACCTAATTAGGTTGGGCTACTCCAATACTGATAAGAGGGTAAACTATATCCAATCGCGACAATATGCTCAAAAATTTTCTGATGCATTTGTTTCTTCAGTACAGCTATCCGTAAACTAACTTCATAAATAATTAACTACGTTCCCCTATGGTAAGATTGTTAACCTAAACTTTACCATAAAGGAGTGTATTATGAGAAAATTATTAGCATCAACCGCAATGTGCTTGGTCTTTGCATCAGGACTACATGGCATCGCTAACGCCAGTGAGCCTACTGCTTCCGTTGTTTATGAAAACGCTAGTACAGAAATACGTGCATCAGCCGTAGCACCAGATTTATTTCGCGGGGACTTTCAAAAACTAGCCCTTACCTCAACCCCAGATGGGATGTACTCTGGTTGGGGTTCAAGAAAAATGGCTTCAGTTATATTGGAAAGGTATTAGGATAATTCTCACATATAGGATTTAACACCTATGTTCTTATCAACTGACACTATTAGTTCCTTTGCCGTTAAAAGGAACGATAAGACAAGTTTTGCCTACCTCAAAGAGAATGGTGAATTGCTTTCAATCGCCGCTAGCTCTGGCTTGTTGCTGGAGCCTGCGGCACTTGAACATTATCGTAGTTTCTACGCAACCGCCCTCGAAACCTGTAAGTTTTTCCCGCAATATTTTAGATTTATCCTCAGTATTATCTTGGACCTGGAAGACCTTGGCTATCCGGGAAATACAGGAACACACATTTGTGACTTTGTGCGGTCACAAGGATACCTTGATTTTGAGACTACTGATTTAAGGCGTTTGGAAATACTTATCCTACTTGCCCGGCGTAGTACTGATGGTGCTATCGAGCGCAAGTACCGAAAACAAATCATAGAAAATGTCGATAAGTTTATAAGCAAACCAGATCATTTCGTAATATACAATAAGCCATTATTTTACGAACTTACTCATTTCATATTTTTTCTCACTAATTTTGGGGAAAATATAATACCTCTCAAAAGCCCACTCATAGAATGCCTTACAAATGTGGGAATATTGGCACTTTTGGATGATGATGTAGATTTGCTAGCTGAAACCTGTATATGTTTCAAGTTTCTTGGCAAAAAACCACCTGCATTTTGGGAACACTATGTGGAAGAATCACTTAGCAAAGTTACGGTAACATTTGACACCAGTGTTGCATCGGCCATGAACAACGCAACTGATGAATATCATGCGTACTTTATGATGAATTGGTTGCTAGCTCTGCGTAAGCTTCCTACCTTTACAGAACGGTTTAATGGCCGTACGCCATATTTTTCTTTACCGCAAAACAAGCCAACTACACTTTCTGTATTATCTAACAAGCTTTACAAAACGCAAATTGCAAAAACTATTTCCACACAAGAATGTGTTGAATCATTGGTGAACTTATCTGAAACTAATCGAAGGCTTTTAATAAACACACTCGATTCAACGCCCCAAACTGCGACACTTTTATCAAAATATTCACAAGGCTTATTTAACAATAAGTCTTTGTCAATTGTCTAACAATTCCGATGACAGTAACTAAAATTATGGGGCTGTCCTAGATAACTAGTTCAAATACTTCTTAACCCATTGAGTTAACAGTCTTTTTTGTGTCAGTGGGTCTGGGTTATTAAAACGCCACTCACATTCCTTTAAAAATAGACCGAAATGGGCCTTGGGTACACCGTTAAATTTCCTCATATGACGCTTAGCCTGGTTCCAGAAGTTTTCGATACCATTGATGTGATTATGCCCGTTGGCAAACAGTTTTGAATGGTTGATCCGGTAGTGCTTGAACTCGGACGTATCGAGCACATTATAACCGCGCCAACAGTCCGTATAGACGATGCTATCTGGCACTACTTTACGCTGGATAATCGGATATAAAGTCTTGGAAGAGGCATTCGGGATAATCTTGGTGTAGACCTTGCCACCTCGCTTTAACAGCCCAAATACGGGGACTTTACCGCCTGCACCGCGTCCGCGCTTACCTTTGCGTTTGCCGCCGAAATAGCTTTCATCCACTTCGATCTCGCCCGCGAAAACCTCTTGCTCTGCCTGCTCCAGCTCGTAGGCAATAATCTCTCGCAGACGATGGAAATAATACGCACCTGTACTCTTGTTCACACCGAGCAGACGCGAAGCACATCTGGCCGTGCTGCCAGACACAAAATGCTCTATCAAACGAACCTGCTTAACCCAACTAATTCTACTCTTCCTCATATGCCCCATGTACAACACCTAATCAGCGTTATCTAGGACAGCCCCTTAAATATTTTGCTAAGGTCATTAAAAATTTGGTTGATTGTAGCCCCTAGTTCCGACGTATGATCCACTAAATTAATATGAATTTGAATGTCATATTTAGCATGTTTCAGTTTACCAACTAATTCGTTTACTTTTTTCTGTTCTCCGGTTGATGGCTGTGGATCATAAGCCAGTTCGTGTAGCCTAACCATTATATCAGTAACTAGATTAGAATACTTGACACATTTATCAATCAGTACATCGACCCACTTCAGATTAAAATTTGAAATCAAACGAGTGTTACTTGCTTGTAGATTAAGACTGCGAGAAATGAAATAACCTGCAAGCGCTAAAACAATTGGCGTTATTATCTGCGATAGCTTCACTAATAAATCTAAACTCATATATACCCTCGGCTTTATTTTAGTTAAATGGCACGCACAATAACATAAAGAAAGCTTATTCACATAATCAGTAATGAGGATAAACCAGATATTCCTATTTTCCACTCACCCCATCGCAGGACGGGGCCCATCTCTCGACTTGGCGCAGACCTCACAATGGATATCCACAAATTTACAACACACCTTATATTTTACACGCGCCTTACCCCATTGACAATCCGCCGCCGCGCCTCTACCCACGCATCAACAAAAGTGAGCGGGACAATGAATTTTGTGTTTTTTTTATATGGCAAGACTGGCGAATATTCTTCGCCCAAACCCTTGCCCTGCCCGCGACTTGTGATGTCTTAGCTTAACCCGCATAGAGAGCGTACCTCCGGGCTACAGCCACGGAGGTTTTTTTATGTCTCCGTTTTTCTAATGACTTTGACGGATATAAAATGACCGATACAACACAAACTAATCAACACCACAAAACCGAATTGCCCACGGCCTGGCCAGGCGAGCTTAAAGCTTTACTGGCGCTCGGCATTCCCATGGCTCTGACCCAGTTGGCGCAATTTTCCATATATACCATAGACATCCTCATGATCGGGCGGCTCGGGCCTACGGAGTTGGCGGCGGCGGCTCTGGGCACCGTGGTCTATTTTTTGCTGTGGATGTTGGGGTTTGGCCCGGTGATGGCCGTATCGCCATTGGTGTCCCAGGCCTTGGGGGCTGATGTGGCAGACCGGGATAATGTGCGGATTTCCGTGCGCATGGCCTTGTGGACGATTGTGTTCATGTCGCCGTTTATGCTGGTGTTGGTGATACTGACCGAACCCATGGCGGTTTTGGCTGGACAAGACCCGGCGCAATCTGCCAAGGCCGGAGCCTATGTTTTAGCACTGGCGGCAGGCTGGCCATTTGCCTTGGGGACAATGGTACTCCGCAATTTTCTGGCCGCCCTTGGCAAGACCCGCATACCGCTGGTTTTGGTGTTGTTAAGCGTGGCGCTTAATGCCGGGCTCAACGCATTGTTGATTTTCGGCATGTTTGGCTTCCCCGAGTGGGGGCTGGTCGGGGCGGGCATTGCTTCGTCGATTTCCTATATGGTCGGGTTTTTCCTGTTTGTCATCTATATCAACTGGGACAAAAAATCCGCGCCGTTTTTACTTTTCAAAAACCTGTTTACCCCCCATTGGCAACGCTTGCGCGAAGTGGTCAGGCTTGGTTGGCCCATTAGTTTGACCACGGTGTTTGAAGGCATGTTGTTCAATGCCTGCTTGTTGCTGGTCGGCTTGATCGGGATTATCGAAATTGCCGCTTACCAGATCGCGCTCAATGTCGTGGCTTTGGCTTTTATGCTGCCCTGGGGCCTGTCCATGGCCGGGGCCATCCGGGTCGGTCTGGCCAAGGGTGCAGGCAATCCAATGGCCGTAAAACGCGCCGGAATTCTCACTGTGATCACCTCGGTGATCGGAATTATGTTGTTCGCCGTGCCCATTGCATTGATGCCCGAAACCATCGCCGGACTATATATGGACGCGGCCAAGCCGGACAATGTTCTGGTCATCACACTGGTCGCCAGCTTCCTGCCTATTGCAGCCGCCTTCATGTTTTTTGACGCGGTGCAGGTAGCGGCCAATCAGATATTGCGCGGCCTCAAGGACGTGCGTTGGCCCATGGTGGCTACGGGTATTAGTTATTGGGTCATCGGTTTTCCTGCCGCCGCCTATTTGGCTTTCGCCACACCGCTGGGCGCAAAAGGTGTCTGGTACGGACTATTGCTCGGCTTGCTCAGCGCATCCATACTCCTAAGCTATAGGTTCTGGCGGTTGGCTTGGGGGGTGCGTTAATGGGGCGGAATGAGTTTAGTCCGGCTGTCATCCAAATACCGTGCAGCGGTCACGTTCAATGTCCCGTCCTCAAGTTCGATCAAGAGCGGATTGCCGGTGGGGACTTCATAGCCGGGGATGTCCGCGTCGGGGACATTGAACAATTGTTTGAGCAAGGCCCGBAATGAATTACCGTGGGCCGAGATTAACAGAGTTTTGCCCGCCTTGATTTTGGGGGCTATGTCAGATTCGAAATAGGGTAATACCCGCTCCAGTGTCAGTTTCAAACTCTCCCCGCCGGGCAATATTTTCGTATCAATACCTGCGTAGCGCGGATCATTGACCGGGTGATATTCATGTTCCGGCGTGATCAGCGGCGGCGGTATATCATAGCTGCGCCGCCAGATATGCACTTGCTCGTCGCCGTGTTTATCGCGCATGTCTTGCTTGTTGAGGCCCGTCAAAGCACCGTAATGACGTTCGTTCAAGCGCCAGTCTTTGGTCACGGGGAGGTAGCATTGGTCTAGCCCCTCCAGCGCCATCCATAATGTGCGCACCGCCCGGGTCAAATAGGACGTATAGGCCGCGTCAAAGCGCAAGCCTTGGGCCGCCAATAATTCGCCGCCTAATTTGGCCTCGGCCACGCCTTTTTCAGTTAGATCAACATCGACCCAGCCAGTGAAACGATTTTGTAAATTCCATTCACTTTGGCCGTGGCGCACCAATACCAGTTTCGTCATAAAATTACCTTAGCGCGTTTTCATAGGCTTAACATACATGTGCAAAAACCTGTCGGTCTTGCGGCGGACTTTCGGATCAAACACCATGATATCGTAATCATCAGCCGAATTGGCCAAAACATCACTGCTCTTTTTGAATACGAGCCCGGCTTTCTGGGCGCTGGCCAAAATATGAGCCGGGTCAATGCGGTGGGTCGTGCCGCCGGTTGTTGCGGGAGAACCCGGAGCGGCTTTATGATCAAGAGCGACAAATTTACCGCCGGGCTTCAACACCCGGTAAATTTCCGCATAGACCGCGTCCGGCGCACCAAGGGTGAGCGCACCGTCCTCATCTTTGAGCCAAAGCTCATGGGGGCCAAGGAACCATGTCACCAAATCGGCGGATGCATCGGGCACATCTAACACATCAAAATTACCGCGAATATGGGTGACATTTTTGAGCCGCTCGCCGTTTTTGCCAAGGCGGGCTTCGAAAACTTCCGGCTTGATAAAATTATCTATCACTCCAGGATTTTGCATCATCACCTTGCCGCTCTCGCCGACAATGCGCGAAAAAAGCTCGCTATAATAACCGCTGCCTGCCTCAAGATCGACCACGGTCATGCCGGCGCTCACACCCGTAAATGCCAGCACATCAGCCGCCTTGCGCAGCGCGTCATCTTTCATGTCGGCCTCGGGGCGACCATCGGCCTGCATGGCCATCATCACCGCATTCGAGTTACCCATGTCGTCCGCACCGGCCATGTCGACGGATTTATCCATCATTTTTTTRCCCGCCATCTCTGCAGGTGCRTCTACTTCAGGAGCGTCCGCTTGCTGGCAAGCCGCCAATGCCAAAGCTGCCAGTCCGGCGATAATAAAAGTCTTCATTGTAGCCTCCTCGTTAATGGGCGTCGTTCCAATTTTGTGCTGCCTGTGCATCCACCACCAAGGGAACGCTTAAATTTACTGCGGGAGCACAAGCGCTTTGCATAACAGGTTTTATGATATCAATCAAATCATCTGCGCTATTTTCTGGTACTTCAAATATCAATTCATCGTGAACCTGCAAGAGCATTCTTGCACCCTCCACGACTTTGATGGCGTCCGGCATTTTGATCATGGCGCGGCGCAATATATCGGCGGCGGTGCCTTGAATAGGGGCGTTGATGGCTTGGCGCTCGGCCCCGGCCCGGTACATAGGGTTTTTATCGTTGATAGAGCGCACATGGCATTTGCGACCAAATAGCGTTTTGACATAACCGTATTCCCGCGCCTCGTCTTTGGCGGCTTCCATATAATCCTTGATGCCGGGGAATTTCTCGAAATAACTGTCAATATATTCTTTGGCTTCCGTGCGGCTTATCCCGAGATTATTGGCCAGACCGAAGGCGGAAATCCCGTAAATAATCCCGAAATTGATTGCCTTGGCCCGGCGGCGTGTGGCGCTGTCCATGCCCTCAATGGGCACGCCGAACATCTCGCTAGCGGTCATGGCATGGATATCAACTCCGTCGGCAAATGCTTGCTTCATAGCGGGCAGGTCCGCCATATTGGCCAGCACCCTAAGCTCGACCTGGGAGTAATCTGCCGCCACCAAAACATGGCCCGGTTCGGCCACGAAAGCTGTGCGTATTTTACGGCCATCGTCGGTGCGGATCGGAATGTTTTGTAAATTCGGATCGGATGAGGACAGCCGCCCGGTCGATGTAGAAGCCAGCGCATAGCTGGTATGTACCCGTCCGGTGCGCAAGTTAATTTGTTTGGGTAATGTGTCGGTATAGGTGGATTTAAGTTTGGCATAATGGCGCCAGTCCAGCACTAATTTAGGCAACGCATGGGCGTCTTGCAATTTCTCCAACACCTCTGCCCCGGTCTGCCATGCTCCGGTTTTGGTCTTCTTGCCGCCGGGCAATGCCAAATCGTCAAACAAGATTTCGCCCAGTTGTTTCGGGCTTGCCAGATTAAATGGTCGCCCGGACAGGGCGTAAGCTTCGGCCTCTAATGCGCATTTCTTTTGCTCAAAATCAGCCGACAAACGCGCCAGCACGGCTTTGTCAACCTTGATGCCCGTGTTTTCCATTTGAGCTAAAATGCTCGGCATGGGGCGTTCAAGAGTTTCGTAAACGCTCGCCACCTGCGCCTTGGCCAGTTCGGGCTTTAAGTGTTTCCACAAGCGCAAGGTCACATCCGCGTCCTCGGCGGCGTAAGGGACGGCGATATCCAAATCAATTTGGTCAAAGGTTTTCTTGTTTTTACCCGTGCCCGCCACCTGCTTGAACGGGATAGCTTCGTGGCCAAAATGCAGCTCGGATAACGCGTCCATGCCGTGACCGTGCAGGCCGCACGCCAGCGCATAGGAAATTAGCATGGTATCATCAAATGGGGCTGGGTTGAGGCCGTAGCGGAAAAAAACGCCCAGATCATATTTGAAATTTTGCCCGACTTTAAGGACGCTCTCGTCGTGCAGCATCGGCTTTAAAACATCTAGAGCCTCTTGCATGGGGATTTGTTTGGGCGCACCGCCTCCCAGTAAATCACCTTCGCCCACATGACCCAGAGGAATATAACAGGCTTCATTATCGGCCACCGCCAGACACACCCCGACCAAATTGGCCGCCGCGCTATCAAGGCTATCGGTCTCCAAATCAACGGCACAAACACCAACTTCGAAACAGCGTTTTACCCAGTGTTTGAGCCGTCCTAAATCCTGCACACATTCATATTTTTCCTTGTCGAAAACGGGTAAGGTAGATACTCGGTCTTCTTTTGTGTCATCCCGACGTAAGCCGTCGGTTGCCCCCTCGCCCATGGCGGCGATCACCCGCTTGGCTAAAGTGCGAAATGTCATGTCTTCAAGGAAGTCCAGAAGTTTGTCCCTGTCCGGGTCTTGTACGGCCAGCTCTTCCAACGGTATCTCCAAATCCATATCGCGTTTCAGCGTCACCAGTTCGCGGGACACACGGGCCAAATCCGCAAACTCAATCAATTTTTCGCGTCTTGCCTTTTGCGGGATTTCATCCGCACGCGCCAGCAATGTATCCAGATCGCCAAACTGATTGATCAAAAGTGCGGCGGTTTTAACCCCAATGCCCGGCACGCCCGGCACATTGTCCACGCTGTCTCCAGCCAAGGCTTGAATATCTATGACCTTCTCTGGCCCGACGCCAAATTTCTCCATCACCTCGGGCGCACAAATAGTTTTGTTTTTCATGGTATCAACCATACAGATTTGGTCACTGACCAATTGCATCAGGTCTTTGTCGGAGGATATAATCGTGACCCGCGCACCTTTCTTCTCGGCTTGGTCGGCGTAGGACGCGATAATATCGTCGGCCTCAAAACCCGGTGTCTCGATGGACTGTGCCCCGAACGCCCTTGTAGCTTCGCGGGTTAAGGGAAATTGCGGCACCAAGTCTTCGGGGGCTGGTGGGCGGTTGGCTTTATATTCGGGATAAATATCTGAACGAAAAGTCTTGCCTTTGGCATCAAAAATCACGGCGAAATGGGTCGGGCGTTCATCGCCGTGTTGTTCGCGCAACAGTTTGAACAACATGTTGGAAAACCCGGCCACCGCCCCGATGATCAGCCCGTCCGTGCGCCGGGTCAAAGCTGGCAGGGCATAATAGGCGCGAAATATATAGCCCGAACCGTCCACGAGCACTACATGGGAATCACTATTAACCGGTTTGGCGTGCGTAGCCTGCTTTTTGCGAAAATCTGTCATGGCGGGAGTGTGAGGGGGGCAGACAGATTTTGCAACAACGGATTTTCGCCCGTCGCACAATTTGCCGTATTTTTGCCTTTTTTACGTTCTAGTTTTGATGCATCAGGGGAAACAAATGCCGAAACTTAAAAACATCAACAAGGACAAACAAAAGACAAACCTCCTGTTCAAGCACAAATATAGGGTGTTGTTTTTGCTGATCCCCTTCCTATTGGGTTTCGGTTTATGGGCGACAGCCCAGCGAGACCACCAAACTGAACAATCCGACCCCGAAATAAGCCCGCGCCAGGCCTATCTTGAAATTCTCGGCGAGACCCATACGGGTTTGCGCCTGGCCCGGCTCGACGATTTTATCGCTCACACGCCGTTCAATAACGACACGGCCCGCGCAAAATCTAGGCGCGATATACTTGGCATGTATGAACAAAATGCCTGGGCCAACCTCACTGAAATATTATATGATATTAGCAAACCACGCGACGAAAAAATTCGGGCTGTGGCACATTATAAAACCAGTTGGGGTATCTGGAACCGCCAAACTGAATACCCAAAATTGTTATGGGCGACGGGACTGGTTGATATGCCCCAACCTAAATATAACGGTACGATTGACACCAATATGGTCAACAGAGAAACTGGCGAGACAGGTGCACAAATATTGGCAGATTATAGTCCCAACCAAACAGTTTCCAGGTTTGCAAAAGGCAGTGTTAAAACTGTTCTGGCAGGTGATCCGTCTTTCTTTATTGCCGCGCCTAACATCCTGACTACACCATCTATAGGCGACATCCAGAACCGCCCGCTGCGCATAAAGTTTGCCAAACGGCCTCGTTATCCGCGCCGCGCCTTTCGCAAAGGCATATCAGGTCAAATCACCTTAGCTCTGTATATAAACGAGCGCGGTCATGTGGTGCGAACAACGGTCATATTGGCCCAGGCCCCGCGCTATAAGGACAATTTCGTCCGCGCTGCCAGACGTGCGGCCATGGCCTCAAAATTCCACCCCAAAACCGTTGCGGGTCAGGAAGTGGCAACCAGTAGATATGTGCGCAAATATAGCTTTACGGCGGGCGGATAGAATTTAGGCTTTGAAAACGAATTTTTTGCCGCAATATTTGCATTCGGCCATATCCGCCTGGCCCATATCCATAAACACTTTGGGATGACCGCCCGCACCACCGTCACACGAAATGCGGTGCGAATGCACGATCTGCGTTTCCGGCTCACGATTTGTTGTTGCGTTTTCAGACATGGCGGCTCCAATTGCTGTTGAAGTGAAGGAACTTAACCCCTATCTATGAGCCGCACACATCAAGGTCAATGGAAACCCGTTTATGACATCGCCTGCTATTGAAATAAAAAACCTGACCAAGACCTATCGGGCGTCTAAAAAATCTCCAGCGAAATTAGCTTTAAAGGGCATCGATTTGAGCATACCGCGCGGATCTATTTTCGGCCTGCTTGGCCCTAATGGGGCCGGCAAATCGACCCTGATCAATATTCTGGCTGGTCTGGTGGTCAAATCAGCCGGAAGTGCCAAAATTTGCGGCTATGATATAGAGACCCAAACCCGCCAAGCGAGAGCCTCCATTGGTGTGGTGCCCCAGGAAATTTCCATGGATGTGTTTTTCTCGCCCTTTCAGGCTTTGGAAAACCAGGCCGGGTATTACGGTGTCCCCAAGTCTGAGCGCCGCACGGACGAAATCTTGGCAGCTCTGGGCCTGGCCGATAAACGCGACGCCTATGTGCGGCAACTCTCCGGCGGCATGAAACGAAGATTGCTGATCGCCAAAGCGCTTGTTCACAATCCGCCCGTGTTGATTTTGGACGAACCGACCGCCGGGGTTGATATTGAACTGCGCCGCCAGCTTTGGGAATATGTACGCGAACTGCACGACAGGGGTACGACGGTGATTCTCACCACCCATTATCTGGAAGAAGCCGAAGCCTTGTGTGACCGCATTGCCATTATCCACAACGGCGAAATAACCGCCAATGAGGAAACAAAAACCCTGATGGGGCGGCTCGACCAAAAAACATTGGTGATCACGCCCGACACCCCTTTGACGAAAATCCCACCTGCCTTGGGAAAATTAAATACGTCCTTACGCGACGACGGCACACTGGCCATCACCTATAACACGGCCCAAACCAAAATCCCGGATTTGCTGGCGCAAATAAGCAATGCCAACATTACCATAGCCGATCTGCGCACCGAAGAACCGGATTTGGAAGATGTGTTTATGGCACTCACCTATGAGCGGGACAAATAAATTATGAGCGGGACAAGCCCGCCCTACCCTGTTAGGCATATCCAAAAAGGGGATTTATGGTAGACGCTGGATTTTTTTCACTCTTACCGGTCTTGGTGACACTGGCTATTGCCGTGTGGACACGCAATGTGGTGCTGGGTTTGTTTCTTGGGGTATTTAGCGGTGTCTTGCTACTGAACGGTATAAACCCGTTTACGGGCATGAGCATCATGGTCGAGGATTATCTGGTGGCTCAAGCCGCCAAAAGTTCCAATATGGGCATCCTTATCTTGATGATTTTCATTGCCGGGCTGGTCGGCCTTATGGAAAAATCCGGCGGGGCGGCAGCTTTTGCTTCTATGATGATCAAATATATTAACGGCAAGATCAAAGCGCAAATGGGGGCGTGGGCCAGTGGCTGTTTGTTGTTTTTCACTGATTCCGGTACACCGCTTATTGTTGGCCCGTTGTTTCGCCCTATCATTGACGGACTTAAAATTTCGCGGGCCAAACTGGCCTGGATCATAGACACCACCGCTTCGCCCGTGGCCGTGTTGATCCCTTTCATTGGCTGGGGGCTATATACGCAAGGGCTTATCGGCGAAGAATACAAAACCCTCGGCATCACGGAAAGCCCGTTTGTCAGCTATGTCAAAGCCGTGCCGTTTCAATTTTACTCCCTAATGGCCGTGATTATGGTGCCATTGTTTGTGTTTTCCAAAACCGATTTCGGCCCCATGAAAATCGCCGAGGATAATGCCGCCAAAGGCATTGTTGCCAAAGATCAAGACAGTGAAGTTCTGGAGAAAGGAATGGCCGACGCCAACGCAAAAGCCAAGCCTATATTGGTCTGGTTGCCACTGAGTATTATGCTGACCATTATGTTTAGCCTGCTGTTTTCCAAAGGTTTTCCCTTTGACATGAGCAATCTGCCTTCCAATGCTTTTCGGGCTTCCTTAGCAACCGGCTATGTATTTGCCGCCGTCGCACTGATCTCGCTTATGGCTTGGTACGGCATTAAATCTTTGGCGGACGGGTTTGCACTTTACCTTAGCAGTATCAGCAGAATTATCAATATTCTCGCCATTTTGGTGCTGGCCTGGTCCCTTGGTGCTGTGGGCAAGGATTTGGGTGCGCCCGCCTATATCGCAGCCCTGATCGGGGGTAATATCCCCGCATTTCTCATTCCGGTGATCGCATTTATGGTCGGCGGCATTATCTCGTTTTCCACTGGTTCGTCCTGGGGCACCTATGCCATTTTAATCCCCCTCGTGGTTCCGTTAGCCTTCCAGTTCGACATATCCATGTATGTGTGTATCGGTGCAGTGTTGTCAGGCGGTTTGTTCGGCGATCATTGCTCCCCGATTTCCGACACGACAATTCTGTCAGCCACAGGGGCGGGGTGTTCCCATCTCGAACATGTTAAAACCCAATTGCCTTACGCCGTGTTTAACGGAATTTGTTGCCTAGCCGCATTCGTCGTTGCCGGACTAACGGGCAGTGCTTGGGCATTATTGGTGGCCGCCGGGCTGATGCTGGTGGGCATGACGGCGATAAAACGTTTTACCGCCGCCGCTCCTAACCAGAGTATTTAGGTTGAGTCCTAGCCGCTCATCAGCCGCTCATCCGCTTTTGGATGGCAAGTAAATCTCGCCAGGCATCGCGTTTCAACTCGGGCCTTCTTAACAGGAAAGCCGGGTGATAGAGGGGCATTGCCGGGGTGGGTTTGGCATTTATGTCCAGACTTTGCCATTGGCCGCGCATTTTCATGATACCGGTTTTTCCGGTCAGGGCTTGCAAGGAGATACCGCCCACAATGACGACTAGTTTCGGTGCGACCAGTTCCATATGGCGGGTGATGAACGGGGCGCACATGGCAAGCTCGGGCTCATTAGGGTTGCGGTTGCCCGGTGGTCGCCAATTGCACACATTGGTGATGTAAAGATCGTCCTCGTCCAAATCTATAGCCGCGAACATTTTATCCAGAAGTTGACCCGCCGGCCCGACAAATGGTTGGCCACTTTCGTCTTCTTGCCGTCCTGGCGCTTCGCCAATCACCATAATATCAGCGTCGGGATTGCCGCGTGCGAACACCATATTGCGGGCATGGTCGCTTAACACTCCGGCGTCAAAACCCTCGATGATGGCTTTGAGAGCATCCAGCGTGGGCGCGGCTTTGGCCTGTTCGGTAGCCTTGGTCATTTGCGCCGATATATCCGGCGTATTTGGTGTGTGTTGTTGCGCAGGCCGTTTTACTGGTTTCAGTACGGCGGCTGGTTTGACTTGCGCCGCAGGCAATATCGGTGCGTCCACACCCATGTCCTGCCACCAGACTTGGCTGGCCTTCAAGGCTTGTTTCAAAACCTGTTCTGGAGAGGCTTCGGTCATAAATATCTTTGCCTCACCACCGAGCGTACATTGGCTTCGATGGATTGGATGATGATGGTGGCGATATCCTTGCCCGTGGCTTTTTCAATGCCCTGGAGTCCTGGCGAGGAATTGACTTCCAGTATTTTGGGGCCGCTGTCGCTACGCAGCAAATCGACACCTGCCACATTCAACTTAAGCACTTTAGCTGCTTTGATGGCGCTGCGGCGTTCTTCTTTGGTGATTTTGATTTTGGTAGCACTGCCGCCCTGATGCAAATTGGAGCGAAATTCACCGGGCTGGGCCGTGCGTTTTATGGCCCCGACCACCTTGCCGTCAACCACGAAACAGCGAACATCCGTGCCGCTGCTCTCCTTGATAAATTCCTGTACCAAGAAATGCGCATCTAGCCCCCGAAAGGCATCTACCAAAGCTTCGGCGGCCTTTTTGGTCTCGGCCAGCACCACGCCCTTGCCCTGACTGCTGGACAGGAGCTTGACCACGACCGGGGAGCCGCCCGCCAGATCAATAATACCCTTGGTGTCATGGGAGGATTTGGCAAAGGCAGTATTGGGCATGCCAATCCGGTGCTGGGCCAGTAATTGATGGGCCAATAGCTTATCGCGCGATGCGCCAATGGCTGCGGCAGAATTGAGACAATACACCCCCATCATTTCGAACTGACGCACAATGGCCATGCCGTAAAATGTCATGCGGGTTCCGATACGCGGAATAATCGCATCATATCGGGGCAGAGCATGGCCGTCATAATGCACGGCAGGCGCGTGGTCATTTATGGCCATATAACAACGGGAGGTCTCGATACATTCAATGACGTGGCCCCTTGCTTCGGCTGCCTCGATCATTTTTTTGTTGGAGTAATTGTTCGGCTCCTGGGTCAAAATACCAATACGCAAGGGACGGCGGGTCTTGTTACGCCGCCGCCTGCGTTTATAAAGATCGTAAGATAAAGCGGGCTGCAAAAACGAGGCGGACGGGACAATATGCATATGCTCGGTAATGGCCGAACGGCCAAGCAGCATGCGGTAACCCATGGTTTCTCGGTTGGTCAGGGTGATATGAATGGGCCAGGTTTCGCCGTTAAATTGGATGGGGGCTTCTATGACAAAGCGCGATTCGCTCTCGCCGTTTGAACTCATCACCATGCGGCGGTCTATAACTTTGGCCGAGCAAATGACCTCAATCGTCGGATCGTCCGGATCAGGGTGCATGATAAAGCGAACTTGCGGATTGCGGTCACTGCCAAATGGCTCCACCGCCACGGCGTGCAGGGCGGAAGTACGTGCGCCCGTGTCAATTTTGGCTTTTATGGCAGGCAGTCCAAGATCGGGCAGTGCCACCCATTCTTCCCAGCCAAGTGAAATTGATTTTGTCATAATTCCCCGTATCACACTTAATTGCCTGTAACACACTTATATTATTACTGCCAAACGCTTTACGGGGCTAATTCTAGGGTTTAGACATGTTCCGGTAATTCAGCAAGGACGAGAGAGAATATGCCAGAGAACACACCAGAAAAGACACATGAGCGGGAAAGCATGGAATATGATGTGGTGATTGTTGGTGGGGGTGTGTCTGGCCTGTCTGCTGCAATTCGCCTGAAACAATTGGCGGCGCAAAACGGCAGCGAGATCAATGTCGCTCTTTTGGAGAAAGGCTCCGAGATCGGAGCACATATTTTGTCGGGCGCGGTGGTTGATCCAATTGCCATGGACGAGCTGTTCCCGGATTGGAAAAACATGGGTGCCCCGTTGAATACGGCTGTGAAAAAAGATAAATTTTACTTCCTGACCAGTCACGGCGCTATCCCGCTGCCCGGTTTAATGATGCCGCCGCTCATGAGCAATCACGGCAATTATATTGTGTCTTTGGGTAATGTGTGCCGCTGGCTGGCCGAGCAGGCGGAAAATATGGGGGTGGAGATATACCCCGGATTTCCGGCCGCCGAAGTGGTGTATAACCCGGACGGTTCCGTTAAGGGTGTGGCCACGGGCGACATGGGCGTGGGCCTGGACGGCAAGCCCAAGGACGGCGCTTATACCCAGGGCATTGAGCTACATGCGAAATATACATTTTTTGCCGAGGGTGCGCGGGGTTCTCTGACCAAAGGTTTGATCGAAAAATTCGCACTCGACAAGGATTGCGAGCCGCAAAAATACGGTATTGGTCTCAAGGAACTCTGGGTGGTCAAGCCGGAGAACCATCAGCCCGGCCTAGTGCAACACAGTTTTGGTTGGCCTTTGGACAATAAAACCGGCGGCGGCATGTTCCTGTATCATATGCTGGACGGCGATACGCCCTATGTGGCCGTGGGGCTGGTTTTGCATCTCAATTATAAAAACCCTTATCTGAGCCCGTTTGAAGAATTTCAGCGCATCAAAACCCACCCCCATATTAGGGACGTGTTTGAGGGCGCCAAACGTGTCTCCTACGGCGCACGGGCCATGACCGAGGGCGGCTGGCAGTCCGTGCCAAAACTGGCTTTCCCCGGCGGGGCGCTTATGGGTTGCGGGGCCGGGTTTATGAATGTGCCGCGCATTAAAGGTTCCCACAATGCCATGAAAACCGGCATGTTGGCCGCCGAAGCGGCATTTGCCGCCATCGGAGCAGGTCGGGCAGGTGATGAACTTACAGAATATCAAGCCGCCTACGAAGCTAGCTATGTTTACAAAAACTTGAAAAAAGTCCGCAATGTCAAACCATTTTGGTCAAAATTTGGCACGGTGTTCGGGGTCATGCTCGGCGGGTTTGATATGTGGACAACCTCGTTACTGGGTGGGTTTTCATTTTTCGGCACCAAGGGCCACGGTAAATCCGATGCAGATAGCCTTGATCTAGCCGAAAAACACAAGCCGATAGATTATCCGAAACCGGACGGTATCTTGACCTTTGACCGTCTGACCAGTGTCAGCTTTTCCGCCACCAATCACGAGGAAGACCAGCCAAACCATTTGAAATTGGCCGATCCAACTATTCCGCTAACCATCAATTTGCCGAAATGGGCCGAGCCAGCTCAACGGTATTGTCCGGCGGGGGTGTACGAAATATTGGAGGAAAATGGCAAGCAGCGTTTCCAGATCAATGCACAAAATTGTGTCCACTGCAAAACCTGTGATATCAAAGACCCAAGCCATAATATTACCTGGATCACACCCGAAGGCGGTGGTGGCCCCAATTATCCAAATATGTAGGCCCAGGAAAGATATGACCATAATGGTAAAAACCAAATTTCTATTCAGGACTTCTGTGCTGGGCTTCGTCCTGTACGCCTTGTCCGCATGTGCAACAGTTTCGCAAAAAGGGGGCACGCAAAAACAGAGTGTGGAAATGGGGCAGGAACTGTCGCCAGACGCGCGGTTATATGCGGATTATGTCTCGGCCAGCTATGCTTACAATCTCGGCGATGCGAAAGGCCGTTCCAATTATTATGCCAAAGCCTTTGCCCGCCGCCCGCAAGACCTGGACTTGGGCCGCAAAGCTATGGCGGCTGCCATCAACAATGGCGAGGCCGCTTTATCACGAGATCTGGCCAGAGATTTGATAGCACTTGAGCCAACAGACGGTGTCGCCCGGGCCGTGTTGGGTGCGCAGGCTTTGGCCAAAGGCCGGTATAAAAAAACCATTTCTATCTTGGATAATGTGAGCGCTGGCATAGGGGTTGAGGATTTCAATTCCGCGATGCGCGGCTGGGCCCAGTACGGGCTTGGAGACACGGATGCGGCAATCACAAGTTTTGAAAATTTGCAGGGCGGTCGATATTTCGTGTTTTTAGGAAAATTACAACGAGCCATTATCAATATGAAGTTGGGCAATCTGGAGATGGCTAAAAAGGACTTTGCCGAAATTGACGAGGTAAATTTGGCCCCGATCGAATCCACATTGGCGCAAGTGCGCGGGCTTATGTTGCGCGGCGAAAAAGACAAAGCTTTGGCGAAATTACAAAAATTCGCAGATGATAATAATGGTGCACTGACTGGCCCCATACGCGAATTTATGGATGTCGTTGAAAGTGGTAAAAACCGCAAATGGAAATTAACCCCGGCCCAGCTGGCTTCGCGGGCCATGACCGAGCCGGCATTTCGGTATTACGGTGCCAAAAAACAATTCCATTCCGCCGAAACTTTTTTGCGTCTGGCCCTGGTACTGGATCCGCGCAATGATAAAGCCAGGTTGTTTTTGGGTGGTATTTTAGAGGAGGTGGACAGAAATGATGAGGCTCTGGAAACCTATGCCAAAATCGGGAAATTGTCCGAATTTTCCGTATCAGCCCGCTTAGCGGAAGCAGATATTTTATTCGGGATTGACGAAAATGATAAAGCGGTTGCGGCATTGAAATCCATACAAGCCTCCCATCCGTCGCGGGTGACACGCGGATCTTTGGGGCGGGCTTATCTGATCATGGAAGACTACGCCCAAGCCTTGCCCTATTATGATGCTTTGATTGTGGAAATGTCCGAAGAAGAACTTGAGAAAAACCCCATGCCCTACTATTTGCGCGGTGTTATCCTTGAGCGGCTTGAGCGTTGGCAAGAAGCGGTGGCGGACTTTGAATTTGTTCTCAAACACCAACCTGACAATGCAGAGGCCTTGAATTACCTTGGATACACTTGGGTTGATAAGGGCGTCAACCTCACCAAGGCGTTTGGGATGATTGAAAAAGCTGTTGAACTGGAGCCGGAAAGCGGTGCGATTATCGACAGCTTGGGCTGGGCCCATTATAAATTGGGCCGCTACGAACTTGCCCGAATAAAGCTGGAGGAGGCCGCCGAACGTTCCCCGACCAGTGCCACGATCATTGATCATCTTGGTGATACATATTGGCAGTTGGGCCGCAAAATTGAAGCCGGTTATCAATGGCAGCGGGCCGCAGGACTTGACCCAACCGATGAAGAACTTGCAATTATTAAGGTCAAGCTCAAAGGCGGTCTGAGTGCCAGCCTAGCTGACAGTGGCGTTGACAAGGTTGAATAGGCCTTGACCGAAACCTCAAAATATTCTGATATTGCGCGGGCAAAAATCAATCTGACTTTGCATGTGGGACCGGTGCAAGACAATGGCTATCACCCTTTGCACAGCCTGGTGGTTTTTGCCGATATTGGCGACCGGCTTGATGGACAAATGGCCGATGATTTTGGTCTGAAAATCAAAGGGCCATTTGCCAAACATACACCAGGCGGAGATGAGAATTTAATTTTGGAAGCGGTGAAAACGGTCGCAAAGCATAATGATATTCAAGCCAGACTTGCCTATACGCTTACCAAAAAATTACCGGTCGCATCAGGCATTGGCGGCGGCAGCGCCGATGCTGCTGCGGCCCTTAGATTGCTAGCACAGGCGGAGCATATTAGTTGGTCTGAGCATGCGGAAGATTTCTTGCCGCTCGGGGCTGATGTACCAGTATGTTTTTTATCGCGCACATGTGTGATGGAAGGTATGGGCGAGCAAATTTTGCCGTGGCCGGGCTTGGGGCAAATTCCTGCCATTTTGGTCAATCCGGGGGTTGGTGTAAATACGGCTGAAGTTTTTGCCAGTTTTGACAATGTCGGTATGTCGTCGGATTTCACTCTGCCCGCCGGGTCATTACTCCATATGGCCAAGGCAGGGCGAAATGATTTACAAGGCGTGGCCACCCGTTTGCAGCCTGTTATTGAAACTGTGGTTGAGGCAATATCCCGACAAGAAAACTGCCAACTGGCCCGGATGTCTGGTTCTGGAGCCACATGTTTTGGCCTGTTTTCCAACCAGTCCCAAGCCGAAAAAGCCGCAAAAAATATTCGCCGAGACTATCCGGATTGGTGGTGTATTTCGACCCTGTTGGGGGACGCAGCATGAGTTTTGAACATCCTGTATTGATTTTGCTGCATATCGCCGGCTTTGCCATATTTACGTCCCTGGGATTTAGCGGGTTTATGATATTCGCCGGGTTTTTGGACAAACCTGATCATCGTTCAAACCATACCCGCCCAGTCCCTACGGCCGGCGGGGTTGGTATCGTGGCAGGCATGGGCGCAGGTCTGTTGGCATTGATGTTGTTTTATCCAGATTACGGGGATCACCGCTTGCTTGGGTCGGTTGCTGCACTTGGGTTTGGGGCGGCATTATTGGGAATGTTTGATGATTTATATGCGGTGAGTTCGAAGTTGAAATT
This sequence comes from Robiginitomaculum sp., assembly GCA_002733385.1. Classification (GTDB taxonomy): domain Bacteria; phylum Pseudomonadota; class Alphaproteobacteria; order Caulobacterales; family Maricaulaceae; genus Robiginitomaculum_A. The sequence continues at coordinate 23,230 of NVVO01000003.1, forward strand.
TGCCGTAATTCTAATATTGGCCAGCGCCGCAGTTATAGTGATTGGCCCGCCCTTATGGTTTCCCGTCGCCGTGATCAATATTCCTGTGCCCTATTTTTTGGGGTTTGGCGGCGCTTTGTTATGGGTATTTGTTGTCACCAATGGTGTTAATTTCATGGACGGGGCTAACGGCATGATGGCCCTATCCATGTCGGTTTCTTTTGTTGCTTTGGCCATAATTTCCGTGTGGATAGATGCCAGTGAAGCGGCTATATTATCCGCCGTCATGGCGGCGGCCTTGATCGGGTTTGCACCCTATAATATCGGCAAACGAGCCATGATCTTTAGCGGCGATGTTGGTTCGCTTCTGGTCGGGTTTGGCTACGGAGTGTCGGCGCTTATTCTGGTGGCAGAAGCGCCAAGAGCCGGAGTTTTATATGTGGGGCCATTGCTCATCCTGCCCTTTCTGACCGATATTTTATTGACCATGCTTTTGCGTGTTCGCCGGGGTGAGCAATTGCTTGCACCGCACAAAACCCATTTATATCAACGCTTGATAGCGTCGGGCAAGTCACACCCTGCCGTAAGTACTTTATACGGGCTTGGCGCAATGTTTATGGCCGTCATTACCATTGCCGCCTTGGCATTTGGCATTATCAGGTCTTTATTTTTCCTGGCTTTGTGGGTCAATATACTGGTGATGGCTTATCTGGTCATACACAAAAAACTGGCCGCTAGCTTACCCGATCAACCACAAAATCCGCCAGACGATTAAGCGCTGTCTTCCATTCACTGTCCCCGAAAATATCCAGTGCCAATTTAGCGGTCGTGATGTGATTTCGCGCCGCGTCCAGTGTTGCGTCTAGTGCGTTTTCTTGCTGTAGCAAGTTTATTGCGCTCTGTAAATCAGTATCCGTCTGTTCTAATTTTTCTATAACCCTTTTCCAGAATGTCACCGCATCCATGTCGTTATTTTTCACGGCACTGGCATAGGCGATAATCACAGGCAAGGTCATTTTCCCCTCGCGAAAATCATCGCCGATAGATTTACCCAAGTCCGCTTCAAAGCCGCCGTAATCCAGCGCATCGTCCACCAGTTGAAACGCCAGCCCAAGTWCCTGGCCGTAGGTTTTAAGCGCGGCTTGTTTTTGCGAGCCGCTACCCGCCAGCACGGGCGAGACTTCGGCGGCAGCGGCAAATAAAGCCGCCGTTTTGGCACCGATGACCTGCATATAGGTCTGTTTGCTCATCTTCACATCGCGCAGCCCAGCCAATTGCTGTACTTCACCTTCGGCGATAATACTGGAAGCTTCGGACAAAATCCCCAGAGCCTCAAGGGAATTGGTTTCCACCATTAAATTAAAAGCACGGGCGAACAAAAAATCGCCGACCAGAATACTGGGTGCATTGCCCCAGATCAGATTGGCGGCTTTGCGCCCGCGTCGTTTGGCGCTCCTGTCAACCACATCATCATGCAAAAGTGTAGCGGAATGAATAAATTCAACCGCCGCCGCTAATTTGTAATGATGCGCGCCCTCATAGCCGCATAAATGTGCCGATGCGATGGTCAATAATGGTCGCAGGCGTTTGCCGCCCGCCCCGACCAGATGTTCAGCCAGGTCAGGGATCATGCCGACAGGGCTTTGCATGCGCTGGCGAATAATGGCATCGACCTTGACCATATCGTCCGCCGCCATCTCGAGCAAATGCTCGATGGGTGAGGGAGTATCGGGTTTTGTCTTTGTAGTTGTGGTCACATTGTTCTCGTTTCGGTTTCTATCTAGGCGGATAGGCCTAAGGCGGCAAGTAGCTATGGCAATTTTATTGTACTGGTGATATAGAAATACAATGATTGCAATTATAAAAACCAACAACCCGGTGACACTCAGCTACGCTCAGTCGGTTCTCAATGACAATGACATAGGCTGGTTCGTCGCCGACACCCATGCCAGTGTTATCGAAGGTTCCATAGGGGCTATCCCGAGGCGGTTTATGGTATTGGAAGATGATGTTGTCATAGCCAAAAAAGTTTTGGCGGCGGCAGGTTTGGMAGAYGARTTTTGYCRRCTTTAGAYGTRAAGTTTTWCRRYGGWCAGGTTAGCGTCACCCAGCCGGRCGMGGGMTAYMGMGCYGGMACSGATGCTATTTTGYTGGCNYSMWYCWYWSRASSCRAGCCNGGGCGAYASMATYYTGGAGCTKGGSTGCGGCACGGGSGTGGTGATGTTRYTGGCSKCCCATCATTTRCCGGAYRTRCRATTTACCGGGYTGGAGAAAAGCCAGGACATGCTGGCGTTATCACGCCAAAACACGGCTGGTCATGATAATCTAGACATCGTTTCCGGGAGCATCAGAAATATTCCCCATGATTGGCATCTCCAATATGATCAAGTCGTGGCAAATCCGCCATATTTTGACAATCGCCGGGCCGTGCGCATGTCCAAGGACAAAGAGGCAAGCTTCGTCAATAAAGGCTTGACCCTGGATGATTGGCTGGGGGCCATGCTGGTCTGCTTGAAACCACGCGGCATAGGCACGCTAATTTACCGGGCCGACGGGCTTGAGAAAATTTGCGCCTCCCTTGCGGACAAAGCCGGGCGTTTGCGGATTTTACCCATACATTCCTACGTCGACGAACCTGCCAAGCGCATCATTGTCCAATTTCGCAAAAGCGTCAAAAGCGAAAGCGCTCTCTTACCCGCCTTGGTCATGCACGAGCGCGGCGGCACGGATCGTTATGCGCCAGAGGCGACCAAAATCCTTTCAGGCAAAACAAGCCTGGTTCTATCGTAATCACGGCTTGATTTTATGTGCCCCGCTTCATAGGTTCCGCTAAGTTGACAACTGGATTATAGAGATTCTCATGGCTGCCAAAGCATTATCTTTTCAAGACTTAATTTTGACCCTCCAAAAGTATTGGAGCGATCAAGGCTGCGCCATATTGCAACCTTATGATATGGAGGTCGGTGCAGGGACTTTGCACCCGGCCACGACATTGCGCTCCTTGGGGCCGAAGCCTTGGAAATGCGCCTATGTGCAACCGTCGCGCCGCCCCGCCGATGGCCGCTACGGCGAAAATCCGAACCGCTTGCAGCATTATTACCAATTCCAGGTTTTGCTCAAACCCAACCCGCCGGACATTCAGGATTTATATTTGGGGAGCCTAGAAGCCATTGGCATTGATATGGATCTGCACGATATCCGTTTTGTCGAAGACGATTGGGAAAACCCAACCGTGGGTGCCTGGGGGCTGGGCTGGGAAGTGTGGTGCGACGGTATGGAGGTTTCGCAGTTCACCTATTTCCAACAGGTCGGCGGTCTGGATGTTGAGCTGGTGTCGGGCGAATTGACATACGGGCTCGAGCGCTTGGCTATGTATGTACAAGGGGTCGATAATGTTTATGATTTGGCTTATAATGATGATGGTGTCACATATGGGAACGTGTTCCACCAAAACGAGGTCGAGCAATCCAAGTTTAATTTTGAACATGCAAATGTAGAACGGTTGGAAGATTGGTTCAAGGGCGCAGAAGAGCAATGCAAAGCCTTGCTGGCCCTTGATCCGCCCTTGCCACTACCCGCCTATGACCACGCCTTGAAAGCCGGGCACTGTTTTAACCTGCTCGACGCTCGCGGCGTAATTTCCCCCACCGACCGGGCGCGCTATATCAAAGCCGTGCGTGATCTCTCCAAAGGTTGCGCCGAGGCTTGGGTTGCCAGTGAGAAAGAGGCGGGATGATGGCGGATTTTGCGAAGAGGTCCCCCACCCCTAACCCCTCCCCACAAGGGGGAGGGGTACTGAAGTATATGTCCAATGTCAGTGTTCAGATTGAAAAGCAAAGGTATGTACCATTACTGCCTCCCTCCCCTTTGTGGGGAGGGATTGAGGGTGGGGGGTCTCTGAAACACAAATGCGGTGACTGTAATGGCTAGCCCGGTAAAACCTCACATAAAAGCGCTGGCACGTAAAATGCGCAAGGATTTGACCGGGCCAGAAATCAAACTGTGGTTTGAATTGCGCGAGTTTAAACAAATAGGTGCGCACTTCCCTAAGCAAGTTCCCATGGGTGATTATATTGTGGATTTCGCTTGTCACGGCAAGAAATTGGTAATCTAATTGGACGGAGACCAGCACGGTGAAGATGAACACCGTGCCAAGGACGCAAAACGAGATACCTGGCTTAAAACCCAGGGCTATACCGTAATAAGAGTTTGGAACGGTGAGCTATATGATAATCTGGATGGTGTTATGGACGAAATTTACAGGTATTTAATATCCGGTTGTCGGGAAAATGACAAATGCCTGCCTTCTAGCGGGCAGGCATCATGAGTGAACTCCTATTAGAAATCATGTGCGAGGAAATTCCGGCGCGGATGCAAGTTAAGGCCGGGGCTGATTTGGCGCGTTTGCTCTCGGATGCTTTGGCCAAGGCCGGGTTGGGTGTGGATAATGTGCAGACTTTTACCGGGCCTCGCAGGCTGGTTTTCGTGGCTGATGTGCCAGAGCGCAGCCCTGACGTTAAAGAAGAACGCAAGGGGCCAAGGGTTGGTGCGCCGCAGCAAGCCTTGGCCGGATTTATGCGCGGGGCGGGGCTTTCGGATATAAGCGAAGCCGAAATCCGACAGGATAAAAAAGGCGAGTTTTATGTCGCAGTCATGGAAAAACCGGGCCGGGGCGCGGGCGGAATAATCGCCGCCGCCGTCCCCGAAATCATGGGTAAATTCCCGTGGCCGAAATCCATGAAATCCGGCGATAGTTCGTTTAGGTGGGTGCGGCCTTTAACGTCCATATTATGTATTCTAGACGGCAGAATTGTGCCCTTTCACGTCGGTGGCATAGACAGCGGCAACATCACTCAGGGCCACCGCCGCATGGGGCGCGGGCCGTTTTCCGTGACCAATTTCAAAGCCTATAAAAACACATTGCAAACCAAGGGCCATGTGATTTTGTCAGCGCAGGCACGTTCCGACATGATTTTGCGCAATGCCAGAATGCTGTGCGCCCAAACTGAATTGGAAAAGGCTGGATTGGAACTGGTTGAAGACATAGGCTTGCTGGCCGAAGTGGCGGGTTTGGTCGAATGGCCCGTGGTGATTTTGGGCGAAATGGACGCGGCGTTTTTGCAGCTGCCCGCCGATGTGATCCGCCTGTCCATGCGCACCCACCAGAAATATTTCGCCCTCAAAGACAAAGACGGCAAGCTGGCCCCGAAATTTATCGTCGTCGCCAATCAAGAAGCTCCTGACGGCGGTGTCGAAATTGCGCGCGGCAATGCACGGGTATTGTCGGCACGACTGGACGATGCAAGATTTTTCCAGGCCGAAGACGCCAAACGTACATTGGAGTCGCGCTTCGATGAACTAGACGGCGTGGTGTTCCACCAAAAGCTCGGCACGGTGAAAGACAAAGCCGAACGGGTCGCGGCACTGGCCAGAGAACTGGCCCCGAAAGTCGGCGCAGACCCGGACGCAGCCGAACAAGCGGCGCGGTTAGCCAAATGCGACCYAGTAACAAATATGGTGGTAGAATTCACCAGTCTGCAAGGCAAAATCGGGCGGTTGATGTACGAACGCGAACACCGAGCCACCCCCTCCGACCCCACCATGAAGAATGATGGGCCCACCTCCCCCGCTAAAGCGAGGGAGGAAAAAGGGGTTCATTCCTCCACCGCTTCAGCGGGGGAGGTGGCCGGAGCGAAGCGGAGGTCGGAGGGGGACTTTTCCCCGGAGGACCACACCGACATAGCAATAGCCATAGAAGACCATTACAAACCGCAGGGGCCCAGCGACAAAGTGCCAACCAATCCGGTGGCGGTCGCCGTAGCACTGGCGGATAAACTGGACACGCTGGTAGGGTTCTGGGCGATAGACGAGAAGCCAACGGGAAGTAAAGACCCGTATGCCTTGCGCCGGGCGGCACTCGGGGTTGTGCGGATTATTTTGGAGAATGGTTTGAGTTTGGGTGTTCAGAGTATTGTTACTTTGCATATTCAAAATTCAATACAAAAATCTTTTAGTGGCAATCTAAGTGATGCGTGGCTTGACCATGACGGACATGAGTCCAATAAAAACCTTAAAAACTTGGTTTTCCAGGTTTCTAAAAGTGGTTTTATTGCTGAGATAGTTAATTTACCCGTGAAACGGATTGCGGAAATAGCAACCCTTCACGATAAAGGCTATGATGATGTTCCCCAAGACCAAGAATGGCTTGGGCGTCTTTTACAGGTTACAGAGTATCAAGCTAAATATGGGGATGACGGCATTCCTTGGGAAGAGGATAGAGATGCAAGGTTTTCAGTAGCTGGATGGGCAGCAAGTTTGTCGTATGACATCAATTATTTTATCCTAGACCGCCTAAAAGTCCACCTGCGCGATCAAGGCATAAAACATGACCACATAGACGCAGTATTCGCCCTCGGCGGTGATGACCTTGTTGACATCACCAACCGCATCAAAGCCCTTGGCGCATTCTTATCCACCGATGATGGTACTAACTTGCTGGCCGGATACAAACGCGCCGCCAACATTCTCAAGGCGGAAGCCAAGAAGGCGGGTGTGCCAGACGTCGTATCCCATAAAGGTACACAGCCGGAAGAAACCCTGTTGTTTGATGCGCTGGAAACTGCGGGGCCGCTCATTGAAACTGCTTTGGCGAGCGAAGACTACGCCGGGGCCATGACGGCTTTGGCGGGTTTGCGCTCGCCTATTGATACATTCTTTGATGAGGTGAAGGTCAATTCTGACGACGAGAACGAGCGGGACAACAGGCTGGGGCTTTTGATGCAAGTACGCGCACTGGCCGGGACGATTGCTGATTTTGATAAAGTGGAGGGTTAGATGGTTGGTGAACAGTATTTTCCTTCCTCCGTTTTTCCCTCTACAGGGCAAAGGTGGGGAAGTACCCCGCAGGGGGAATGGGGGGCAATCTGTCGTCTTGCGCTTGGCTATCGTTGTTCCCCCCATCGCCTCCGCAAGAGCTCCGGCACTTCCCCCGTAAACGGAGGAAGAAAAGAATGAAATACGTTTATGAATTTGGCGCGGATGTTACCGATGGTGATGCGTCCATGAAAAATCTGCTTGGTGGCAAGGGGGCTAATTTGGCGGAGATGGCGACCCTTGGCCTGCCGGTGCCGCCGGGCTTTACTTTGACGACAGAGGTTTGCACCGCCTATTATGCCAATGATAAAAGCTATCCGGACGGGCTGAAACAACAAGTCGCGGCGGCGGGCAAGGCCCTTGAAGTCAAGACCGGGAAAACCCTCGGCGATGCGACCAACCCCATATTACTGTCTATCCGTTCCGGCGGTCGGGCGTCCATGCCGGGCATGATGGACACGGTGCTGAACCTTGGGCTTAATGATGAAACCGTCAAAGGTCTGGCAAAACTCTCCGGTGATATGCGTTTTGCCCTGGATAGTTACCGGCGATTTATTCAAATGTATGCCAATGTGGTTTTAGGCATGGCCCATCATACATTTGAAGACATATTGGAAAACCACAAAGACGATAACGGTTATATCTCCGACACGGAAATGACCGCCGATGATTGGACGGTGCTAATCGGAAACTATAAATCCGCCGTACGCGAGGAGTTAGGCCGAGATTTTCCGCAAAATCCTGACGAACAGCTTTGGGGCGCTATATCTGCGGTGTTCGACAGTTGGATGACCGACCGGGCCATTACTTATCGCCGCCTCAGCGACATCCCCGAAAGTTGGGGCACGGCGGTCAATGTCCAGGCCATGGTGTTTGGCAATATGGGCGACACATCTGCGACAGGTGTCGCATTTACCCGTGACCCGTCCACTGGCGCCAATGAATATTACGGCGAGTYTTTGATCAATGCCCAAGGCGAGGACGTGGTGGCCGGTATTCGCACCCCGCAAACCCTGACCAAAAAATCCCGCGTTAATATGGGCGAAACCGATCCGTCCATGCAAGAAGCCATGCCCAAAGTTTTTGCGGAACTCGCGGATGTGTTCGCCGTGCTGGAGACCCATTACCGCGACATGCAGGACATCGAATTTACCGTCGAGGACGGGCGCTTGTGGATGTTGCAAACCCGCGCCGGAAAACGCACCGCCAAAGCGGCCATAAAAATCGCTGTGGACATGGCAAGGGAAGGTCTGGTCACCAAGGACGAAGCAGTGATGCGCATCGAACCCATGTCCTTGGATCAACTTTTGCACCCGACTTTGGACACAAATGCCAAACGGGATTTGCTGGCCATGGGGCTGCCCGCATCACCGGGCGCGGCTATTGGCGAGGTGGTGTTTTCCTCGGACGAAGCGGAAACTCTTGCGAGGGCCGGACACAAGGTCATATTGGTGCGCACCGAAACTTCGCCCGAAGACATTCACGGCATGCACGCGGCACAGGCAATCGTTACGGCCCGGGGCGGCATGACCTCCCACGCCGCCGTGGTGGCGCGGGGCATGGGAACGCCGTGCGTATCCGGCGCAGGCAGTGTGCGGATTGATTACGAAAATGAGACCTTTTCCGTCGCCGGGCGGGTGGTCAAAAAAGGCGATATCATCACCGTTGACGGGGCAAGCGGACAAGTGTTTGCGGGCAAAGTTGATATGGTGCAGCCTGAAATGAGCGGCGATTTTGAGACCTTAATGGGCTGGGCCGATGATTTTCGCACATTGGGCATTCGCACCAATGCGGAAACGCCCACGGATGTGGAAACTGCCAAAGGGTTTGGCGCACAAGGTATCGGGCTGTGCCGCACAGAGCATATGTTTTTTGAAGCAAGTCGGTTGGCGCATTTTCGCGAGATGATTTTGGCGACCGATAAGCAAGGCCGGGTGGCGGCGCTTGAGAAAATCTTGCCGACCCAGCGCGACGACTTCGCGGCGATTTTCCGCATTATGGGCGATCTGCCCTGTACTATTCGCTTGCTAGACCCGCCATTACATGAGTTTTTGCCCCACGGCGAAGATGATGTGCGGGCGGTGGCGGAAGCGACAGGCTTATCGGCGGGCGAGTTGATGCAGCGGGCCAATGACTTGGTTGAGACCAACCCCATGCTTGGGCATCGGGGCTGTCGTCTCGGCATATCCTACCCCGAAATTTACGAAATGCAGGCACGGGCGATATTTGAAGCGCAAGCTATGGTCGCCGAGGAAACCGGGGTCAACCCAATCGCTGAAGTGATGATTCCTTTAGTCTCATCGGACAAAGAACTTAAAATCTTGAAAGACGCTATCGAAGCGGTGGCCGAGCAAGTGGCGGCGGAGACCTCTGCCCCCGTTACCTATATGATCGGCACCATGATCGAGCTGCCCCGGGCCGCTTTGCGAGCCGGAGATATTGCGCACCACGCCGAGTTTTTCTCTTTTGGTACCAATGATTTAACTCAGACCACATTTGGCCTGTCGCGGGATGATGCCGGGCGGTTTTTGCCGGATTATGTGGCCCAAGGTATTGTCGAGAAAGACCCGTTCGTCACCCTAGATCAAGAGGGCGTTGGCGATTTGATCAAAATTGCGGTGCGGCGGGGCCGCAAAACCCGACCTGATATCAAATTAGGCATTTGCGGCGAACACGGCGGCGACCCTGCGTCTATAGATTTTTGCCACCGCGCCGGACTGGATTATGTGTCCTGTTCGCCTTACCGGGTGCCCATCGCCAGATTGGCGGCAGCCCAAGCTGCTATTAGGGCCGCAAATCGCAATGAACCCGTTTGAACGGGCCACGAGGCTATTATTAGCAATTTAAGGCAATTTTAACCATCATCACATAGCATGTATTCGTCATTTGGTTTGGCCAATACATCTTGGCCAATACATGGGGAATGCGTGGTTTTACGTGATAAAACTCACGCAAGCATGGCGGATTAGTATGCTATTTCTAATCCGAACTGGTACGGGGCAGGACAATACTAGGGAAAGACCTTGGTAAATTGTTTGTAATAATCTGTCTGCAAGGGTTGAATAATTCGCTTTGGCGACTATATGAGGGGTCGAAATGACCAAAAAAATACACATATACCTCGGTTGGGGGCTAGCGATTGCCGTCATGGCAGGGACTTTGGTGGGTTTGCCTAAAATGGCGGACGCTTCTTTGGACATAAAAGATCACGCAAGATGGCAGGCACGGGCCGGCAATTTACAAAATGTTGGCGCCGAGTTTCATTCCACATCTAACCTGGCCAAAACCATGGCCGAGCGGAATTTGGATGCGAGTATCAGCAATCCTTACATGTTGGATTATCAACTCACGGCGGATCTATCCCAAAATGGTTTGAGCTATATCCCGCCTGCCAAGGCTATGGCCCGAGAAACCAATTGTCTGGCCGAAGCCGTCTATTATGAAGCCCGTTCCGAAACCACGGACGGCCAAAAAGCTGTGGCCGAAGTTGTCTTAAACCGCGCCGCTCACAGGGCGTTTCCAAACTCAGTATGCGGCGTGGTATATCAAGGTGCCGAACGCACAACCGGTTGCCAGTTTTCTTTCACCTGTGACGGCTCCACTGCCAAGCTGCCTTATGGTCGGCATTGGGAAAAATCCCAAACTATCGCCGTGCATATGATGATCGGTGCCAATGCCCCGCTCACCAATCGTGCTACCCATTACCACACAACGGACGTCAACCCGAAATGGGCACCAAGCTTGCGTAAATTACGCAAATACGAAACCCATGTGTTTTACAGGTTTATGCCAAGGAAGAAACGCTTAAGACCTGTGAGTGTCGCGCCTTAGGCGGAGCAAACACCCTAAAACTATTCATACCCAGCTTGACTGGGTATCCAGCGTATAAAGAGCGAGCAAAGTTCGCACATCATTGTTTGGACTGGATTCCCGCTTTCGCGGGAATGAGCGGATTTGGGGGAGGGTTGCGTAAACCAAACTAAATGCGGGAGCGGTATAAAAATCCATTGCCTTAATTTTTAGATTTACTCTTGAGGTTGGTGAAGCACAATAGTAATTCAGGTACAACTGCGGGTAGCACGATAGCAAGGCAAGGGACACAACAAATGCCACCAAATTCATGTAATCTTGGAGCAAATGATCAGTGGGTAATTTCTACATGTAAAAGTGTGAACCCTGAAGGTGGAGCAAGCTCATCGTGTTAGCGGTCAATATTTTGCGGAATTTAGTGTTTGAATTTACTATATACCATGTGTTGGGTGCCTTAGTATTATTAAGCCTTATAACCGTTATAGGTTCTTTATCCCAAAAAAAGCCGTTAAAATTTATCGGTTATTGGACGTGTTTATCAATTGTAATTTATGTAGCCGCATACTTATTGTTTTTTCGTGATACTAGCGAAATGGCGCAAGCCGCTAGAAGTGAAACAGATTACCGTGGACGAATTATAGCTGGTACAAAATTTGGTGTAACCATAGGTAACAGTATTGAGGAGGTAACAACAACGCTAAGAAGACAGAATGTTCGCTATGATGAAGTTTTCTCAAAAGAACAATCTAGGCCAAACGAATGCCACGAATATGAATATACGAACATAGACAGGATAAGAATATACTCCGACGATTCTTGGCGACGCGGCATTCTTTGTGTGGTTGTGAAAAACGATAAGTTAGTCGCAATGAGCTGGTTTTTTCAACCTGGTTCACCTTAGAGGTTTTGGTAATGGCACAGAAAAATGGCCGCTTAAAAAACTCTACTTATGAGCACCCCTAAATTGGTGGTATTACCGCTGCATCCAGCCCAATATCAAAATTTGGCGCAGAGTGTGTCAAAGCACCTACCGATATCACATCCACCCCAGTAGCCGCAATCGCCACCACCGTACGCAAATTTACGCCGCCTGAGGCTTCCAGCACCACCTTGCCTTTGTTCAGCCGCACGCAGGTGCGCAGATCATCGAGGCTCATATTGTCCAGCAAGATGACATCCGGGCGGTGTTTTAGGACTTTCTTGAATTGTGCCACCGTGTCCACTTCAATGGAAATTTTGGTCATGTGGTCAGCGCCGACCATGACGGCGCGCACGGCTTTATCAACACCGCCCGCCAAGGCAATATGATTGTCCTTGACCATGATAGCGCCGGACAAGGAGCCACGGTGGGTATAGCCACCGCCGTGTAGAACGGCGCGCTTTTCCAGCGCCCGCAGGCCCGGTGTGGTTTTGCGGGTGGCGGCGATGCGGACTTTATGGGGCGCGGTTTTGGCGATGAATTTGGCGGTCAGGGTTGCGATACCGCTCATCCGGCCCATGAAGTTAAGCGCCGTGCGTTCGGCCATGAGCAAGGAGCGCACGGGGCCGGAGACGCTGGCGATGACCGTACCATTGCGGATTTTTGAGCCGTCAGGCGTGCGGATTTTAAATTCTACATCCGGGTCAATTAGGGCGTAGGTTAGCACGGCGGCTTGCAAGCCTGATACCACGCCCGTGGCGCGTGATTTGAAATACAGTGTAGCCGTGGCTGATGCTGGCACTAACAGATTTGCCGTTACATCGCCAGCAGTGCCGAAGTCCTCTTCGAGAGCGCGGCGCACCATGGGTTCAATGATGATGCGTGGTAGGGGAGGTGTTTTGGTCATGGTGTTATAAGTCCGTATTTATAAGAGGTGGCAAAACTTTCCCTCTCCCTTGAAAGGGGGAGGGGAAAATGCGGTGTTTTATTTCAATCTCAAATATCATCATCACACCAACTGATCATAGGTGRTATAGGAAGAGCGCGGTGGGCTCACTTCGGCCGGAAAATCGGTGCGGGTGTGGCCACCCCGGGATTCTTCGCGGGCCAGCGCACCCGACGCGATGAAGCGGGCCGCTATGAGCGGGTTGGCTTCGCCTACCCTGTCCGTCAAGCCCGCGATAATTTCGAGTAGCTTGTTAAGTCCGTCCGCATCCCGCAACACCCCGCAATATTTGGTCATCGCCGTGCGCAGGGTTTCGCTAACATTTGGAGTCATGGCCAACCAGGGTTGAGTGCCGATATAGTCGGCGCGGCGGCTTGGGTGGTCGTCCCTATTGATAGCATTGGCGGCGCGGTTTCCGAACACGATGGCTTCTAAGAGTGAATTGCTGGCCAGGCGGTTGGCCCCGTGTACGCCCGTCGCGGCGCATTCCCCCACCGCCCACAGGCCGGGTAGATTACTGCGGCCCTCATCATCACTCAATATGCCGCCCATATGATAATGCACAGCCGGCGCGATGGGAATCAGCTCGGTGCGCGGGTCTATGCCTGCGCTCATACAGCTAGCAAAAACGGTGGGGAATTCGTGTGGGAAATGTGCGCCCACGGCGGTGCGGCAATCCAGAAACGGCGGCGCACCTTTTTGGATTTGCGCGAACACGGCCCGCGAAACATCGTCGCGCGGGGCTAGTTCGCCGTCTTTGTGATAGGCGTCCATGAAGCGTTTGCCGTCTTTCGTGACCAAAATTGCCCCCTCGCCGCGCAGGGCTTCGGTGGCCAGAGGGTTAGGGTCACGGTCTATGTCAATAGCGGTGGGATGGAACTGGACAAATTCCGGGTCGCGGATAATGGCCCCGTGAACTGCCGCCATGCCGAGTGCGTCGCCGCGAGAGGTCTTGGGGTTAGTGGTGGTTTTGAACAAGCCGCCAACCCCGCCCGTGGTCAAAACTGTAATGTCGGCCTGCACCGCCATGAGTGAGCCATCGTCCTTGCGGGCCATAGCGCCTGCGATACCGCCTTTGCCGTCAGATAATAACGTCTCCGCCCGCCATCCCAGAAGCGGTGTAATATGGTCGGCTGCTTTAGCCTGCTCCACCATGGTCTTGATAATGGCTTTACCAGCCAAATCGCCCTTGACCCGCGCCACCCGTGCCCGCCCGTGGGCGGCCTCCAGTGACAGCACTAAATCCCCGCGCGGATCGGTATCAAACTCGACCCCGTATTGCATTAAATCCCGAACCCTGTCCGGCCCTTCGGAGGCGAGGATCATAGCCACCCGCTCGTCCACCAAACCGTCGCCTGCCGCCACGGTATCCCGCGCATGATCCTCAGCCGTGTCCCCTGCCCCAATAGCCGAAGCAATCCCGCCTTGCGCCCAAGCCGAAGCTGCGCCCTCACCTTGGCGCATGGAAGTCAAAATATAGACCGGACGCGGCGCAAGCTTAAGCGCCATAAACAGACCCGCCAACCCTGCACCAACCACGAGTACGGCACCGACAGGCAAGCGTGTAGTCTCTAAATCCCCAAGCGACATTAAGTGTAGTCCTTTATAATTTCGATGACTGTTAGCAGGTGGCGGAGACCGGGGCAAATGAAAGCTCCTGCGCCTCCCTACAGCGCTACTTCGTTACTGTTCATCCGAACTGGCAACCCGACCTGTCGGTTAGCGGCATAGTATTGAATGCCCCAATGTCTTTCAACCACTTCCGAGGTGGGGTTGTGACCTGATGGGCATACTGCGGTAGAGCATTTGCGCAAAGTTCAATTTTCTTGCCAAACCCACCCGTTCGGGTAGGTGCGCCGCATTTGCATCTATGTTTACCTGCACCTGCTCATAAGAGCTTCATGATTAAAAAGCCGCAGGTTGGAGGCAATTATGTTAATGACGAATGTGAGAAATACTTCATTTTACGCTCCATTTTACGCTTTAATGGGCCGTGCTTTTTTTGGCATCAGCCTATGCGGGTTTTTGCTCGCATTGCCAACCCAGGCATGGTCACAGGAAGTTCCGTGCATAGACGCGCCAAATAGTGGGGCCACGATCACTCTGCTCACGCCGGATGATAATGTTGTCCCGCAGGCCATCGTTAATGGTTGGTCTTGTGGTGCTGGTGCACACGGTGTTGCGACGACAATCGGCGAGTTAACCAGGCAAAAGGCGATGTTGGACAGCCAATTCGAGGCTCTGCAAGATATTAGGGATAAAATTGGCAATGACGAGACGGTATCCGACCGCCAGCGCCGGAAAATTCTAGACGACACGCTTGAGAAAATTGCAGCACGGTACCAACCCATTGTCATGCCCCTGACAAAAAGTGACCTGACGGAACTGGAAACTATAGAGAAATTTGACGGGTTTCGGGTTTTTAATGGATACCTAACAAATTTCCCGCCGGCCGGTTTAACCGACAACGGCGCTACGGCTTTGTTCGCCGTGCGAAATTGTTTCACCACTTCAACATTAGATATATTTCTGACCCGCGTGCGCCAAACCGCGACCAGCATACTTGAGTTGCAAATAGGGCTGGAGGCAGAGCGTGATGAATTTTAACAACAGAAGAATACTATTATGAAAATTTCTTTCAAGCCGATCCTGCTAACGGTGATTACCCTGACACTATGTTTGTTTGGGCGCGGTGCAACCCCTCAAGAGGCCGCTGGTCTTGACGCGGAAATTGCCCGCGGAGGCCTTGCTGGAGAAGCCGTGCGCACCGGCGATCTTGGAACTTGAGAGATTAATCGACACCGGGCGCTTGTTTCGCAAAGAGATTGCGCGCTTGGAGCTGTCCTATGCAAAAGAGCAGCAAAACCTGACCCGCGTGGTCGGCGACTTTGCCCTGCCAACGCAATCTGCAGGTCTGGTGGACGGCATAAGTTTCAAATACTTTACCGTCTATGCCCAATTGCTGGACGAGACCAGAGAAGCCGGTTTTTTGGGGCCGCTGCAATTACCGCCAGGCGCAGGCTCAGCTTTGCCGCAACTGGCCAATGCGTTCTTGCACCCGAGCCCGGCTGTCAACAACAAGGCCGTTCAAGCGGCCGGCAAGCTCTTGTTCTTCGACGCTAAAGATCAGGCAGCGTCTGATAAAGCCACCGCGGACGCAAAAGTTTACCTGGACAAATTTGAAGAGCTAAGGCTGGCTTATGAAGCAAGCCGTGCCGCGCTCAATGAAACTTATAGTCCTGAGACCATTGCCGCCCTTAACAGGTTTTATTTCTCAACTGGTTTGCAACGCCTGGAGAGTGCGCGCAAAAAATATGGCGAGGTCAAAGACCAGGTGCGCGAATTGGCGCTTGGGCGGTCCCTGGAGCATTGCCTGGGCGCCTTGGAGGCCGAAATTCTTAAATCGCTTATCCTGGGCGGGGGTGATCCGTTTTTCCAAAAGGGCGAGGACAATACCGTCGGCGGCCTGCCGGGCATGGGCTTTATCCAAACTGCGGAGGCGCGCATCAAACCGTTTAAAGCCTCGGTTATTCCGGCATTTGGCTACCGGTTTAACGTAAAACGCAGTGCCTTGGGTCTGGCCAATGCCCTTGCAGATGTAAATATCAATAAAGGGATGAGCAATCTGGCGGAACTGGAAGACTATGCGTTCTTTTTACGAGACACCAGCTTCGAGGCGGCGGAAATAGCAGCCAACCTTACCGTAGAGGCGATAGGCGACAAGATCGGGCAAATGGTCGAAGGGTTTGACCGTCTAGTGGGCACATTCATCAATGGCGGGTTCAGAAAGGAAGGGGAAGCCGCCGTTGATTATCTTGTCGAAACGAGTGCTGAAGAAATCGGCGAAGATATTAATAAGGCCTATATAGCGGTCGATCAGGCACTGCATGATCACTTTGTTAAAACCCTTAAAGGCAATATTGCCCACGAGGAATTGGCACAAGCCGGCCTGATCGACAATGGCAATGCACTCACTGACCAAGCTGAGATTTTCAAATATTTCGATGCCCTAAGCCCCGATCAAAGACGGTTATCGTCATGAAAGCTGCCAATGAGTTCAAAGATCAAACAACAGCTATCAATCAGATGTGGCAGACCGACTTTACTTACCTGAAGATCATTGGTTGGGGCTGGATGTATCTGTCAACAATCCTCGATGATTATTCGCGCTACATCATTGCGTGGAARYTGTGYACAACCATGAARACAAGTGATGTGACGGAAACTCTGGATATGGCTTTGCAAGCATCAGGCTGCGACCAAGTGCATGTGGTTCATAAACCACGCCTATTGTCCGACAACGGGGCCAATTACATATCTGGTGAACTAGCGGATTACATCAAAGACCAAGGGATGAGCCATGTGCGCGGAGCACCCTATCATCCGCAAACACAAGGTAAAATCGAGCGGTGGCATCAAACGCTCAAGAACAGGATATTGCTGGAGCATTACTTTTTACCCGGTGACCTTGAACGACAGATCGAAAACTTCGTGGAGTATTATAATCATGAGCGATACCACGAGAGCCTGAAAAACGTTACACTTGCTGACGCTAACTTTGGGCGAGCACAATCAATTTCAAACAAAAGAGAAAGGATTAAGAAACAAACCATCGAACATCGGCGCTTGCAATACCGCAAAGCCGTAGCTTAATATCAATCAACAATAGATGAGCAAACTCTCTCTTAGTACAGACCTAAATCTGTGCCATAAGCGCTGACGTCAGACAGAATGTCCACAGGCCCTAGCAAATTTTCCCTTTAAGACTGCTGTTTTGTCTTCGGTTTTAAATTTGCAATTAGTTTCTCGATGGATAAATGCCTTGCGTTACTATGCAATAGGTAATGGCCAAATATGGACTGCGGATGGCAACACTTGTGCTGATTTTATTAGTGTTTGGAAACAGTTGGTTGTTAACCTGCGCATCATTACCGCCCGGTCTTACGGAGGATGTTTCTTGGCCGCCTTCTTGACCTAACGGGATTGGAGACAAGCCGGGGCCACGCCCTGCTTGTAGAGGTGTGCGCCCACGCATGTCCGGGATACCGAAAGTCGTGCGTCCGTCTCCACCATAGGTCGTCCCGAGTAGTGAAAATAATGCCTGGTTACTGTTGATCTGCATTTTTTGTCCGTTGAGCGGTATTGAGCCTCGCGGGCAATAATTTGATCCCATCTGAAAAATTTGTCCCATATACTTCTCTTGGGCTTGTGCCAATGTAGGTATTGCTAAAGTTGCCGCCGTCGCGGCCATAATAGAGATAGTTTTGAGATTGTGCATATTGCTCCCCTATGCTTGTTTTTCCTGTGCTTGTTTTTATAGGCAAAGATGTATGGCAAATCACCTGCAATACGCCCGTTGCCTTCTACCTTGACAATAATTATTTGGGCTGCGGTGTCAAGTTACATGCAAAAATCTTGAGCTTATCGCTTCGTATGTAGTTTCAAGATTTTTTCTAAATTATCTACTATAAAACCAATGTGTACAGAGGGCATATTTGTCCAAAGTGGAAGACGAATGACCCTGTTTGCACACTCATTTGTTACAGATAGATCACCGCTTTGACGGGCGTGTTTTTGACCAGCTGGTGCTGTATGTAATGGGATGTAATGAAAAACGGCCTTTATGCCTGCGTCCAATAATTCTTTAAGAACGGCCCTCCTATTGAACCTGGGGTTTAACAAGATGTAATACATATGGGCATTGTGACTACAGCCCTGTGGAACAGTTGGTCGTTTTATCCATCCCTTAACTTCCAGAGGTTTTAACGCCTCATTGTAGTGCGTCCAGAGCGCGTGCCTTTGCTCGTTGATTTGAACCATGTGCTCAAGTTGAGTAATTAGGAAAGCTGCGGAAAGCTCGCCAAGAAGAAAAGAAGAGCCTATGTCTTGCCATGTATATCTGTCGACTTCATTTCTGCCGAAGCTACGCCGATCCGTGCCCTTTTGGTGTATAATTTCTGCCCTTTGTGTCCATTTCTTGTCGCGAATTAACAGAGCGCCGCCGTGACCACATGTTAGGTTTTTGGTTTCGTGAAAACTTAATGTTCCAAAATCACCAATGCCGCCAAGCGGCTGCCCTTTATACTGGGCGCCAATAGCGTGAGCGGCATCTTCCACAACTTTCAAGCTATATTTTTGCGCAATATCCATAATCACATCCATTTCGCAAGCCACCCCTGCATAATGAACTATGCAAATCGCTCGGGTTTTTTTGGTGATTGCGGCTTCAATTAAGTTTTCATCGATATTCAAAGTGTCTGCCCGAATATCAACGAAGACGGGAGTTGCGCCGCGCAGAGCAAAGGCATTTGCCGTAGAGACGAATGTATAAGATGGCATGATAATTTCGTCACCGGGCTTCAAGCCTAGTAAAAGCGCGGCCATCTCCAAAGCACCGGTACACGAATGGGTAACGAGTGCCATTTCCACATTGGCGTAACTTTTAAGCCAAGTTTCACATTGTTGCGAGAAAGGCCCGTCACCAGACAGCATACCATTTTCATAGGCTTGCTGGATGTTGGCAAGTTCAAAGCCAGTCGAATAAGGACGGTTGAACGGAATTACTGACTTAGACATCTCTCGTTGTTCCCTCGCGTCCATTTAACCAAGACTCTATGATTAGATTAATGAGTAAAGACAACTACCATTGCGTCCTGTTGTATTTTTGACAAGAAAAACGTTGCGGTAAGCGGTCTGAAATCTGCATTCTACTGGCTTGACACCTTGCACCCTCATTATAGACAAGGCTATTGATAACTGGTTAAATACGCTTTTTACATGAGAACTAAACTTGATGGATCCAAAAACTGCAAATGACACGGCGCGGCGTTTGGTGAAGTATTATCCAAAAGACCAACTTTCACATGAAGTATTTGATCTGCTCGTAGCGGAGGCAATGTTTGGTTGGAATGAAGTTTTCATGTCGCTAGGGAGCGGATTGAGATGTTTGGAAATTGGTGCTGGCACAGGTATGCTGGCGACATTGGCTTCAGAACATGTGCAATCCGTCGATGCCATTGAACCAGCACCTAGAGCTTTTTCATTTAGCGAGCCGGTACTGGCAAATGTGAAAAATTCCGCTCCGGAAAACTTACATTTCTTCAGAGCGACGCTTGAGGCTTATACCGATCCGGTTGGTTATGACTTCATCTGGTCGGTCAATGTGTTCGAGCATTTGGAAGATTGGCGCGAAGGGCTATTGAAAACCAGAAGCCTGTTACGAAGAGGCGGAAAAGCCGTAATATTGTGCCCTAATTATGATATTCCTTACGAAACTCACTACGGCATCCCTATGATTTGGTCGAAAAAAATGGCCTCGCGCCTCTTCGCCCAAAAAATATCTACATTTGATAAAAAACATAAGTGCGCAGGGCTTTGGGACACAATCAATTTAATCAGTGTGTCGGAAATAAAAAGATTTGCCAAACAAGAAAGCTTAAATATTGTCTTTGACAAATCCATTACTTTGAGGATGTTTGATAGATTTTTTGAAGATCAACATCTTGCCCATCGGCACGGTACACTTCGGCGTGTGATTACACTGATATATAAATTGGGTTTACATAAGTTGTGGTATAGACTGCCAAACCGGTTTCAACCCTATATGGCCTTACATTTATATGCCGATGATAGAGACCAGGAAAATGACGGCGTGTAAATATACCAAAGATAAAAATTCAAAATTCATAAAGGTAAATGTTGATTATTCCTCAATAGACGCTTGTGTGAAGTCATGAATTTCTCTGACAATCGTATTTGGCCTTCGCTTCACTTCGTCAAACACCCGGGCCAAATAAAACCCCAACAATCCGATTGTCGA
The DNA here is from genome assembly GCA_002733385.1 of Robiginitomaculum sp. Taxonomy (GTDB): domain Bacteria; phylum Pseudomonadota; class Alphaproteobacteria; order Caulobacterales; family Maricaulaceae; genus Robiginitomaculum_A. The sequence goes on from NVVO01000003.1 coordinate 43,576, forward strand.
AATTATGATACCGCCAAGAAACCAAACAGATAACAAAATTATTATGGCGATGCTAGGGAGGGCACCAAAAAAAACCCAGCTTATGCTCAAGCCTATTGCTGCGCTAATGACAAGAGAAACAATGAGAGCACCCAGGGCAAATATATACTGTAACGGCCGGCTAGAAAATGACGTGATGGCATTGATCGCCAGAGAGAACCTACGGTTAAGGGAATAAGATGTTGGGTCGGTGTGGTGCTTGTGCAACTTTATCGATGATTGCTTAAATCCAGTGTAGGCAAATAGTCCCGGTAAAAAAATTGTCCGTTCATCATAGGTTTTTAATGCTTTCGCAAAGCGTTTTGTAAACACCCGCGCTACAGTTGCGTTTGGCAACACTTCCGTGCGTGAGAGTTTGTTAAATATTACATAAAAGCCCGCCCCAGTAATTTTCTCCMAAAARCCRCCTTTTCTTTTGTGCTGAACACCACAAACCAAATCAGCATTGTCTGCTTGCAATTTGCTATAGAGAGGTTCCAACCAAGCCGGGTCTTCTTCTAGATCTGCATCTATTGTAAAAATTAATTCGCCGCGAGCATGTTGTATGCCAGCAAATAAAGCTTCGTGTTGACCGAAATTCCGTGATAAATCAATAAGGACAATATCATGTTTTTGCTGGGCTAAACGCAACACAATCTCGCGACTGCGGTCGGGCGAACCATCATTAACAAGTATAATTTCGTAGCTACCACCAAAACGGTCTGCTGCCAGCCGTGCCCGCTTTACAAACGCCTCAATGGTTGCTTCGGATCGAAACAGAGTGCTTACAATAGATAGTTTCACAAATAGTTGTCCTTTAACGTCGGAGGCTTTAACCAAATATGGTAGATGTCTTGTTGGCTTTGAAGCTCCCAGCCAAGCTTCTCATAAATCCGGCAAGCCAGTCTGTTGCTATTATGCGTAATAATTTCGGCATGTTTTATGCGTTGCTGCTTTAACCAGCGCATATGGGCGATGACGAAGCTGGGGCCTACGTTTAAGCCGAACAAAGATTTCTCAACGACCATCATGAGTGGTGTACCAATTCTGTTTTCATTAACGCGTCCAGATGTAATGCCGCTGATTTCCCCTTCGCTATCACGAGCAATAAGGATGTGTTCCTCACCGTCACGCTTCAACATGGCCCGCATCCAATATACATACATTGCTTCGGCTGCAAGGCGCGGAAATATCGGGTCTTTGAAAAACCGCGAGCTTTTTCCCCATGTGACAGCGAGACGGTCAAATTGGGCGGTTGGCTTGGTATCCGTGTAAATTTCAAGAGGGTAAGGTTCGGTTGGTATATCCGATATTTGCATTTGCCCGATGTCGAACCCATACAAATTTCGCCGCTCTACCAGTTCCATGTTTTCAGGTACCGAGGGATGGCTGTCTACGGGGCATAAATAACTCAGCAACGAAACGCCCATATTTTTTGCCGCATTGATGGCGTGATCAAGTTTTTGGTCATTGTGTTGCTCTACTTGAAGTTTTGCGACTTTGAAGCCAAAAAATCGGGTATCCCATTCCAGTAATGCGGGCATCATTATTTTTGCCCCGTAAGTTTATGGCGCACATTTTTCAATGGATTGCTCACGCCAGCAAGCCCCACAGCCTCCAATCCAGATGATTGTGTTACAGGCCGCGTAAATGCTGCAATGGTGACCGAAGTAAAGGTGAGCACTATGACGATATTACGAAACAAAGGGCTGATTTTCCATTGATCGGAAATTTTGATAAGCCAGGCGACAAGCACCATCAGCCCGACCGTTGAAATTGTCGCCTTATACGCGAGCATGGCCGTAAAGGTTATGGGCCGCATTTTCACAGGGATATAAATTAAAAACCCCAATGCAACCACTGCAAACAAAACCACGGGCACCAAGGTTTCAGGATTGGTGCTGTTCCATGCCACCTTAATCCACCGCCAACCTAAGGCAAAAAACCCTAAAGCTAAAGCGCCCGCCACAAATCGCCATGATGATAGATGACTGCTTATTATATATTGAGAGGCATCCGCATGGTAGCCGTGTTGTTCAGCCAATATTGTTTCCGGGCCTAAGGCTACATAGCTGGGCGAAAAGGTTAAAAAACCGGGAAATAGGCTGGACAGCGTCATGTGCAGATAGGTGAAATAATTGACGGCCATATCTTCAAACATCAAAAGCAGGCTTGTGTTGGTGTAAACCATCTCGGACTCAAAGCCCGCTTGCTTATAGGAACTTGTAAATTGTAGGCGAATAGTCATATAAACAAATAAAGCGGATATAATGAATATTGAAACACGTAAAATCCGTTGTGACATCAATAGGTTATTGTGTTTGCGTGCCCAAAAAAATATGAACCCTGAGGCTATTAAAAAGGGAATGGCTAAATTTAGCCAGAACTCACCTCCAAAAATGATGAGTAAAGCACTTAAGCAAAACGCAACAAACCACCGTTTTGAATGTATGGATGCTCTAAAATAGCTAATAAGACATATGGTGACTATACAGATATAAATAACCAGTAAATAAAGCGTCATTAAAGTTCCGTAGACAAATACATAAGTATTGAATGTGGACAGGGCGGCAATGAAACCGAGTGTAGTCGCAAACCGAACCGAAGCCGTAATAAAATACCCTGATAGATACAATGTTGCGACCATAAGGCTGCTAAGACAAAGAAAAAGCACCGTTGGCGACATAAATTCAAAAAGACCGTAAATTGGTATAAATGTAGTTGTAGCCCAAACATAGCGCCCGCCGCCAAAATCTAGAGGCAGAAAAACGCTCGATGTATTTGTTGTTAAGGCCGCTTGTATTGCGCTGTTTACATCCGGTGTATATTGTAGCGTGTAAATGAGCCAATCATCAATTAGCGGGATGCTTAGCCATTGATAAAACAGACTGAGCCCGACCGTACCAAACAGGCCATAAATGATGTTAGGGTCGAATTTAGTTTTTTTCGTCACTGCTTTACACCTAGATTTTGACCGTGCATATGTCAGATAGTTTGTTTCTTTTCAAGTCTTGATTCTATAGGTAATATGACGGATTGGCTTTCATCTGATACATCTCGACACTAATGTAGGTAACAAACACGAATGCGCCGAAAATCAAACAATAGACCAAATGTATTTTATTACATTAAGAGCACTTGGTACAAGGGGAGCCAACCTACTTTTTTTGATCATCAAAACTGTCCGGCTAGTCAAATTCTTAAAGATAATTATGAGGTGATTAAAACCGAAATATTGGACTATTATAATCTGAATGCAGATAATTTGGATGATAATTATACACCATATAGTATTGCCATTAAGGGCTGGAAAGCGGTTAATTTATATACGTTATTTTTAAAATATCCTCAAAACTGTCGAAAATTCCCAAAAACGGACCAAATTATAAACACGATACCAGGCATGAACATGGCCATGATTTCTGTTATGGAGCCCGGCACAGAAATCCCACCACATATAGGCGATACAGACGGCATCATCCGTCACCATTTGGGTGTCAGTGTGCCAATTGAAGACCCTAAACAAGTTGGTATTAAAATTAAGTCTGAGACAAGAGGCTGGCGAGAGGGCGAGGTCTTGTCATTTTGTAATGTTCATAGGCATTGCGCCTGGAACAGATCAAGCCAATACCGCATTGTCCTAATCGTCGATACGATACGCGAAGAATTCATTGATCGGAAATATGAAATAGCAGGAAATACCTTGGCAGTGATCGCAATGAAGCAATTTGCCACCAAAGCAAAATTTTTAAAGAAAATGCCATTCTGGCTCATGAAAACCTTTCAAATAATTTTTTCTTATTTGTTCCGGATAATATTATATGTTGAACGGAAATTTGGCATGCATCTTATGGGGCGAAGATGAGCGCCAAGTCTGAAGTTTTTTGTAACCTGCATTCATCTTAGCACACGGGGGGACAGTCGGTATTTTATGAGGACGATCAAGAATGAACGGTTGCAAAAACTGGATTATATATGCGACAGTATTTAAATAATTAACCTATACAGACATGGGGTATACAAGAAGATGACTGAACCACTAACAGCCACTAACAAATTACAAGGCGTATCAGACATGACTAAGGTTCAAGTCAGAGCCCCTTTAGCAATGAAAGCAATTTATTTGTTAAGGCATATTCTAAATTCCCAAAACAGATTTAACAACTTGGAACACAAAGTTCTGAGAAGGCTGAACAAAAAATATAAAAATTACCCACCCGGTAAAACCATTGAACTTGAGCGCGTGCCTCTAGCGGATTTTGATTTCTCAAAGGTGCCTTCCGGAAAAATTACACAACCATTTATTATTAAAGGGTTTTGTGAGCCGACCAAACTTTCCTGGCCGGAGTTAAAAGAAAAATTTGGATCAGGACGGGTACTTTTGCATCCCAACGCGAGTTTGTCGGAAGACTTCAGATACGAAATACCGAAAATGGTTCCATTTCGCGAGGCTCTGGAATGTATGGAAGAAAACGAATTTGCTTATATTACTGGGGCAACCCAGATATTTGAAGATTGCCCGGAACTTCTTCCTTTAGTCGGGTCCGAAGATATTGCACGCAAATTTAAACGCGATATTATGACAACGGAACTTTTTATGGGCGGGCCATCCGTTGGCTCTACTTTTCATTCAGCCAATGTAGTCAATTTTTTTGTTATGGCCCACGGCCGAAAAAAATGGACATTTGTAGCGCCTGATAATTATATGGCCCTTTATCCAGAATTTGGCCGCAATAGAGAAGAAGTTGTCCGCTACTCTCCAATTTGTACGGCAGATTACGAAACAAAGCAGAAATCCAAATTTCCTTTGTACGACAAGATTACAAAATACACAGTAACGCTGGAACCTGGGGATTTGTTGTGCAACCCAAGTAATTGGTGGCATGAGGTCGTGAATTTGGACAGATCTATCGGCGTGCCGCACCGGGTTCACGGCCCGCGCGAATTTAACTTTTTCTTGTTGTTTGCGCCTTTCAGTCGGCACGGTCTAAACTTCGCGAAACACATTTTGGCGCGCACTTTTTTGCGAAGAAAACCCACGCATATTGTAACTGACAATTTATTGATCAATTCCTTCGGCGGTGAGAAAAAACAAAGTGCAAAGAACACGAAAAACCATAAATAACGGTTCACAGAAAGTACATTGTAATCGCCTCAAGCCAGCAATGTCTGATTACGGCTTGATTTGCATATTTATTTTGGCTTAAACAGGGTTTGAATTATAACATTAGCAAGGGTTTACAATGCTGCGTATCAAACAAATCTCCATTCAGGCAATCCTACCCAGTCTATTAGTGTTGACGGCGTGTAGCCAGGAAACAAGCACACCGCCAATTGCGCCGACCCAAACTCTGCATGAGCGGGTTCTGACCTTAGATACCCATGTGGATGTGCCGCTTAACTTTATGACACCGGAAATGGACCCGGGGACAGATACCACGGCTCAGGTTGATTTAGGCAAAATGGAAACAGGAGGTCTGGACGCTGCGTTTTTCATTGTCTATGTGCCGCAAACCAATATCGCAGACGTGAGCGCCGCAGAATATGCCAAGGCCCGCGCAATCGCAGAAACTCGTTACACGGCCATCAAAAAAATGACGGACACTTATTCTGACCGCATTGAGCTGGCCCGCACGGCGGCTGATGTCAGGCGTATCCACAAGGCTGGCAAACGGGCCGCGCTTATTGGTATGGAAAACGCATTCCCCTTAGGCCCCAGTGTCGACGACGTACCCATGTGGGCGCAGCGCGGGGTGCGTTATGTGGGCCTGACCCATTTTGGCCACAACCAATTTGGTGACAGCTCCAACCCCAATAAAGACGATGGTCAGACCGAAACCCTGCACGGCGGCTTGTCACCTTTGGGCCGCGAATTGGTGGTCGCACTCAACACGTCCGGGATTATGGTTGATGTGTCCCACACCGGTAAAAAAACCATGATGCAAGCCGTAAGCCTGTCCAAAGCCCCGGTGATTGCCTCCCATAGCGGCGTCAAAGCGGTGGCGGACAGTGCGCGCAATCTGGACGATGAGCAATTGCGGGCTTTGGCCAAAAACGGCGGCGTTGTGCACATCGTGGCCTTCGATTCCTATATCAAAACCCATACGGCCAAGCAAACCGACTATATCGCTCAAATACGCGCCGATATGGGGCTGGAAACCCGGGCCGCCCGCTCGGCCATGAGCAAGGAAACCAGGGCTATCTATACAAAGCGGGCAAAGCAAATATACGACATTGCGCCGCGTGCCTCGGTTGCGARTTTTGCCGACCATATAGACCACGCCGTAAAAATTGCCGGCATTGACCATGTGGGGATTTCGTCGGACTTTGACGGCGGCGGCGGTGTGGTCGGCTGGGAAAATGCAGCGCAGACCGAGAGCGTTACCGATGAACTATTAAAGCGCGGCTATTCCGAGGCCGACATAGAAAAAATCTGGAGCGGTAATTTGTTGCGGGTCATGGCTGCGGTTGAGGCCGTAGCTGGCGGGTAATTTGGGCGTGCGGGTAAAATCTATAGTCGTTCCTTCTTTTTAGGTAGTGTACTCATAAACTCAGGCCGAAATGGAGCTAAATATGCGAAAATATGCTAGGAAAGTTGCGAAAAGCGTGCCCCCGGCACGGTTGAGCCGCTTGACGACGTAGATTGAAGTAGATTTAGCTCAAGATTTGCCGCAAGCGCGGCATGGCCACTTTGCCCACTGGCGTCGTTGTGAGCGAAGCCTGCCTCTTGTGAAAGCCTTGAAAACACTAGCATTTCCTGCAGATTTACGCCTATCCAGTGAACAAATTGTCTCATGCCATTTTGGTCTGAGTTTATGAGTACACTACCTAGATAGCAGTGTAATATCACCTAACATATGAGCCGAATACCTTAGACGTAAAACAGGCTAATATTGACGTGCTCTTGCCGATAATTTAACCATGCGATTTTTCAGATATCTCTGTTCCTGGCTTGATGCGCTGAGATCGTGTGCCCTTTGATAGGCTTGTTTTGCATGTTGGTGTTGTCCGTCGCGCCGTAGCATATCGGCATAAGCGGCGTGGTAGGGTTGATAGGAGTCCAGCGTTCCGTCTTGGGTAATGGGTGCCAAAGATGCCAGACCCGCCGCCGGGCTTTGCCCAAAGGAAAGGGCGACACTAGCATTGAGCAGCACGACCGGGGTAGGTTCATAGGCGTAGAGCCGTTCATACAGAGCCGTGATTTCGGGCCAGTCCGTATCTGCGAATGTGGCCGCCTGGCAATGCACGGCGCTGATGGCGGCCTGGATCTGGTAGGAACCAGGCTTGCCTTGAGTTAGGGTTTTTAAGAGCAAATTTTGCCCCGCGATTATGCTAGCATTGTCCCATAGTGTTCTGTTCTGGTCTTCCAGGGAAATATAAATTTCAGGATTGGCGATGCGAGCCGGGCGGCGGGCATGGTTTAATAACATCAAGGATAGAAGCCCCCCAACTTCGGTTTCTTGCGGTAATAATTTGGCCAAAATCCGCCCTAAATGTATGGCCTGCGCACACAAATCTGCGGCTTGTTTATCGGGTGTCAGGTTTGAATACCCCGCGTTGAAAATTAAATATATGACCGAAAGTACGGACTGCAAACGCTGGGGCCATAAGTCCGGCCCCGGTATTGTGAACGGGATGCGGGCTTGTTTGATCTTGTTTTTGGCCCGCACGATACGTTGCGCCACCGTGCTTTTAGGCACCAGGTATGCGGCGGAAATTTGTTCGGTGCTTAACCCGCATATGGTCTTTAAGGTCAGGGCCGTGTGCGCTACCTCTGGTACGGCCGGATGGCAACAGGTGAAAATTAGGCGGAGTCGTTCGTCCGGGATAGCTTGATTTTCTGGTTCGGGGTTTTCATATATTGCTTGTGCCAATTCAGCTTGCTGGGTTAATTCCCCGGCCTTAGTCCGCCGGGTGGATTGTCGTCTGAAACGGTCTATGGCTTTGCGCTTTGCGGTTTGGAACAGCCAACCTTGTGGGTTGTGAGGTATGCCTTTTTTTGGCCAATGGTTTAGTGCCGCCGTTACCGCGTCCTGCAACACATCTTCGGCCAATCCAATGTCGCGAAACCTGGTGCTCAGAGCCGCGATTAAGCGGCCCTGATGTGCGCGTAGTACACGTTCGATTTCCGCGTTTACGTCAGCTCGGGACGGCAAATTTATTGCTCGTAATCCATCACTGGCCTAATCTCGATAGAGCCGTAAGTCGCAGACGGAATTTTTGCGGCGTAGGCAATCGCCTGATCAAGATTGTCGCAATCAATCAGGTAAAATCCGCCCATCATTTCCWWRRWWYMYSYWAMYRKKCYGKMRSRRGKSAWKKTKWTKYCKKYKCKMACWWKSRKRSKYGARSSMRTAWRSSSRNCTTGMAMSMSMWSRSMKSMAATCATAGCCCCATCCTTGGTCATTTCCTGACTAATCTCCATATAACCTTGCATAAATGGCTCAAACTCCGGCGACCCCGGCACAGGCGCTGCGCCCTCCGCTCCGTAAATCAATAACATATATTTCATAATTTAGTCCTTTCTATAAGTGCTAGTATAGAGGAGACGTATGAGAAAAGGCAAATCGACAATTTTATTCGGTTTTTTGCCAACAGACAAACTGCGTATTTTCGGTGCTATTCATGCCTTTGCATTTTCCCCCAAACCTAAAGCCGTTTCGCACATTTTTTCTTGCGATAGGCTGTGAGTTTGTCTTCAAAGGTTACAGGCGTTRCCATTACACCGATATAATGCCCGATTGGTATAGCTATGATAGCTGTGAGCAGGAAACCATACAAGGTAAAGAGCGCGATAACGGCGGGTATCATTAATAAAAAATCCCCCCGGCTAGACCAATAAACGCCCGGGCTTACCACAAGCAAAGTAAAGGTAAGAATCAACGCATAGATTGGATAGGCAAGATAAACTGACCGGCGTCCACATCTTGTAGCCTTTCGGCGCGTAATCTCATCTTTCATTATTATACGCCAGCAGATATATGACGCAATGGCCGTTGCCAAACCGGGGCCGATCGTTAAAGAAGTGGCCAAGACTACTTCTTCGGGCGAAAGCCTAGGCATATTACCTACAAAAAGTGTATCGGACAATCGTAGTATAACCAACACAATGGACATAAACCCGAAAGCAGCCAGCGACATGTAAATCACAAACCGCCCACCATGTTTCTTTATGTTAGCCTTTGTCAAATCATCATTCATACTGCGCACTATAGCCTGTAGGTTTAACCGCGCTAGGCATTTCAGACTTTGTGGAAACTATTGCTAATCCACCAAGCCGTCCCAAAACCGTTTGGCCTTGTCCAAAAAACCTGACGAGGCGGGGGAGCAGGTTTCGTCGCCGCCTTCCTTGCGAAATTCTTCCAGGAGTTCGCGCTGGCGGGCATTAAGTCCGCTGGGAGTTTCAACCGTCAATTCAACATACATATCGCCGCGCATGTTSGAGCGYAGTGCGCTCATGCCTTTGCCGCGCAGGCGCATACGGCGTCCTGATTGGGAGCCTTGGGGAATTTTGACCTTGGTGCGGCCGCCGTCAATGGTCGGGATTTCAACTTCACCGCCCAGCGCCGCGCAGGTCATGGGBACATGGGTTTGGCAAAABAAATTGGCCCCGTCGCGBTCGAACAAVTCATGRGGKGCGACRGAGATGAAAATATASARATCRCCGCGYGTRCTWCCSGGSCCGGMRGCTTTKKGSGCGGCGTCGCCTTGRCCGCTTAGGCGKATMCGTGTRCCGTCTTCGACSCCKGCCGGRATRTTGACCTCCAGCGTGGTCTCGACCCGCACTTGCGCGGTGCCGTCACAGGTGCGGCACGGGTCGGAGACATATTCGCCCTGACCGCCACAACGCGGGCATGGGCGCTCCATGGTGAAAAATCCTTGCTGGGTGCGCACCTTGCCTTGGCCTGCGCAGGTGGAGCAGGTCTCGACCTCGGCTCCTTCGGCGGCACCAGTTCCGTCGCAACCGTGACAGTCTTCGGAAATCGGCACTTTTATCTCAAGGTCTTTGCCCGCGAAYGCTTCTTCCAGAGAGATTTCCATCTCGTAGCGCAAATCGGATCCGCGCACGGCCCGCCGGCCTCCTCGGCCACCACTGCCAAACWTATCGCCGAACCCGCCGCCTTGCTGGCCAAATATTTGCGAAAAGATATCGGAAAAATCGTGGAACCCACCGCCCTGGCCGCCGCCGCTTTGGCCAAAGGCTGAGTGGCCCATGCGGTCATAGGCGGCGCGTTTTTGGTCGTCGGACAAAATGGAATAGGCTTCGTTGATCTCTTTGAATTGGCTTTCCGCGTCCGGGTTGTCCGGGTTGCGGTCGGGATGGTATTCCATAGCCAATTTGCGGTAGGCGGTTTTTAATGTTTTACCGTCCGCCGTTTTGACACAGCCCAACACTTCATAATAATCGCGTTTCGTTGCCATCCGGCCCTCTTATGGTTTTTTGTTCAAGTGTAGCACCGAATTGATTCCGGCGCGTTTGGTGATTGTGTAGCCGTGTGCGGTGCACATCTCAAGCAGGGATGTTGCTTGTAAAGTGCTATGGGCTCTCCCGGTCTCTAAAATAAGCAGGTGTGGCCATAGCGTGTTTGGCGCGGCGTTAAAAAACGCCCGCAAGGCCCGCTCGTCATGTCCCTCAATATCCACTTTCATGGCGTCTATATGGGTTAGTTTCTCAGTTTTGCAAACCCCGTACAGGGTTTTGATTTGTACTTTGGGGTTGTCGTCGTTTTCACTTAGGCGGACTTCGCCCCGATTGCTATCGCCGCCGCCCATATAACCCTCGCCCGCTTCGTCGGAGACGGCGTAGGGTAGAACCTCGATGTCGGCATTTGACGCTTTGATATTAAATTCAAATCTGGCTCTATTTACCGGGTCGGGTTCAAAAGCAAGAATGCGTATGGGTTTGTTCTGTGCCTCCGCATGGGCGGCCAAGATCAAACTGTACAAGCCGACATTGGCCCCCACATCCATAAAAATAAACGGCGCAGAAGTGCTGACATCAAAAGCACTGCTCAAAGCTTGCCGCTCAACCGCGTCCCATATTTGCACCCCGGCAAAGGCCCGTTTTTCGCAACGGTTGGAGCGCGGATAAAGCCGGGCATTAACACCTGGCATGATGGTGATGTCAAACGGGCCATGTCGTCCGCGAAATGCCAGTTTCCGAAGCGCGGAAATAGCTAAATGCCCGAACTTGGTGTCGGGCATAGTGTCAGCCTTGCGGCGGATTGTTTCGCGGTTTGCGGGCAGGGCGTAGTGGCCAAATTTTGGGGACAGAGTGCGGGTCATTTCTTCCTCTGCCTCTTGCGGGGGAAGTACCCCGCAGGGGGGATGGGGGTCGACGCTCTTGCACCAAGAGGGCACTCCCAAGAGGTCGCGTCGATACGATGGTAAGGTGGATTGCGCAAGTTGAATAGCGCACAAGAGTGCGCGCCCCCATCGAGCGCAAGAGCGCCCACTTCCCCCGTAACAACGGGGGAAGAAAAGTTATAAATTTTCAGTGAGGCTGAGAGCACAGGCTCAAAATTACGACTTGTCTTCGTCGACATCCTCGAACTCGGCGTCGACGATATCTTCGTCGTCGTCGCTCGCATCAGCTGTGGCTTCCGGGGCATCCGCACCATCTTCTGCCGCGCCGGCGTCTTTGTAAATGGCTTCACCCATTTTCATGACGGCGGCAGTGAGCTCGGCGGACTTTTCGTTGATCTGTTCTGTCTCGTCGCTTTCGGCCAATTCGCGGACTTCCGTGATCAGGGTTTTGATGTTCTCGCGGTCTTCTTCCTCGATTTTATCGCCGTGTTCTTCCAGGTCTTTCTCGGCCTTGTGGGCCAGACCTTCGGCCTGGTTTTTAGCTTCGGCTAAAGACCGACGTTCTTTGTCACTGTCGGCATTGCGTTCAGCATCTTTGACCATTTCTTCAATATCAGCGTCAGACAAACCGCCGCTGGCTTGAATGCGGATTTGTTGTTCCTTACCTGTGGCGCTATCTTTGGCCGACACATTGACAATACCGTTGGCATCAATGTCAAAGGTAACCTCGATTTGCGGTAGGCCGCGCGGAGCCGGGGGAATACCGACCAGATCAAATTGACCCAGAAGTTTATTGTCTGCCGCCATTTCGCGCTCGCCTTGTGAGACACGAATGGTCACGGCGGACTGGTYGTCTGCGGCGGTGGAATACACTTGCGATTTCTTGGTCGGGATGGTGGTGTTGCGGTCGATCATGCGGGTGAACACACCGCCTTCGGTTTCGATACCGAGGGATAAGGGCGTCACGTCCAGGAGCAATACGTCTTTAACATCGCCTTGCAAAACACCCGCCTGAATGGCCGCGCCCATGGCCACAACCYCGTCCGGGTTGACACCCTTATGAGGTTTCTTGCCAAAGAATTTCGTGACTGCTTCTTGTACTTTTGGCATACGGGTCATGCCGCCGACCAAAACCACATCATCAATATCCGCCGCTTTTAGCCCAGCGTCTGCCAAGGCCTTTTTGCACGGCGCGATGGAGCGTTTGATCAAATCGTCAACCAGAGCTTCCAATTTGGCGCGGGTCAATTTCATGGTCARATGYTTSGGGCCAGATGCGTCCGCCGTAATRAACGGTAGATTRACYTCATAGCTKGTSGCAGTGGACAATTCTTTYTTGGCTTTTTCCGCTTCTTCGCGMAGACGYTGSAGRGCCARTTTATCKGATTTCARATCAATRCCGTTTTCTTTTTTGAACTCGTCCGAGAAATATTCGACAATACGCATATCGAAATCTTCACCGCCGAGGAATGTATCGCCGTTGGTGGCTTTCACTTCAAACACGCCGTCGCCGATTTCCAATATAGACACATCGAACGTACCGCCGCCCAAATCATAAACCGCGATGGTTTTGCCGTCTTCCTTGTTCATGCCGTAAGCCAGCGCCGCAGCGGTTGGCTCATTGATGATGCGCAAGACTTCGAGGCCAGCGATTTTGCCCGCGTCTTTGGTGGCTTGGCGTTGGGCGTCGTTAAAATAGGCGGGTACGGTGATTACGGCTTGTGTAACTTTTTCGTCCAGGAAAGCTTCTGCCGTTTCTTTCATTTTTTGCAAAATAACCGCTGAAATTTCCGCTGGGGAGAAGTTTTTGTCGCGGCCTTTAATATAGGCGTCGCCCGTACCGCCTTTGACAATTTCGAAAGGCACTAATTTAGCGTCCTTTTTTACCAGCGGGTCCGTAAAGGGCCGACCGATGAGCCGTTTGACGGCAAAATATGTATGTTCAGGGTTGGTGACGGCTTGGCGTCTGGCCGGTTGGCCGACCAAGCGTTCGCCGCTTTCTGTATAGGCAACCACGGAAGGGGTGGTGCGCTGGCCTTCAGCGTTCTCGATAACCCGAGGCTTGTCGCCGTCCATAACCGCGACACAGGAATTGGTGGTTCCCAGATCAATACCAATGACTTTAGCCATAATGTTTCTCCTTAATGGGCGGCGTAATATGTCCTTATTGTGACTGGGCCGCGAAATTGAATAATATGGGCATAGTGTACCCGTTAGCGCCCATATGGGGCCTGGATTCGCACCTGCAAGGGTTTTTGCAGAATTTTGCTGAAATTGGCGTGATTATTTGCTTAAAACGGTTATTTTTTGTAACCTTTCCCTATGACAAACCAACTTCCAGACGGATTCGCCTATTATCCTGAATATTTTGACAGGCCTGCTCAGGTGGATTTATTGGCCCATGTGACCGAAGCGGTGCGCGGCGATGCGCCGTTCTTCCAAGGTAGAATGCCGCGCACCGGACAGCCAATTTCGGTAGCCGGCAGTAATTTCGGGCCGCTGGGTTGGGTGGCGGACATTAAGGGCTACCGCTACGAAGCCTTACACCCCAAAACCGGCAAAGCCTGGCCCGCCATGCCGAAAATGCTGTTGGATATTTGGGACGATTTGACCAACCACCCTGCCCCGCCCGARGCCTGTTTGATCAACTGGTATAGGGAGGGTAATAAAATGGGCATGCATGTGGACAGGGACGAGCATGATCTGGGCGCACCCATAGTTTCGATCTCGCTCGGCGATCCGGCACGGTACAGATTGGGCGGCCCCAAACGCGGCGGTAAAACCCACGCGCTTAAACTGTCTAGCGGTGATGTGGTGGTGCTGGCAGGCGCGGCTCGTCAATGCTATCACGGTATTGATAAAGTTTTCTACGGTCAAAGTAGTTTGGTGCCAAAGGGCGGGCGGATAAATTTGACGTTAAGGCGGGTAAACAAGACGGGTAAACAAGACGGGTAAATAAGTCGTGAAACCGGTTGGCATTCGTGCAAAGCTTGGTCTATAACGGCTTTAAACATTCATAGGAGACCTTTATGTACGATAAAATACGCACACAACTCGACGCCAAAATTCCGACCGCCTCGGCCCATTGTGATATTCCGTGCGGGATATATGATACCGGCCCGGCATTATATCACGCGCTATCCGTTGTACGCCAAATGGACATATTGCTGGATATCGACAGCAAAGACATGAGCGTCCAAACCGMTATGAAAATCGCCCGCAATACGGCCGAAAAAGAAAAACAGGCCGAAGCGGTCAAGCACGAAATCCGCATCATCTGGGGCGATTTTATCAAAGGCGATATCTTGAAACAACAAGCCCATGAGCTAAGCCACAATATCATGATGAAAGCCAGTGCCTGCAAGCAGGACTTGCACCGCGAAGACGCTTTGGCATTGGTGGAATTGGTTAACGAGTTTGCCGAAATGTTCTGGAAGATTAAAGGCGTTAAAACCAAGCGGGTCACTGCGCCCTACGCGCCAGCTCTGGAAGTGGTTACGCCAGACTTATAACCAAAAATGCGCCTGATCAAAGTCATTGGTGACAGCATGTCTCCAACCTTGAACGGCGGTGATTATGTTCTCACAATCCGACCCCGGTCATTACGGCCGGGGTTTATTTATGTGGTTGAACATACGGATTTGGGCCGGATCATCAAACGGCTTGAGCGGGTTGAGGACGGGCGATATTATTTTGCAGGCGACAACCCAAATTCAACACCAAGCGCGGTCATAGGGCCAGTAAGTGCGCCGCGAATACGGGAACGCGCCGTGCTTAAAATATCAAATCATGGGGTTAGAAAACTTAAACCCCTGTAGGGTGGATTACGCGCAAAAAGGCGCTAATCCACCCTACAAAACCCGGCTATTTCTGCAATCTGGCTTTGTTTACGCCCAGCAATAACAGCACAGGCGAGGCGACGAAAACGGAGGAATAGGTTCCGACAAACACGCCCCAGATCATGGCAAAGGCAAAGCCGTTAAGACCAGGCCCGCCCCAGATATACAGCGCCGTCAAAGCCAGCAATGTGGTGAACGATGTCATAATTGTCCGCGACAAAGTATCATTGATCGATAAATTCAACACATCCTCCAGCGGCTTTTTCTTATACTTGCGCAGATTTTCGCGGATGCGGTCATAGACGATTACCGTATCATTAAGCGAATAGCCGACAATGGTCAAAATCGCCGCCACAATGGACAGATTAAACTCCAGCGCCGTCAAGGAAAATACCCCGATGGTCAAAATCACATCATGGGCCAGCGCGATCACCGCCCCTAAGCCAAATTGCCATTCGAACCGAACCCAAATATAGAGGAGCACCATGATCAAAGCCAAGATAACCGCCATCGCCCCTTTGACTTTAAGTTCGCCGGAAACCTTGGTGCCGAGAACCTGAACACTTAAAGTGTTTTCCAACTTGGATACTTCGGGGTATAGGTTAATAACGGCGGCCCGGACGGATTCCAGCGCCAATTGCTGGGCCCTGTCATCATTGTCATCCCCTTCCAGCGCAGACTGTTTGGGGACGGACAAGCGAATGGCTTGCGCTTTATCACCAGCCTGAGCAATGGTCTGGATGGCCAGTTCGCCCAGGTTCAATTCTGGGCCAAGTTGGCGAAATGCGTCCAGATCGGCATTGGTCGGGTCTTGGTCAAGATGAAATTCCCACACCGTGCCGCCTTTGAAATCAAGACCGTAATTGAGGTTTTTTGTAGAGAATATATATATTGACCCAATAATGCCGAGTAGCGACAACACCATAGCCACCCAGCGCAGGGAGATAAATTTTATCCGGGTATCGGATGGTAAAAAACGAACTAAAGCAATATCAAACATAACTCACCTATATGGGTAATTTTTTGGGACGTGCACGACGTAACCATGTGGAGGTCATCAGCCTTGCAACAACAATGGCGGTAAATACGGACATGACAATGCCGATGGACAAGGTCACCGCGAAGCCGCGAATGGGGCCTGAGCCAACGAAATACAACGTCAAAGCCGCAATCAATGTGGTGATATTGGCATCAAGAATGGGGGCTAGAGATAATCTATAACCGGTATCAATGGCATTAATCGGCCCGCGTCCATTACGGGTTTCTTCGCGGATACGTTCAAAGATCAACACATTGGCATCCACCGCCATCCCGATCGTCAAGATAATCCCGGCAATACCCGGCAAGGTCAATGTCGCGCCCATCAAGGACAAAGCCCCTGTGATCAACACAATATTGGTGGCCAAGGCGATATTGGCGAATGTACCAAAGCGCAGCCCGTAAATCATCCACATGAATATGAACACACCGCCAAGCCCGATGACCGAAGCAATTTTGCCCGCTGCAATAGAATCAGCGCCGAGCTCCGGCCCGACAGTGCGTTCCTCGGCAATGTTCAGCTTGGCCGGCAATGCGCCAGCATTTAGGAGCAAAGATAATTCGCGCGCACTTTCCATTGTAAAGCTGCCCTCGATAAAACCGCTACCGCCACAAATTGCCGTGTTGATATTGGGGGCGGTGATAATCTCTCCGTCCAATACAACTGCGAAAGGTTCGCCCACATGGGTGGCGGTAAAATCACAAAACTTCTTGGCACCGCGCGCATTATATCTGAAATTTACAATCGGGTAATTGTTGGTGGGGTGCAGACCTTCATTGGCGCTTTTCAAGTCGGCACCGGTGACGATTTCGCGGGTTTTGACCATCAAATAACTGCCATCTCTTTTTTGCGGATAAGCCACACTGCCAAGCGGACAACGGCCATCCCGGACGCATAAATCAAGCACAACCGGATCGGTTCTGACCACTTCATGAAAGCCAAGTTTGGCAGTTTGGCGAATGCGGTCTTTAATTTCGTCCACATCTTTGGCGCCGGGCACTTGCAATAAAATCCGCTCCGAGCCTTCTTTGGCCAAAGTCATTTCGGTTGTGCCGGTGGGGTCAATACGTTTGCGCAAGACCTGAATGGACTGGGCGATGGTGCGGTTGCTGATATATTCAATGAACTCGTTAGACACTGTGACCTTGTAATGCAACTCGTCAAGCTTTTGAATGATCAGGGTTTTTCCGCCGCCGCCAATCACACTGCTGTCCACTGTTACGGATTGCTTGCGCAATATGGCGGCACCAGTTTGTGCGTCGTCCGCGTTTTTGAAATTCACGAATATGGCGTCGTCCCGATTACGTATGGTGGCGCTAATCCGTTCTTCGCGCAGGGCCGCCCTAAGTCCGGCCAGTTCGGATCTGAGGGTTTTTTCGAGACCGTCTTTAAGGTCAACCTCCAGCAATAAATGCGCCCCGCCTTGTAAATCAAGGCCAAGGTTAAGGGTTTGGCTTGGGAGAAAGCCCGGCAGGTTATCCCTGACATTTTTGGGCAAGACATTGGGGATTGCAAATAGCAAGCCCAGCATGATGGCTCCAAGGATTAGAGTTATTTTCCAACGTGAAAAATGCAACATTGCATTTCCTTTTATCTAGGTGTGAGTTTGGCAAATACGCGCCGCACAATTGGTGCGTATTCATAATGGGTTTGGGCGCAGGTGCAAACTTATTTTTGTAGCTTGGCGAGCATTGAACATTTAATTGTGATTACTCAACTTCCCCCAAACCCCGCTCATTCCCGCGAAAGCGGGTATCCAGTCCAAACAAAAATGTGCGAGCTTGCTCGCTCTTTATTCGCTGGATACCCAGTCAAGCTGGGTATGAGCGGGTGTGGGGTTAAAATATGTGTGTTCACCACATCCCAATAAATTTTGCGATTACTGCACCACCCGCATTTTGGTTGGTCGGGTTCCCGCGTTCAGAGACCGGGCTAAATCCTCAGCCTCTTTCATGGTAAAATCACCCTCGACAAACCCGCGCCCACCGCATATGGCACCGTTAATATTGGGCGCGGTGATGATTTCTCCGTCAAGTACAACGGCAAAGGGTTTGCCAATATGGTTAGCGGTAAACTCGCAGAGTTTTTTCGCGCCGTGTTCATTAAAGACGAAATTTACAATCGGGTAATTGTTCGTGGGGTGCAGGCCTTCATTGGCACTTTTCAAATCGGCACCCGTGACGATTTTGCGGGTTTTGACCATCAAATAGCTGCCGTCCCGTTTCTGCGGGTAAGCCACACTGCCAAGCGGGCACTGATCTTCCTCTACGCATAACTGGATAACCAGTGGAGTTGTGCGGGCAACTTCGTGAAAACCAAACTGGATGCCTGAATTGTTTTGGCGCTCATCCTCTTGTGCGCTTTGTGCCAGTGATAAGGTTTGTGGTTTTCCGGTCTCGGCAAGGGCAACATTTTTGCGCAAGGCTTTCGGCACCACCAAGCTGGCACCGACAATCATGGCCCCTAATATCAGAAAGATTTTCCAATGTTGAGGCTTCATGAATTTATCCTGCTACCTGCTAATAAGGGTAAGTGGCTAGCGGTTATTTCTTTTTTTCGCTGTCATTGGCGGCCACGGTTTTGTTGCGCACATCGTTGAGCATGTGCTTCATCACCTTTAATTTAACACCGCTGCCGGCATCTATTGTCAGCTCGTCGTCGGTGACTTTTACAACTTTGCCTACAAGACCACCGCTTGTCACCACGGTGTCGCCGCGTGTTACCGCCGCCAACATGGCTTTATGTTCTTTCATGCGTTTATTTTGTGGCCGGATCAGCAGGAAGTAAAAAACAAAGCCGATAAGAATAAATGGTAGCAATTGCCCGATCAAGCCAACGCCCGAACCGCCTGTATTTGATTGCATGAGAATATTTAACATAGATGTGTCCCGATAATTGAGCTCTTAGAAAGCCGTTATTGCAAGACTATATAGGCATGGTTACAAATTTTGCAATGTGATTAACGCAAAACCCGGTGATTATTTTATGCGGGCATTGCTTTATTTAATACAAGCATTGCTGGGCAAGCGTAAACGTTGTCCGGGCTGGATAGCGATTTTATTGTCTAAACCGTTAAACGCGGCCAATGCGTCGGCTTTAACGCAATAGCGTTTGCCGATGCTGTACAGGGTGTCTTTGGGCAGAACCGCATATATATCCCCTGGCCGCACTGAAATGCCAGTTTGGATGGGCATAACCCTGCGCACAACACCAGTATCAGAACGGGTTTGGCTAATGACAGCGGTTGTTTTCGCCCCGCATTTGCTGGTTGGTAAGGTCAAGACCTGACCGACCCGGATATTGCTGTCACCAAGGGCGTTTTGGCTCTGGATGTCCGTCACCAAGGCGCAATTACGTGTGGCCAGATTGTACAGGGTATCCCCCTCCACAACCCGGTGAATACGGGTATAGCCGACGGCGGGCTTGCGCTCGGTAATCGTCGTCGGTACCACGGCAATACGGGCGCCGCTGGCCGTGGTATAGGTGATGGTCGTAGAGGGCTTAAACAGTTCAATCTTACGGCCAGTATAGGTGTTGGGTGCGCGAGTACGGGCTTTCGCCTGAGCATTAAAAGCCCGGACTTTGCGGATGTCCTCTTGCAAGACCAGGTCTTGCGGTGAGCCTGCCGTGATGGTTTGCTTTTGTGCCGGTACGGCTTCGCGCACAGTGGTGGTTTGTGCAAATGCTGGCATCGACAAAATTGTCAAAGCGGTGGTTACAGTTAAAATACGACAAATCATAATAGCCTCCAAAAGTCACCAAATGTGAGATTCTAGCCAAGATTGTCGGGTTTTATGGTAAAGGAATTGTTAAGATTATGCCGACATGTTTTTCACATGGATTATCACGTCGCTTTGGCTTTCCCGGCTTCCATTGCCGGGAGGTCAAGGGGCAGGACCGGGGTTTCTTTTAGCTTTTTGCCCTCAAGTTTCGCACTTGTCAGCATACCGTCTATCACGGCCACAATAAGACCATCCGGCGTCAGTTGATTTTGCAGAGCCGTGGGGATCACCCGCACATCTGCCGTGATCAATATGCGATCAAATGGTGCTTGCCCGCGCCAACCAAGGCGACCATCTGCGTGCCTAAGCACCACGCGGGCCGCTTGTTTATGCAACCGTTTTTCTGCGTATTCCACCAAAGTTTTATAGCGCTCAACTGCGTAAACCCGCTTGCACATTTTAGCCAATATGGCCGAAGAATAACCGCTGCCCACCCCGATCAGTAAAACCTTGTGCGTCGGCCTGACATCCAGTGTCTGGCACAATATGGCTGTGGTCATGGGAGATGTCAGACTTTGCCCGCACGGAAGCGGCAAGGGCTTTTCGTCATAACTTTGGGGCACCAGATCATCGGGCACGAATTCGGAACGTTTGACCTGCTCCATAGCGCGCAGCACATTATTGTCGGAAATACCGCGACCCCGAAGCCGGACAATCATATCAAACAGGCCAGGCTCAATAAACGACATGTTTAGTCCTCGAAAACAGATGACAATTTGGCGACGGTTTCAAAATGRGTGTGGTCAATRTGGATCGGGGTGACGYTGATRAAACCGTCATAAATGGCCCGCAGATCCGTCCCGGGGTGCGGGTCGGACATGCCGCCCTTATAGGTCAGCCAATAATAATGGCCGCCGCGTGGATGGGTGCGCTTGTCAATATTGCTCATCTCGAAATCTCGCCGGCCTTGGCGGGTGATGTGTATGCCGGATATTTTATCGGTTTTGACATCCGGAAAATTGACATTCAAAATTACATGTTTGGGCCAAGCGCCTGCCAGCAATTTCTTCAAAACCAAAGGCCCGTGTTTCAAAGCGGTTTCCCAATTAGCCTTGCCGTTATTATAGGTGTCGAACCCGCGTGCCTGGGACAGGGATATGGACGGAACTCCCATTTGCATGCCTTGTAATGCGCCGGCTACCGTCCCGGAAAAGCCAATGTCCTCGGCTATGTTCTGGCCTCTATTGACGCCTGAAAGCAATAAATCCGGCGGATTATCGGCCATGATTTCGCGCAGGGCAACGATGACGCAATCGGTCGGAGTGCCGGAAACGGAATAGGTTTTATCGGACAATTTTCGGGCAAAGACCGGGTTGTGCAGACTAACCCCGCGAGAGGCCGCGGATTGCTCGGTGGCCGGGGCAACGGTCCAGACATCGTCGCTTATGGATAAGGCGATTTTCTTGAGAACGCCAAGTCCGGTCGCGTCAACCCCATCGTCATTGGTCAACAAAATACGCATTTATTTGATCACCTTGACGCCGCCCATATAGGGCAAGAGCGCGTCCGGTATTGTGATACTACCGTCTTGGTTTTGGAAGTTTTCCAGCACCGCCACCAATGTCCGGCCAACCGCCAAACCAGAGCCGTTCAGGGTATGGACAAAACGGTTGTCTTTTTCGGCGTGTTTATAGCGGGCATTCATGCGTCTGGCCTGAAAATCCCCGCAATTGGAAATGCTGGAGATTTCGCGGTAGGTGTTTTGGCTTGGCAGCCAGACTTCCAAATCATAGGTTTTACGCGCCCCGAACCCCAAATCCCCCGTACATAATTCAATGACCTTATAGGGCAGTTCCAGCCGCCGCAGAATTTCCTCGGCGCAGCCAAGCATGCGTTCGTGTTCAGCCGCACTGTCTTCGGGTTTGACAATAGACACAAGCTCAACTTTGTTAAACTGGTGCTGGCGGATCATGCCTTTGGTATCTCGCCCGGCAGAGCCAGCTTCGGAGCGAAAACACGGGGTATGGGCGGTCATGCGCAGGGGCAATGTGTCGGCGTCTATGATGCTTTCGCGCACAATATTGGTCAAGGAGACTTCGGCGGTCGGGATCAGATAATGCCCGGTGGTTGTCTTGAACTGGTCATCTTCAAATTTTGGCAATTGCGCCGTGCCAAACAAGGCTTGTGGCCAGACCAGAAACGGCGGCACATGTTCGGTATAGCCGTTTTCCTCGGTCTGGATGTCCAACATAAATGCCGATAACGCCCTATCCATACGGGCCAATTTGCCGCTTAAAACCACAAAGCGTGAGCCGCTCATTTTAGCCGCCGTCTCGAAATCCATCATCTCTAAAGCCTCGCCGAGATCATCATGGGCTTTGGGGGTGAAGTCGAATGTGCGCGGTGTGCCGTGCTTGCGGATATCAACATTAGCGTCTTCGTCCGCCCCGTCCGGCACATCATCAAATGGTAGGTTGGGCAGCGCCGCCAGCAAATCGTTTAGCACGGTTTTTTCCGCGTCGATCTGCTCGCCCATCATGGCAATGACGTTCTTGGCGCCGGCCACTTCGGTCTTGAGCGTTTCCGCCGCCTCCTTGTCACCGCGTCCCATGGCCGCACCAATTTGCTTGGAAGCTTTGTTGCGGGCGGCTTCGGCTTCTTGCTGCACCTGCAAGGCACGGCGCACCAATTTGTCTTTGTCGAGAATGGTAATTGTTTGCGGCTCTAACCCGCGCCTGGCCCAAGCTTTGTCATAGATTTCGGGGTTTTGCCGTATGGCTTTAATATCGTGCATAATGGTCTCTTCTTAAGTTTAGGCTCGCTATATACAAGCGCAAGCCGTGCGGCAAGCTGGCAAATGCCTATTCATTTTTGCTTTCCAATTTTTGCTCTTTAATGAGGTCTGCCACATCCGGGTCGTCTATGGCCTCGCGTTTAACATCAAATATCCGGCGCAGGAAACCCGGCGTTAAGGCCGAGAGCGGATTGACATTGATCCTGGTTTTCTTGAACGGGCCTTTGACGGTGTAGTTTAGGGCGAACATACCCTCTCCTTTTTTGCCGGTTACAATCCCGCCCAAGACCGGCACATCCGCCAAAATAGAATTGACCGTATAGGACGGTACCAATACGCCGCTAAAATCCAAACGGCTTTCAGCTACGGAAATATCGCCCTCGCCTGTCAGACCCAAAGCCGGGCCAGAAGCGCGTCCGTCTCGAATTTTAAGCACGCCGTCCTTAAGGGCAAAATTCATCTCAAGCTGGTTGAACTTCAACCCAGCACCGCCCAAAGTGTCCGCCAGGCCTTGCAAAGAGGCGAGGGATAGAATTTGTGTAAACACAGGCGCGCGGGCCAAGGTAAAATCGGTCAAATTCACGTGCCCGGACAAGCCGCCCTTGTCGCCGCTCGGGGGGAGGAAGCCGTCGATTTGCAATTGTCCGCCGGTGATGGCGTCCAGGCCCAGAAATGTCAGCGCAGCCTTGCCTGCATTCGGAATTTTTACCTGCACTTCCCTTCGGGCCAAAGTATCAGCGCCCTTGATTTGCGCAAAAAACTCTCCCGCCTCTCCTGTCTCTCCTGTCTGTATTGTACCTTGCAAGAGGGCGTGGCTCACACTGCCACCGGAATAATCGAACAGGGCCGTCGCATTCTTAAGTTGATAATGGTCCTGCAAAGATATTGTGTTCAGCTTTGCCGTTAGTTTAACGGGGGCCGCCAATGTGCCGCTTTGGGTCTTAAATGCGCGTTTAACCCATGTTTCTATATTCAGATAATTGCCAGACAAAGCCAAAGACAAAACCCCGTCATCGGTCGGTTTTGCCAAAACCTGTGCATCAATAAATCCGTCGATTTTAGCAATGGGGAAATCCATGGTCTCCAGCTTGAAGTTCTCGGCAATGGAAGCCGAGCCCTCAATATGCAGCCCGGCAGATTTTAGCTGGATATTATCCAATGCGCCGCCGCCGTTTTGCCCCAATACCAGACGCGCACTGAGCCTGCCGTCTACGCCTTTAGGTTTGGCCCACAAATTACCAATGTTGAGATCAGCCTCCTTAAAATTGGCAATTATATCGGCCTGCTGTACCTTCAAACCATCCCCCTCGCCCTGAATGAGCACTCCTATTATGCCGCCAAAATGTCGGCGCAAACCGATCCCGAAAGCATCAAGATCGTCCCGRTTTATGACGCCCGACAGGGTGTATTTTGCCGGCGTATTGGCAATTAAAAGCGGTTTTTTCCAATCCAGCCTTGTCTGCCATTGGCCAAGTTTTATGGGCCCGGACAAGGAGATAGCCTGCTTGTCTGCCTTTAGAGATAGTGTGCCGTCATTAAGGGCAAACCCGCCAATGCCGACCGGAATATTGACCCCGGTAAATTTTCCGTCGAGTTCATAAAGAATACGGCTTTGGTCAAAATGTACGAGTAGCGGCCGGATAATATGAATATTGACATCCCCCGCCCCGCCAAATTTTTGCGGCTCTATACCGTATTTTCTGGCAAATTCAAACGGCGGGAAATTGGTCACCCGCAGCATTTCCGCTACTGTGCCGCTCCCCTTCATGTCAATGGTAAAATCACCGCCGTAAGGCAATAATTTCGGGATATTGACATGGCCGCTCATAACCTCAAGACCGTCAACAACGCCCGTAGTCAAGAAAAATTTCGAGCTGTTACCGCGCAATATTCCCGTGCCTCTGGCTTGACGTAACCAGGGCATTTTACGCATATACCGGACTTCACCGCCGTTTACATCATAGCGGATATTGAGGTTGTCATCGGCGATAAATCCGTTTTCCATATCATTTTCGTCGATTGCCGCATGAATTTTAAAATTGGTAATTTCGCCGGCTCGCATGGAGTTTACAATCCAGTTGCGCGCCCCCAAAGCAAAGCCGTGGGGCCAAAACCCCAATAATTGCGTTTTGCTCATGGTGCCGTTTATAACGCCATTTGCGCTAACACCGATAAGTTCACCTTGCCCATTGCGGCGCAATCCTGCGGATAAATTGGTTTGGAAAGATCCAAAATCCAGCCGTAATTTATCGAAAATCACATCACCCGTTCTTGCGGTAAACCTGCCTGTGGCCAAGCTTGGTTTGACGGAAAGCGGGCCGTCAAATTTACGGCCAGGATTAAGGCGTGCGGCCCCAATATTGATGTCAAATTCAATCGGACTATTGATGAAATCCGGAGCGGTTACACCAGGTATATTCAAAACACCGTCTGCGGTAATATTGAGAGCTTCACTTTCAATTTCTAGAGCTTCAATGGTTATTTGTTGGTTCTGTTGGTTGAAATCTGCCAAAATAAGCGCATAGGAAAAAGGCTTGAAACTGCTTCCGGTTTTTAACCGTCCCGCCCCGGCGACCAGATTAAATTTTAAGGCTTGCAGCCCAGTTTTGGCCGTAACTTTAATATTGGCATCCAAATCAACTGGAGCCTCCAGCAGGCCCATAAAGGCCAAAAATCCGCGTTTTGGTGCTATTTGGTTGGGCACAAAATTGTTAATGGCAAGATCAATTTCATAGGCCTGCCTGTCAATATTTGTGGATATATTCAAACTAAACGGGGCTATAGAACTGTCGTCCAAAACAAGACTGCCATTGGCGTTCACGATTATACTTTCACCGGCGGCAGAAAGCACGCCGTCCAGATCCGTCAAACGCACATCAAGACCGTCAATATGATCGACAATATATAAATCGGCTTTTGCAACCGCAACTTTTTCAATTTGCGCCAATAAACTCCGGCCAGAAGTTTGCCCAGATACCTGCCCAGATCCTTGCCCAGATACCTGTTTGCCGGATTGCCATAACGGCCCAACTTTTTCGACGGTTTCCGGTTTCCCCATAGCCAATTGTATGCGCCCATCTTGTTCGCGGATGAGTGTTATTGCGCCGCCGACAATATTAAGGCTAACAATTTCGGGCACGGCAAATACATTATTTTTAATTTTAAACCGCCCGCGTACATCTTCGATAGTTTGTACCGCCCCACCTTGTTGGCGCACCCGAATATTTTTGGCCCGGATTTCTATCAGCCGCTGTTCATCTATCCAACGAGCGGAATAGGTTTCTATATCGGCAGTAGTGCCGTCAAAGGCCTGTGAAAACCAGTTTTCATAATGGGGTTTGACGAATTGTAAATCCACGGACGGGCGGTTCATCAATACACCCAACGCCCCCAACCACAAGATTGCTAATGACAAAACCACACTGCCCGCATCCATCAAAACGTGGCCAATAATGTTAAAACCTTTGTTGGAATTTTTGATAAAACTATTGATAAAACCCTGGGTAAAACCTAATGCGTTTTTCGTCCAGGTTTTCGCACTTGTCCGGGGTTTCTCAAATACCTTGTCTTGTGTTGTATTTTCGCTCATATGTCCCCCACCAAATATACGGAGGATAAAATGAGCAATGGAGGTCTGCACATTGCAGAACAAGCACCGGACTTCACCTTGCCGACCGACGGCGGCGGGGAAATATCATTGTCGAGTTTACGCGGTAACATGGTTGTCCTGTACTTCTATCCCAAAGATATGACGCCGGGATGTACGACCCAGGCTATATCGTTTAGCGCTTTGAAAAAAGACTTTGCTGCACTTGGGGCGATTATAATTGGCATGTCTAAAGATACTACCAATCGTCACGATAAATTCATAGCAAAACATGATCTAAATATCACATTGGCATCAGACGTCGACGGTAAAACCAGTGAAACTTACGGGGTCTGGGTGTTGAAAAAGCTTTATGGCCGGGAATATATGGGCATTGAACGTTCGACTTTCTTAATCGGGGCGGACGGGAAAATCCTCAATATATGGCGTAAAGTACGGGTCAAAGACCATGCCGAGGCGGTTTTGGCCTTTGCCAAATCCGTAACATAAAACCATGTCACTACAAGAAATGGCCATAAAGGTTTTACAAGCGTCTTCAGTGGGCGAAAAAATTGCGGCGGCGCACCAGATGGCAACTTATTGGCACGGGGAGGCGGACAAGGCCGTAAACTACAGCGGTGCCGTCATATCCACATCGGTGGGCCGGCCGGAAAAACCGGAACTTGTTGACCCCAGACACGTCAAACGCAGGCGACTTGGCAGCTTGCAAGGGCGCACCGCCTTGCTCCATGCCATTGCCCATATCGAATTTAACGCCGTAGATCTGGCCGCTGACATGGTGGCGCGCTTTGGCGGTGATGCGCGTATTTCAGACGACAAACGCCGAGAATTTATTACGGACTGGGTGCAGGTCTGCGACGATGAAGCCCGGCATTTTACCATGATCGAAAACCGTTTGTTAGAGCTGGGAAGTTTTTACGGGGCTCTGCCCGCCCATAAAGGTCTCTGGCAAGCCGCCGAAACCACTTGCCATGATCTGGCCGCACGTCTGGCAGTCGCTCCCATGGTTCTAGAAGCTCGCGGTTTGGATGTTACGCCCGCCATGACCGAAAAGCTCAAAAACGTCGGAGACTTGGAAAGCGCCGCCATATTAGAGGTGATTTACCGCGAGGAAATAGCCCATGTGGCCGCCGGAACCCGTTGGTTTTACCATATTTGCCAACGGGAAGACCGTGACCCAGATATCTATTTTAAATCCTTGCTCAAGATCTATTACAAAGGGGTGTTAAAGCCACCTTTTAACACCAAAGCTAGAGAATTGGCAGGCATGCATGCCTCATTATATCAAGATTGAGGGCTCAAACACTGCCTGAACATTAACTGGACATTAAATCTTCATGGATTCCCGCCCCCAGAAATATTTTTTTCTTGTAACCTTGTTAAATCTTCTATCCTATAGTAAAGACCACCTGAAACTCGGGGATTTATGCTAGACATGTCACGAAAAAATATGCGTGAACGCATTGTAAAGACGTTCCCGGAACGCCAGTTCATCCACAGAACCGGCGGTCAGGTGAACTATTTTATCCTGTCAACCCGGGCGCAAATACTCATGGCCGTGGTAGGTGCATTTCTGACATTGTGGTTTTTATTTACTTTTGTCACCGTGTTGTGGGGGCAAAGCCCATTGCGCTCGTCCTCAAAAGAATTGATGGTGCAAAAAGCCCAATATGAGCGTTATCTCGTTGATCTTGAGGCTCAGGAAAAAGATGCGCGCACCCTACTGGTCGAGCAACAAGAGCAATTTGAACTTGCGGCAAAGCATTTTGAAAACAAACACAATACCATTATCAGCATGCTCACCAAAGGCGGTATTGCGCCGGGCTCCGAAGAACTTGACCAGGCTAAATATGCCTCCAGTGAAATTTTGATGTCCCCGGTGATCAGCGATATTATACCCAGGCAGGCACGGGTTGAATTTAACCAACAAATCAGCATGGCGACCGGAACCATTATTGATGCTTCGCTGATTAATCTTGAACTTGACCAAAATAAAATTTTGTATCAGGGCGAACGTAAAATCCAAGACAAAATTGAAAATGTGCGTGCGGTGTTAAGGGCTACAGGCCTGCCCCTCGATTCTATTCTGAAGAATGGCGCAGGCGGAATGGGCGGACCTTTAATCGAAATAAACGACACTAAAACCGCCATCAGCACCCATGTATTTTTGCCCCGCCTCGACAGCATCAAGGCCAGGGTCGCCGAGACCGAAGCCTTAGAGGCGGCGTTGGCATCTGTGCCTTTGGCTCACCCAATTGACGCGGAAAATTACACCACTTCGGTGTACGGCACACGTAAAGACCCCTTTACCAAACGTCCGACCATGCATAGCGGCCTGGATATGGCCTCCTACCGTCTTGCGCCCATTGTGGCCACTGCTGATGCCAAGGTGAAATTTGCCGGGCGGCGGGCTGGATACGGGCGTGTGGTGGAACTTGACCACGGCCACGGCTTTGTCACCCGCTATGCCCATTTGGCAAAAACCTATGTCAAGCGCGGGCAGAGAGTGGAAAAAGGGGAAAAAATTGCCGGCATGGGGTCGTCTGGACGTTCCACTTCCACCCATTTACATTATGAAATCATCTTTGAAAAACGTAGTTATAATCCGCAAAAATTCATGAAAGCCGGCCAATATGTTCAGTAAAAACCAACCGTCACCAAGTACACCGCCGAGAAAACCAGTCGAAACCGCTAAAAAGCCCGGCATGTCTTCACGAGCAAAAGCGCCCTCCAGCACCCCGTCCATTCTCAGCCGCGATCTGGTTGTGACGGGCGAAATCAGCACGGACGGCGACGTGCAAATCGAAGGCCGGTTGGAAGGCAATGTCAAAGCCACCACATTGACCATCGGCGAACAAGGATCGGTCAATGGTAAAATCATTGCCGGCACTGTGCTGATCCGCGGGAAAGTCACCGGGAAAATCGACGCAAATACCATAGAAATGACCGAAACCGCCAATGTTATGGCTGACCTGGTGCAAGATCATTTGACCATAGCCAATGGCGCGTTTTTTGACGGCAAATGTAGCCGCAAGACCAAACCGGCCGGCACAATCCCGACCCCCTCCAAACCACAATAACCCGCACAGATCAGGCCAAAAACAACTTGATATTTCGGGCGGCCTGGCGAATGCGTTGCTCGTTTTCGACAACCGCCATGCGCACATAACCCTCGCCGTTCGCGCCAAAACCCACGCCCGGAGAAACGGCAACGCTAGCCTGTGTCATCAGGCGTTTCGAGAACTCCAAAGACCCCAGCGCCGTATAAGCGGGCGGTAATTTTGCCCAAACAAACATGGAAGCGTCCGGCGGGGTTATCTCCCAACCGGCCCGGCCAAAACTTTCGACCAAAACATCCCGGCGGGCTTTATAAATATTGCGCGCGTCCTCAACGCAGTCTTGCGGCCCGTCGAGGGCTGCACATGCGGCCACTTGTATGGGGGTAAAGGCACCATAATCGAGATATGATTTGACCCGAGCCAAGGCGGCGATCAGACGTTTGGAGCCAACGGCAAAGCCCATGCGCCAACCAGCCATGGAATATGTTTTGGACAATGAAATGGTCTCTACGGCAATATCCCTGGCGCCTTCTATTTGGAAAATAGACGGCGGCGGGTCGGTAAAATAAATTTCCGAATAGGCCAGATCTGACAGCACCAGAATATTGTGCCGCTTGGCGATTTCGACAATTTGCGCATAGAAATCCAGATCAGCCACATGCCCGGTCGGGTTGGACGGAAAACAGACAACAATGGCCAAGGGAGGCTTGGTAGCCTTTGCTAATGCGGCTTTAATCCCGGCCAAATATTCGTCCGCCGTAATGGCGGGGATGGCCTGGATTTCCGCGCCGGCAATAATGAAACCGTAAGCGTGCAGCGGGYWGGACGGATCCGGCGCATAAATAATATCGCCCGGCGCCGTGATGGCCTGGGCCAGATTGGCAAAGCCTTCCTTGGAGCCGATGGTGGTGATAATCTCGCTTTCAGGATCAAGGCTGACATCAAAGCGGCGTTGATAATAACGGGCACAAGCTTGGCGCAAGCCCAATATACCCCGGGAGACAGAATAGCCGGTTGTGTTCGGTTTTTTGACGGTCTCGATCAATTTATCAATCACATGGGGCGGGGTCGGCAAATCGGGATTGCCAAAACCAAAATCTATAATATCGGCCCCGCCCGCCCGCAATTTCGCCTTCAGGGCATTGACCTCCTGAAACACATAGGGCGGCAGTTTCTTGATCCGGTAAAAGTCTTCATTTGGATTTTGGGTCATTGTATTCTCGTTTTTATCTGCCTGGCCTTTATCATTTACGGGTCATCTGTCCGCAATTACGAATAATGAACCATCCATAGCCAAAGTCTGCCCCAAGTTCAAACCCTCAAGGTTATTATTTTATTGCCGTCAAGTTAGGGTTTAATTATCTAGCTATCCCATGCATCCCACCTGCCACTATCCTTACTAAATTAGTATACTAATTTAGTAAGGATAGTGTGCCATGGATTTTATGGTGGCGACGATGTGTTCAGGGTGGGTGTTCTAGGGGGCGTGCATCCAGGAGGCAGCGTGTATGTGGCCCATTTAGCTTTTCTGGACTGAGCTTTTCGGCAAATTGTGCGGGTGGGGCTTCAACATATTTTTGGTTTTGGATTTTGTCTTTACTCTCTGGTTCAAGGATATTTACACCAAGCTCGCAGGGGAAAAATCTGACTGGTTCTTGTGGGCGAGGATCTTTCTGGCATGGTGGTCGTGACGGCTGCGTTTTATCCGAATGTCCGCAGCCTGTTAAAGGCAACCCACGGCGCAAATTTCCGGTGTCCTGGGAAACGGCCCGCCCGGTATTGCGCGGCCAGCGCGGCCTGAACGGTAGCAGTTTTTCAACCTGTGACAGCTTGGCCAATGCAAAGGGCTTGATTGTGCGCGGCCCGTATTTAATTTCCGGTTTTTTGTCCCGCCCATCTTCCGGCAAACCATTTCCCATCATTGTGGGCGAAAAATAAGCGGCGCGCATCCGGATGATCCAGCGCCTTATGGTGGCTTCGCCGATCACACTGCGCACCCAGGTCGTCCGCTTGGGGCATTGCATCACCCAGGTTTTAATCTTGAGGTTTTGGTTGTGCTGCGCCCGCTCGCGCAAGGTTTTCCTGTATTGCACCAACATAAAGGCATAACTACGCACCTCCCGCGCACTGCCAATTCCGGCCTTGATTACGGAGACAAGCACGGCAACCACGGCCCGCAACTCCGCCAAAACATAAAGCCCGCGCGGAGAAAGTTTGTCAATTTCGATCAAATCCAATTTCATGGAAAGAACTATATGCGCACCAACAAACCCGTGGATTAGATTTTAAAAGCAATTGGGAATAGTTATATAAAACAAAGGCTTGCCCTCCACAATATTGCCCCTCTCGCCGCGCAGGCGCTGGCGCAGCGGGCACCTTGTTCCTCGCGCCACTGCCGTGGCCTTCTTCGCTTACAATCGATTCACAGGATCGATTATTTGGGCTACGCCCAACCAGCTTCAAAGCCCCAAAGGAGAGGAGACCACGTTCCAATGTATCGGTATGTTCTGTAACGCGGTGAATACTAAAACACCTGTAAAAAGGGCCAACGGGAATATGTGCACTTTATCAAACAATTCTATGGTCAAGACACCGTCTCCTCTCCTTTGGAGGAGAGGAACAAGGTGAGGGGATATGGGGGTGCGGTTTTGCGCTAAACTTTCCACATGAATATTCGCAAGGAAACCAACATGGGGTGCAGGCAACGCAATGCTAACAGATTGGTTGTGCCTACAATTTTACCGCTCTATGTTTGACGTATTTTTTCTGCCTCATCAGTTTCACGATTTGCAAGATCAAAATACTACTTATGTTCGGAGTAGGAGCTAGGTGGCCATTGCGCCGTTTTCAAAAATTTATACCAATCGTTCTCACCATCAAAAGCCAGTCCGTATTTCATCAGTAGATTACTATTACGCTCCCTTGACCAATCAGAAATTTTTCCGGAACGCACATCTCTTACATAATCGAAAAACCGAACTGAGAAATGATACATATCAAGCGCGTCATTCATCCCACTAAAGAATGTTAAATCAAGTGTTAAATATCCCTGCACATCATTGTCCGGATCTCCTATGCGCTTGGAAATGAAACCATCAATTCTTGCGCGATACATTTGGCTCCATGTCAAAAATTCCGATAAAACTTCCGCGTCCGTTTGTTTGGCGGTTGCAACCAGTTGCGCAATCTGCCTGTAAGCCTCATCCGGAAAGTCAGGCTTAGCTTTCTCGATAGATTTCATCTCATTTCTATGATTTTCTTCAGATATAATGCTTGGCTCATCGATCTGGCGCCATTGATTCAATGCTTTGAAAAAGAAGTGGAAATAATCTTCCCAGTAAGTAGTGATTTGACTTAAATCAGCAGTAGCCTTGGCGCGGTCGCTCCAGTTCCTGCGTTTCAAATCATCTTTACGGTGTTTGTCTGCTTGTTTGATTTGTTTTCGAACAAAGTAGATTGTAGCTATCGCCGCTACAACAGCCAAGAAGCCTGTTATTAGCGTTTGATAATAATAAATCCAATTTTGAGGATTGTTTTTCATAGTCATTTCCTAAAAAACCGCTCACCCCTGCGTATGCAGGGGTCTATCTGTGAGGCGGAGATGGATACCTGCATCCCCGGCCTGCGCCGGGGTGAGCGGAGACAGGCATGAGCGGGTTTTTGGATGTTTTATGTTCACCCTTCCCCCCGCAACTTCACCATCTCGTCCCTCAACCTTGCCGCTTCCTCAAACTCCAAATTTTCTGCCGCCGTGAACATTTGTTTTTCCAATTCGGCCAGGATAGCGGTTAAATTGGCGCCGACGGGGGTTTCGCCGTCGTAAGTGAACTCGGCTCCGTCTTCTGCCAGTTCAAACTTTTTCTTGAGCTGACCGGACGGGGTAAATCTGGCCGCCTCGTCTTTGATCTGGTCGGCGGCCCTTGTATCGCCGACCACATCAGCGACGGCGTGGGAGACGGAGGTTGGGGTGATGCCGTGTTTTAGATTGTGGGCCGTCTGGATTTTACGGCGTCTATCGGTTTCGTCCATGGCCCGTTGCATGGAGCCGGTGATCTTGTCGGCGTAGAGAATGACCTTGGCTTCGGCGTTTCTGGCGGCCCGGCCTATGGTTTGGATCATGGAGGTYTCVCTGCGCAARAAACCCTCTTTGTCCGCGTCCAATATGCCGACRAAGGCGCATTCGGGAATGTCGAGACCTTCGCGCAACAGATTGATTCCGATCAACACATCAAACACCCCGAGGCGTAAATCGCGGATAATGTCGATGCGTTCCAGCGTATCAATATCCGAGTGCATATAGCGCACCTTGATGCCTTGGTCGTGCATGTATTCGGTCAGGTCTTCGGACATTTTTTTGGTCAAGGTGGTGACCAGAGAGCGAAACCCTTTGTCGGTGGTTTTTCGCACTTCGTCGATCACATCGTCCACTTGCGAAGCCCCGTCCTTGGCAACTGGTCGCACCTCCACGGGCGGATCAACCAGCCCGGTCGGCCGGATCACTTGTTCGACAAATATACCGCCGGTTTGCTGCATCTCCCACGCCCCCGGCGTGGCCGAGACGAATACGGATTGTGGCCGCATGGCGTTCCATTCTTCGTGGCGCAAGGGCCGGTTATCTATGCAAGACGGCAAGCGAAAGCCAAATTCCGCTAGGGTCGATTTGCGGCTCATATCGCCCTTGGACATGCCGCCGATTTGCGAGACGCTAACATGGCTTTCGTCCATGAACAGCAGGCAGTTATCGGGCAGATACTCAAATAATGTCGGCGGTGGTTCGCCCGGATTGCGGCCCGTGAGGTAGCGCGAATAATTTTCAATACCGTTGCAATGGCCAGCCGCCGCAATCATTTCCAAATCAAATCCGGTGCGCTCACTTAACCTTTGCGCCTCTAGTAATTTACCCTCGGCGTCAAATTGTTTGAGCCGTTGATCCAGCTCTACTTTTATCTGTTTGGCCGCCGTCTGCAAAGTTGGGCGCGGAGTGACATAATGGGAGTTGGCATAGATGCGCACATGCTCCAATTTGCCCACGGTTTTACCGGTCAGCGGATCAAATTCGGTGATGCTGTCAACTTCGTCGCCGAAAAAATCTATCCGCCARGCCTGATCATCAAAATGGGCCGGGAATATTTCAATGGTATCGCCGCGCACCCGAAATGTACCGCGTGCAAAGGCAATGTCATTGCGGGTGTATTGCATGGCCACCATATCGGTCATTAATTGGCGCGGATCCAGCGCCTCCCCAACCCGCACATCCGTGGTCATTTCCGTATAGGTTTCCACCGAGCCAATGCCGTAAATACACGATACGGACGCCACGATAATCACGTCGTCGCGCTCCAGCAAAGCCCTTGTGGCGGCGTGGCGCATGCGGTCGATTTGCTCATTAACGCTGCTGTCTTTCTCGATGAATGTATCAGTGCGCGGCACATAGGCTTCCGGCTGGTAATAATCATAATAGGACACGAAATACTCGACCGCATTGTCCGGGAAGAAGGATTTGAACTCGCCGTAGAGCTGCGCCGCCAGTGTCTTGTTATGGGCCATGATTAGAGCCGGACGCTGGGTCTGCTCAATCACCTTGGCCATGGTATAGGTTTTGCCCGAACCGGTAACGCCGAGCAAAACCTGTTCGCGTTCGCCGGCGTCCAGCCCGGCGCATAACTCTTTGATGGCCTGGGGTTGGTCGCCCTTGGGTTCAAACGGCGACACTAGGCGAAAGGCCCGCCCGCCGTCCATCTTGGCAGGCCGCTCGGGGCGGTGCGGCACCCATTTTTCCTGCAAGGCAGTAAAGGCGGCAGAGCTTTCGCGCATTTCAGATGGGTTGGTCATAGGCACAAGATAGTCAGTTATGCACAGATTGCAACATAGAGCCAACATGGTTTGGCGGTCTGCTGACATGAATACGGATATGTGTTTAATCCGCCAAAATTAAGAGGTGCTTTCTCGCAAAAGCACCTCTTAATTTGCCGTGCTGCAAGGGTTGCCCCACAAGGACTTGCGCAACAGGCTTTATGGGTGAACCCCGCGACTACACGGGGCGCGTGGTAGGGCGCGGGGTTCATGGTTAAAGGCGATCGCCGCTAACCGAGGCGACATGTAGATAAGCGAACATGAACACAAGCTAAACCAAATATTGGTGAAAGTTGGAGGGCGCCATATTGTTTATCTGGCGTTCATATTGGTTAATTTTCGCGCCAAATTTGCGTCAAATTGGCGATATCTGGCCGGGGTCGCTCCATAGGCTCCTCCGACGCCGTCCCCATATAAATAAATCCGGCCATGCGCTCATTGGCTTGCAGGCCTAATACCTGGTCGATTCGCGTATCGAATGCATACCATTCCGTCAACCACTGGGCCGCGAAACCGGATGCACGGGCGGCCAGCAACATATTCATGCACACGGCTCCGGCGGACAATTCCTGCTCCCATTTGGGGGTGCCGCGCGGGCAGTCTTTCGGGCTTGACACCACACCGACCACCAGGGGGGCGCGCTCAAACCGGGTGCGTTCAAACAATATTCTATCAGGCGGTAAATCCGGACAATCCGCAGTGAAGAACTTGGCCAGATGCGCACCGAACTCTGCCCGTGCCTTGCCTGCAAACAGCAAAAATCGCCACGGAAACAATTTACGATGGTCGGGTGAGCGAGCGGCAAGCCGTAAAATCACCGCCAATTGTTCTTCGTCCGGCCCCGGCCCGGTCATAGCCCGCACCAAAGCCGAACGGCGTTTGGCCATGAACGCAAGTACGGACGAGTTTGCGTCTGCCGCTTTAAGCTGTGCATGTTTGTCTGGTGCGGTAATATTCATTGTGTCCTCCAAATATTTGGCATAGTTTGCCAC
The DNA here is from genome assembly GCA_002733385.1 of Robiginitomaculum sp. Taxonomy (GTDB): domain Bacteria; phylum Pseudomonadota; class Alphaproteobacteria; order Caulobacterales; family Maricaulaceae; genus Robiginitomaculum_A. The sequence continues at coordinate 79,806 of NVVO01000003.1, forward strand.
CAAATTTACAGTAAATGCAAGGAGACAATCGTGAATTCTATTGACAAGCGCATACAGGAGCTGGGTCTTGTTTTGCCCGAACCCGTCGCGCCCGTAGCCAATTATGTGCCCTATGTGATCACCGGCAATCAGGTGTTTATTTCCGGGCAGATTTCGGTCACCGCTGATGGTGAATTGATCAAGGGACGGCTCGGCGAAGGTTTGAGCGTCGAACAGGGCCAGGCGGCGGCGCGGGCTTGCGGGCTTAATTTAATCGCCCAAATGAAAGCAGCGTGCGGCGGTGATCTGTCCAGGGTCAAGCGCGTGGTTAAGCTCGGCGGGTTTGTCTGTTGTAACTTTGATGTGACAAATCTGGATGTCCCGAAAATCATCAATGGATGTTCGGATTTGATGGTGGATGTATTTGAAGACGCAGGCAAACATGCCCGCTTTGCCGTCGGTGTTCCCGCTTTACCTCTGGACGTGGCCGTGGAAATAGATTGCGTGATAGAGATTGACATTTAACGCAAAAATCTTGCCGCGCATTTGTGATGTTGCGCGTACTGATTGGAATGCTTTGCTGCCCGCCCGGGACGCACCGGACTATCACCCGTTCACCGATTGGGATTTTCTAAATGCCCTAGAGGAAAGCGGCTGTGTTGGCGCGAATACCGGCTGGCAACCGGCCCATATCTGGCTGCAAGATGCTTCAGGCAATGGCGCAGGCTGTGCGCCGCTATATGTGAAATCTCATTCCATGGGCGAATATGTATTCGATCAGGGCTGGGCCGATGCGGCCGCGCGTTCGGGGCAGGATTATTACCCGAAACTGCAATGTGCCGTACCGTTTACGCCCGTGAACGGGCCACGGTTGATCAGCCAGACCCCGGGAGCGGAAACGGCAATGGTGCAAACCCTAAAAGACATTTGTTTGCAAAATGACATGTCCGGTGTGCATTTGACGTTTGGCGATAAAAACTTGGTGCAAAGACTGGCCGAGCAAGGGTTTTTGATCCGCACCGACAGGCAGTTTCATTTTTTCAATCGGGGGTATAAAAATTTCGACGAATTTTTAGCCGGGCTAACGGCGCGAAAACGCAAAAAGATCAAAGCCGAGCGGCGCAAGGCGGCGGAGCATGTGCAGATAAAACGCTTGCGCGGCGACGATATCAAACCGGAACATTGGGATGCGTTTTATCATTTCTATCAAGACACCAGTGCCCGTAAATGGGGCCGGGCATATTTGACCCGCGCATTTTTCGCAGCCGTTCACGCGCACATGGGCGAGCAAATATTGCTGGTCTTGGCCTATCAGGACGACACGCCCATAGCTGGTGCGCTTAATTTTATTGGCGGTGATGCTTTATATGGCCGTCATTGGGGCGCGGCGGTAGACATCCCGTTTTTGCATTTCGAGTTGTGCTATTATCAAGCGGTAGAAGCTGCCGTAAACATGGGGCTTTCCCGGGTTGAAGCCGGGGCCCAGGGCGAACACAAATTGGCGCGCGGTTACGAACCTGTGACAACATATTCGGCCCATTATCTGACCAATCCGGGCTTGCACGAAGCCGTCGCCAATTTCCTGGAGCGCGAACGCAGGGCTGTTAAACACCATATAGATGTGCTAAACGAATTGACGCCGTTTAGGAAAGGGGATTAAAGATGTCACTTGAAGGAAACTACGACCCGGACAATATTTTTGCTAAAATCCTGCGCGGGGAAATGCCCTGTGTGGGGGTTTATGAGGACACGCATACGCTGGGGTTTATGGATGTGTTCCCGCAATCAAAGGGCCATATGCTGGTGATCCACAAGCGGGCCAAAGCGAGGAATTTGCTGGATGTGGACGCAGATGATCTGGTGCAAATTATGAACAGTGTGCAAATATTGTCCCGCGCCGCCAAGRTCGCGCTYMAACCCGACGGCATTATCATCACCCAATTTAACGGGGCACCTGCCGGGCAAACCGTGTTTCATCTACATGTTCATATTATTCCGAAATACACGGGCGATTTGAAAGCCCATGCAACTGGCGGCATGGCGGATATGGACGAGTTGGGTGCGATTGCAGAGTTGATAAAGACGGAATTTTAGACATGGGAATATTTGGCGGCAAACTTATCGACCGACATACTGCGGAATGGCAGTTCGAACATTTTGAAGTGCTCATCAAATACCTTGGCCGAGATTTAAATATGCCCGATTTTGTCTTGCATTTACCGACGCGGGAAAATTTCAGTGATCCTGACAACCCTGATGCAAAACATACAGGCCACCAGCTTGCAGAGTTTTTGCTGCAAAAAGTCAAGCGTCAGTGCGGCGTAGGTGACATCCAGATAAAACTCATCCCGACACAAGAAAGCAAGCCGGAAAAGCTGGGTGGATCCGTTATCTTGCAGCCAGTTGGTAAAAATGCTGCCGTTGGTCGCTATATTATCAGGCAGAATAAACACGGAGAAACCGTAGAAAAAATCACTTATGACCGTGATCTGACCGGGGATCCATCACAATTGGTTGCCACCTTTGCGCACGAATTATCACACGGGCTTCATAACCGTATGCATAACATCCCAGAATTTGAAGAAGAAATTCTGTATGAAATGTTCACTGATTTGACGGCTATATATTTGGGGTACGGAGTATTTATAGCCAACGGTAAATCAAAATTTACAACTGACAGCGATAGCTGGTCATCACAAAGCATCGGCTATCTATCCGAATCCGAAATCATCTTTGCCACCGCCTTGTTTATGAAACTGAAAGGCGTATCCTTAAATATTCCAAAACCGTTTCTTAAGCCACATCTATTTAAAATGCTGGGAAAAGCTTTTAAGCAGCTAGAAAAATATAAAAGCGAAATCGAATATCTACAAGGTTTACGCCGCCCTAAAACGGATTGAGGGTATAGCCTTGTTGCTGCAATAGGGCGTGGGCGGTCATGGCCGAGAGAGACATTTTTACGCCCGGCAATAAGTCTTCATTTTTGACGCCGTAATAGGCGGCGCTTTGGCCGCAGACGTAAAATTCGACCCCGTGGTCAATCAGGGTTTTTATCAGTGCCGCATTGGCATTTGGCTGTTTATCGTCCCCGTCCTGAGAGGCGGCATAATATTCTGCCCGGGTCATATCTYTGGTGGCCGTGCCGTGGACGATCACCGCTAGCTTGATGTTTTTTTCCTTCACACCCGCCGCCGTGTGCATGTTGATAAAACGCGCCGCGCTGACCATGTTGCGGTTTAGCTGGCCAGCGTCCGCTTGCTTGTCCACATCAAATGCGATTTTGAATTTATGGTGGCGGTAAACCGGTTGATCAACCTGCACGACGGCGATTTTCCCAAATTCAGGAATGGTTTGGCCTTGTTTGAAATCGGCTGGGCCTGCGTAAGCGGGGGCGGCAAATAGCAAACAAGCGGCGACGGTAAGCCATGTGGTTATGGTTTTCATAATAATCTCCAATAAAGTTCGGGTTTGTATAGACTAGGGTCAGGACCTATTAAATACATCAATTCTGTTGACCATATCCGTTCTTGGAGCAAGGAAACCTGTCGCAGGACTAGCCATAGCTAATTCCAGACAGGTTTTCGTAGCGCCAAGGGCGGATATGGCCAACCCTTCGGGCTCTTGTTATGTGTTCCCTGAGTGCGTTGCAAGCCCTTGGATGTGAGCGGCACGTCCTGCGGCCTTGCGCCTGCTCAGAAAACACATAACAAGAGCAGAATTGATGTATTTAATAGGTCCTGACCCTAAAATTCCGGCAAGAATATGGCAAAATCATAAAGCCGCAGCTTTGATACAGCAATCCGGCTTGACCCTGTAGACTTGGGCGCGTATCTCCGGCTTTGAACACGGAGCCTAAAATGACATTCCCAGCCGACATGATGCAATCAACCAAAGCCTGGCCATTTGAGCAAGCACGGGCCTTGGTCAAACGTTTGATGATCAAGGAAAAGCGCGGCCAAGCCCACACTGGCCCGGTGATATTCCAAACCGGCTACGGCCCGTCCGGGCTTCCTCACATAGGCACGTTCGGCGAGGTGGCCCGCACAAGCATGGTACGCCAAGCATTTGTGGCGCTAACAGACGGTAAATATGAGACCGAACTGATTGCCTATTCCGATGACCTCGACGGTATGCGTAAAATCCCGGATAATGTTCCCAACCACGATATGCTAAGGGAGCATATGGGCAAGCCGCTTTCCGATGTGCCGGATCCGTTCGGCACCCACGACAGCTTCGCGGCCCATAATAATGCGCGGCTGTGTGATTTTCTCGACGGTTTTGGGTTTGATTATACATTCCTGTCCTCCGCCGAGCAGTACCGTTCAGGCCGCTTCGACGAAACCTTGTTGATCATGCTGGAGCGTATGGACAAGATTTTGGACATAATGTTGCCAACATTAGGCGAAGATCGCCGGGCCACCTATTCGCCGTTCTTGCCTATTTCCCCCATATCTGGCCGGGTGTTGCAAGTGCCGACACTGGAGCGCAATGTCGATAAAGGCACCATTGTATTTAAGGACGAAGACGGCAAAAAACACGAAACGCTTGTCACCGGCGGCCATGTCAAAATCCAGTGGAAACCGGACTGGGCCTTGCGCTGGACGGCGCTGGGGGTTGATTACGAAATGGCCGGCAAGGATCTGATCGAAAGCACCAAGGTGTCGTCGAAGATTTGCCGCGCACTCGGCGGCACGCCGCCGGACGGGTTTAGCTACGAAATGTTCAATGATGAAAACGGCCAGAAAATCTCCAAGACCAAAGGCAACGGCATTGCGGTTGAAGACTGGCTTAAATACGGCACGCCCGAAAGTCTTTATCTATATATGTACCAAAAACCCAAGACCGCCAAACGGCTGTATTTTGATGTCATCCCCAAGGCGGTGGACGAATATTTCCAGCATTTGGCCGCTTACCCGGAACAGGAAGATAAAACCAAGATTAGCAATCCGGTCTGGTATATTCACGACGGCAATCCGCCCATAAAAACTTCAAAAGATGTCCCGCCCATCAGCTATGCCATGTTGCTCAATCTCGTGGCTGCATCCAATGCTTCGGACAAAGATATCCTCTGGGGTTTTATCAAGCGTGAGGTCAAAGGTGCGACGCCCGAAAGCTATCCTGCGCTGGATAATTTGTGTGAATACGCCGTGCGTTATTACCAGGATTTCGTCAAACCACACAAATCCTACCGCGCACCTACGGACAAAGAACGGGCCGCGCTTGAAGACTTGGCCAATAATCTAAACCAGCCAGAAGCCAAGGCCATGGGCGCCAGTGAGCTGCAAACCCTGATTTTCAGCGTCGGCAAAGAACACGAATTTGAAAACCTGCGCGACTGGTTCAAGGCCTTGTACGAAGTCCTGCTCGGCCAAAGCCAAGGCCCTAGATTTGGTTCTTTCGTCGCCATTTACGGCGTTGATGAAACGCGAGATTTGATCAAGCAAGCGTTAGCGGGCAAGTTAACCTAAGCAGACTACCCCCACTTTGTGGCAGGGTAATTGCATATGAGTTTACGTCCTAGCATTATTTCCCCTCACCCGCAGTTGGCAAGAGCCAACGCGGCCTCTCCCCAAGGAGAGGAAAATTATGTGGCAATTTTTCCCTGACAAATGTTGAGAAATTTATTCTTTCAGCAAAGAAAATCTTGATTATTTTACCTCTCCCATTTTTGCTTTGGGGGAGGAGAAGTCGAACGCAGCAAGGGTGAGGGGAAATGTTTATGATGAAAGCTACATGCTTGAAAAATCCATATGCAACTACCCCCATTGTGTGGGGGTAGTTGCTATAGGTTTGGCAACAATCTGGAAATCGTCCGCATACAAAATTTGTCCCGGATTATCCGTTCCAATTGTTGTCACTTGCATGCCGCATTCACCGAGTAATGCCCGTAGGGAAAATGCGCGGCTAATCATTTCGCTTGCTTTGCTTTTAAACCAGCAAATACCAAGACTGTGCATGTGACCGCGAGACTTGACTTGAAACACACTTTCATCGGGCGACGGCAAATGTTTTTTAAACCAGTCGATTTCTTCCCGAATGGCTTCGCGTAAAAATTCGGGATGTAGTGGTTCGTCCCGACATTCAAAGGCGCTTTGAAAAATGCCCATATTAACACCGCACACGCTGGAGCGCAGCGGCGATACAAATCGTAAATACATGATAATAAATCCGTACCAACTGCCGATAAAACGGCAGATCAAAAGATAACCTATGCCGCTTGGCACAGGTTTACATTCGCTGCTAGTGCAGCAAAGTCTCCTGATGCGGAGGTCTGAATGTCATAAAAAAGAACATATATGCCTCAAAGTTGATAATGGCGGCCTCTTGCAGCAATCGGTACGGAAAGTCAAGCATGCCCTATTCTACATGCCTGGCCTTTATGTTTGGCCTTTATGTTAGACAAGCTTGTGAGCATCACCAATTCAATGCTAGCATCCGCCCATGAAAGTATTTTTAGTTTTCACTTTGACATTGGCCTGGATATTGGTGGGCAATATTGCCGCTTTTGCCAATACGTTAAAAGATGCGCGGGCGGCTTTGGACGGCGGCAATTATCAATTAGCTGTACAACAAAGCGCAGAGCTTGGTACGGCCGATGCGCTGGTGCTGGCGGCGGAGGCTTTGAACGCGCAATTGCTGTTGGGGCAGGCGGAGCGCAAAGTTAGGACTGCCAAGAAGGCCATGAAAATGGCGAGGGCGGCATTGGAACTCGACCCGGACACCAAGGACGCGCACTTACAATATGCACTCGCTTACGGGTTTTATGGTCGCCATGTTTCCAGCTTTACGGCTTGGCGCAAGAACCTGCCCAAAAAAATCCACATGGCCATTGACGAAGCCGCTTTGGCGGCGCCGGACGATCACCGCATCCACGCACTACGCGGCGCGTGGCATTTAAATTTGCTCTATAAAGCCGGAAATTTTGATGTGGAAAAACGCTATGGGGCCAACCGGGCCAAAGGCGGTGCGCATTTTGAAACTGCACTTGCGAGCCACCCGGACGATATTATAATTGGCGCGAGTTTTAKCATGCTTGTTTATGTGCTGGAGCCTGAGGCCAAGGCAGCGCAAACCGAGCAATCTCTAAAAACCATATTGGCCGCCAACCCTAAAAATGCCACCGAACAAAAATTGCAACAACAAATGCAAAAAGTCTATGACGGGTTTGCAACAGGGGAAGCTTTGAGACGCGCCAAAACATTTATCAATCAATAAGCTTGAACTGGTTATTGGCTAATCCAGACGATCCGGGCCATCCACTGGATATCTTTAAGGGCGATTGTCCGGCCCGGATATTGCGGGTCTAGGGTGTGTAATTCGAGCTTGGATGTGCTCATGCTTTTGAAAACTTTTGCTAAAACCTCGCCGGAACTTAGCTTGACCACAACCCGGTCACCGCCCTTTATGGCCGCCGCAGGAGAGACAACAATCCTGTCGCCGGCGCGCAAGAACGGGGCCAGAAAATCGTCCGGGATTTGCAAGGCAAATACATGGTTGTCGCGCAGGCCCGGCATACGTATTTCGTCCCAATGTTCGCCGACCGGGCTACCCGTTTCGTCGAAATATCCGTCTTGGCCGGCCTGGCGCATATCTATGAGCGGAATATTTGCCCCCATATCCATACCAAATCGCCCGGCCTTGCTTTTGGCGGTCTGGGCCGCGAAATCTTCAAAACTGATGCCGAGCGCCGCCAAGACCTTTGACAGGCTTTCGGTTGAAGGCCAGCGGGCTTTGCCGTCTGCACCGCTGCGTTTGGATTTGTTAAATGTGGTCGGATCCAGCCCAGCGGCCCGGGCCATGGCCGACGGGCTCATGGAAAACCGCACCGCCAAAGCATCCAATGCCGCCCAAATGTCCTGATGTGTTAACATAGGTATATTTTCCTGCTTTTAGGGTTAATGGGAAAAAAAACCTAAAAAGTCAAGAGACTCGCCGTCTCATGCTTAATGAAACATGTTCACGGATTTATTTGCAGGGCTCCTATCCCGTCTCCTCAAATAACTCACGGCCCACGTTATTTGGTCTCGCCAAATAACTCACGTCCAATCAGCCAGCGGCGGATTTCGCTGGTACCTGCACCGATTTCGTATAGCTTGGCATCGCGCAATAACCTGCCGGTCGGGTAGTCATTGATATAACCGTTACCGCCCAGAATTTGTATGGCGTCCAGAGCCATGAGCGTGGCTTTTTCGGCGGCGTAAAGTATGGCCCCGGCGGCGTCCTTGCGGGCGGTTTCGCCCCTATCGCAGGCTTGGGCGACGGCGTAGGTGTAGGCGCGGGCGGTTGATGTGGTTACATACATATCGGCCAATTTGCCTTGGATCAGTTGAAATTCGCCGATGGATTTGCCGAACTGTTTGCGCTCATGGGCGTAGGGCAACACCACATCCAGACAAGCTTGCATAATGCCGATGGAACCCGCCGACAGCACCGTGCGTTCATAATCCAGCCCGGACATCAAAATACCCACACCTTTACCCAGCGGCCCCATCAGGTTTTCTTCCGGCACTTCGCAGTCCACGAATACCAGCTCGCAAGTGTCCGAGCCGCGCATGCCGAGTTTGTCCAGTTTTTGCGCGGTCGAGAAACCTTTGAAGTCTTTTTCGATGATAAAAGCGCTAATGCCGCGCGAGCCTGCGTCCGGATCGGTCTTGGCATAGACAATGAGCGTGTCGGCAATAGGCCCATTGGTGATCCACATTTTATTGCCGTTCAGGATATATCTGTCGCCTTTCTTTTCGGCTTTCAGCTTCATGGACACCACGTCCGAGCCTGCCCCCGGCTCGCTCATGGCCARKGCGCCMACRTGCTCGCCGSWRACSARYTTSGGCAGRTATTTGCGTTTTTGTTCGTCCGTGCCCCAGCGGCGTAATTGATTGACACACAGATTGGAGTGCGCCCCATAAGACAAACCAACCGATGCAGAGGCCCGGCTGATTTCTTCCATGGCCAGTGCGTGCTCCAGATAACCAAGTCCAGCGCCGCCGTATTCTTCTTCTACGGTAATCCCGAGCAAACCTTGTTCGCCCATTTTGTTCCAAAGCGAACGGTCAAAATGATTGTCGCGGTCAATGTCGGCGGCAATGGGCGCGATTTCTTTTTGCGCAAACCCGTAAACGCTGTCGCGGATCATATCCGCAGTTTCGCCGAGATCGAATTTTAGTGTTGGGTAAGATGTGGTCATTTTTTTGGTTCCTTTATATTTTAAACCCGCTCATACCCAGCCATGACTGGGTATCCAGCGCATAAAGAGTGTGCAAAGCGCACACATATTGGTTAAGAGACTGAATTCCCGCTTTCGCGGGAATGAGCGGAAATTAAGTTTCATCTTCCTCAAGCTCCAACAAAACTTCCCCGTCCGCCACCAAACCATCCGGCGCACAATTCACCGCCGCCACAACTCCGTCCCTCGGCGCCTCCAACGACATTTCCATTTTCATGGCTTCCATGATGATGAGTTTATCCCCGGCTTTGACGGCGTCGCCAGCCKYGACRTTWACMGCAATGATYTTGCCGGGCATAGGGGCGKTGAGGGTGTYACCGCCYGCRCTTTGGGACGAGCTGTCGAACGYTGGCAACATGACTTTGATAGCAATGCCTTTGCGAAAYAGACTWATATGGTCATCTTTGAACTTGTAAGCCCAGGCATCATATWGGCTTAGCGAAGCTTCGAGCGTTTTATCYAAACTTCCGGTTTGSRCATCCGTAAGCGGAGCCAGKGAAAYYGTGAAAGGCTCATTATCATCCACCTGAAGCCTTGCAAACATGTCTTCCTCAACATTCAAAACTTTCACWTRTAGTGGAKYYCCTTTTTTTAAAAAGGTAAATACGGTTCGTGAGCTTGCATKAAACCGCCAGCCATCTARCGTGGTGAAAGGTGTCTTCGGATAGTTTTGCGGATTGTCATATTGTATCAAYAAATAAAGAGCAGCTAGCCCGTAGATTTCATCACGGGCTYCAACATCCGGCCCAACAAGCCCTTTCATGTTATCAGGTATAAACCCGGTATGGATTTTACTGTCTATAAAATCTTGATGTCGCAAGCARTTGACCAAAAATGMRGTATTCGTCTTGAGTCCTGAAATTTCAGCTTCGCTGATAGCATATACTAGGTTGTCTATGGCCTCGTCTCTGTCATTGGCGAAACCGATAATTTTGGCAATCATTGGATCATAGTAAATTGAAACCTCCGACTTTGTGTCCAAGCCGGGGTCAATACGGTAACCGCCTTCTTCTTGGTCATTAGAGCGCCAGTCCCTATCATCAAAGCACCAAACTTTACCAATACTCGGCAGGAAGTCATTGCTTGGGTCTTCGGCGTATATCCGCGCTTCAACGGCATGACCTGATAATTTAATACCTTTCTGCTTCGGCAGCTTCTCCCCTCGCGCCACACGTATCTGCCATTCGACCAAATCAAGCCCCGTGATCATCTCGGTCACCGGGTGTTCAACTTGCAACCTTGTGTTCATCTCCATGAACCAGAAACCGTCTTTGCGCAGTTTACCCGACCCGTCGACGATAAATTCCACCGTGCCTGCACCGACATAGTTGACGGCCCGCGCAGCCTCGCAGGCCGCATCGGTCATGGCTTTTCGTACCGTGTCGGTCATGCCGGGCGCCGGGGCTTCTTCTATGACTTTTTGGTGGCGACGTTGCAGCGAGCAATCGCGCTCAAACATGTGGACGATATTACCGTGTGTGTCGCCGAACACCTGCACYTCWATATGGCGCGGGCTWAGGATATATTTCTCGATCAATACCCGGTCATCGCCGAACGCAGATTTAGCTTCGCGCATACAGCTGGCCAGCGCATCDGCGAAATCMTCBGCCBSSTCMACTTTGCGCATACCYTTRCCGCCGCCGCCCGCAATVGCTTTGATCAACACCGGATARCCAATCATVCCCGCYTTGGCYTTCARGAGTTTVGCGTCCTGGTCTTTACCGTGATAGCCCGGBGTCACSGGHACNCCCGNCYTTTTCCATBAGTTTTTTGGCCGCGTCYTTAAGCCCCATAGCTTCCATRCTTTCGGGCGAVGGVCCAATAAATGTGATGCCCKCTTTTTTSARHCKHCGVGCAAATTCHGSRTTTTCCGATAAAAACCCATAGCCCGGATGCACGGCGTCGGCGCCGGAGCTTTTACAAGCCGCAATGATTTTATCAATCACAAGGTAGCTTTCGGTGGCAGGCGAAGCCCCAATATGCACCGCCTCGTCGGCCATGCGCACATGCAGAGCCTTACGGTCAGCATCCGAATACACGGCTACAGATTTAATGTCCATCTTGCGACACGTCTTCATAACGCGGCAGGCAATTTCGCCCCGGTTGGCGATGAGGATTTTATTTATTTTGGTCACTCTTTCCTTCCTCCGCTTGCGGGGGAAGTGCCGGAGCTCGTGCGGAGGCGATGGGGGCGCGCGCATCTTGCGCGCAACAGACGTTCGGCACACTCTACAACTTCGTAGCGCCGCAAGAGCGACGCCCCCCATCCCCYCTTCGGGGTACTTCCCCCGTGAAAAACGGAGGAAGGAGTAATTATCATATTATTTTCCATCATCACATCCTAAACACGCCAAACTCGGTCTCGCCCACGGTTGCATTGGCCGCCATGGCCAAGCCTAGCCCCAGCACCCGGCGCGTGTCGGTTGGCGCGATAATGCCGTCGTCCCATAGGCGGGCGGACGCATAATATGGATGACCTTCGCGTTCGTATTTCTCCAATAGTGGTTTTCTGAACGCTTCTTCTTCCTCCGCACTCCATGCATTTTTTATGTCCCGGTCGGTCACTGCGTTCCCTCTTCGCCTCTTGACCTCGCGTTCCTTGCCGTCGCGGGTAATGGTGGCCAGCACGCTGGCCGCTTGCTCGCCGCCCATGACGGATATCCTGGCATTGGGCCACATGAACATCAGCCTTGGCCCGTAGGCCCGCCCGCACATGCCGTAATTTCCGGCTCCGTAAGAGCCGCCGATAACGATGGTAAACTTTGGCACTTGTGCACAAGCGACCGCCGTGACCAGCTTGGCTCCGTCCTTGGCAATGCCGCCGGCTTCATATTTGGAGCCGACCATAAAGCCGGTGATGTTTTGCAAAAACACCAGCGGGATTTTGCGCTTGGCGCACAGTTGCACAAAGTGCGCGCCTTTGAGAGCACTCTCGGAAAACAACACCCCGTTATTGGCGACAATCCCGACTTTATAGCCGTGAATTTTGGCAAAACCACACACCAGTGTGTCGCCGTATAATTTCTTGAACTCGTCAAATTTGGAACCATCAACAATGCGGGCGATGACTTCGCGCACATCAAATGGTTTGCGGGTGTCGACCGGGATGATGCCGAGCAGCTCGTCCTCATCATAGGCGGGCGGCTCTTCGTTACCAGCCGGCGCATAGGATTTTTCGTGCGCCCCTAAAGCCGCCACAGAATTTCTTGCAATGGCCAGCGCATGTTCATCACTAGAGGCCAGATGATCGACCACGCCAGATGTTTTGGCGTGCAACATACCGCCGCCCAAATCCTCGGCACTGACCACTTCGCCCGTCGCCGCCTTGACCAAAGGCGGCCCGGCCAAAAATATCGTGCCTTGGCCTTCAACAATAATGCTTTCGTCGGCCATGGCCGGAACATAAGCGCCGCCGGCCGTACACGAACCCATGACGACGGCAATTTGCGCGATGCCAGCGGCGGACAATGTGGCTTGATTGTAAAATATCCGTCCGAAATGTTCTTTGTCCGGGAACACTTCGCTTTGTCGCGGTAAATTGGCCCCGCCGCTATCCACCAAATAAATACACGGCAAATGGTTTTCGCGGGCAATCTCTTGTGCGCGCAAATGTTTCTTGACCGACAACGGGTAATATGACCCGCCTTTGACGGTAGCATCATTGCAGACAATCATACATTCGCGGCCCGACACACGGCCAATCCCGGCAATCACCCCGGCGGCTGGCACATGATCATCATAAACCTCATAGGCGGCAAATTGCCCGATTTCCAAAAACGGTGTGCCGGGGTCAAGCAAGCGCTCAACCCGTTCTCTGGGAAGTAGTTTGCCACGGGCCAGATGGCGGTCTCTTGACCTTTGCGGCCCGCCCAAGGCAATTTCGGAGACTTTGGCTCGCAAATCAGAAACCAAGGCCCCCATAGCCACGGCATTGGCACGAAACTCGGGCGTATCAGAATTTACCTTGGTCAATAATTTTGGCATAGTTATTCTTTGTTATTCTTTCCGCTTTGCTGCGCCAACCGTCCGTTCACGAGCTGGCAGTTTTGTACTTCGCTATGCGAAGGTATCAAAACTTTGCTCTGGCACGGAGCGACGGCGTAGTCATATCACAATTTAGACTGCACATACATAAATTCGACCCAAAAGTCAAATGAATTTTTGGGGCTGGAATAGTCCTTCTCGATGGTTGTGACCAAACACCCCTTGCGGGCATTGCTGACGCTGACCTTTACATTCAAATAAACAAACTCGAAAAAACAATAAGGGATAGTCCTGTGGCAAGCGTATAACAATTACAAATACAGAATTGGAAAGACTTATGACAAACTTTACAAAAATCTCAGCCCTCGTTGTGGGCGCGGCCTTGTTGACATTAGGGGTATATAGCGCGGCATCACCCGCTAAAGACCATAAACCTCATATGCAGTCAAAACACCAAATGATGGACGGTGAACATAAAAATATGATGCAACAAATGAAAAATGACCATGACATGATGTCAAAAATGGACACATCAAAAATGGATATGTCAACATTGTCGAGCGAATGTCAAACCATGATGACGAAAGCCAAGATGGCAGACACAGACAAGGGCGGCGACGCCCATTCGGGTCAGCAAGGCCACGAGACGGCGCAAGACCATGATGCCAAAAAAATGCAAACCATGATGGCAAAACATAAAAAATGTATGGCGGAGTTCAAACACGCCGTGCCGCACACCCATTAATTGTGCAACAGTTTTCAATTAGATATGGCAATTGGTTGTCCCCTCACCAGGCGCCATATCTAATTGACCCCATAATTTACCCAGTCTATGGTTAGGTAGAATGAAAAACAGTTTCGCACATAACACAAACACCAAATGGCGCGGTTTTATCAGCGCTCTGGTAGCATTCACCTTGCTGGTTTTTACATCCTCATTTTCCAGTTCTTCATTTGCCAGTTCTTCATTTGCCAGTGTGGGCAATTTATCGCAAGCTGTTTATAGCAACCATGTTACGGAAATTTCCGCTACCTCCCATAGCCAGGTGGATAGTCCTGAAGCCCCTCAAACGGCGGATCGTGATAGTTGTTGTGAAGATGATGAAGTGCCGTGCGCAGATGATAAATGTGACATTCCGTGTACGGTTTTCAGTGTGTCCCACGCCGTTCTCACATCAATGAACGGTTTGTTACACGGGCAAAACACGGCCATAAACGCCCTGGATTATTCTGTTAAAGACGGCATATCAGGCCTGTTAAACGCGCCGCCTCCCCGAACCTAAATTCATGTAAAGCCCGCTTGCGCGGGGTGTGTGGGCCTGTCTCACAGCAAACTGAGTTTATGAGTACACTACCTAGTGTCAATTTAAGGAAAATCCAAATGTTTCGTTTTGTTCTGCCAGCACTGGCTGCGCTCGCTATGGGCGTATCTACACTATTATTTTCAAATACGGCTATTGCGCAAATCCCTTTGACCTTGCCCGAAACGGTCAATATCGCGCTTAAAATCAATGACCCGAGCGTGGCCATTTTCGATGAACGCGCCGCGGCTTTTGAAGACCGCGCCATTGCCGAAAGTCAGCTTCCTGATCCGGTGATCAGCGGCGCACTCGCCAATTTTCCTTTGTACACTTTCGATTATAACCGCGAGGGCATGACGCAATTGAAATTTGGCATCCGCCAAAAACTACCCAAGGGCAATACGCTGGCTCTGACCCGGGCCAAACGCCAAACCCAGGCCCAGGATCAACGCTTACAGAAGATTTTGCGCGAAAGCCAGATTGTCATGCAGGCCCGCCAAACCTGGCTTGAGCTGTTTTATTGGCGCGAGGCGCGTAAGCTTACCGTGCAAAGCCAAAATAAAGTCAGCGAGCTTGGCGGCGTTGCCAAGGCCGTCTATGCCAGCGGGCGCAGCTCTTTGCAAGATGTGCTGCGGGTCGATTTGGAAACCACCGCGCTAAGCGCAAAACTGATCGATATTGACAGAAATGCAGACATAGCGCGGGCAAATCTTGAGCGACTGATTGGCAGGGTGGATGGTGCCAGAGATCTGTCCCCCGGCTTCCCGGTTCTGCCAAAGATTATAAGCGAGGCGGAAATTAGGCGAAAACTAGCCGCCCACCCGTCAATGAGCATTCTTGAGGCCAGGATCAAAACCAGAAGCCGTGATGTGGATATTGCCAAGCAACAATACAAGCCGGGGTTTTCTTTTGATGCCAGTTATGGTTTGCGGGATTCCCGTTCAGACCTTGGCTCGGTCGGGGTTACGGTGGAACTGCCGCTGTTTTCCAAAAAGAACAAAGACTATGCCCTCAGCGCTTCCAAGCGTATGCGGGCGGCCCAACGGCTTGAACGGGATATACAAGCACTGGATCTTGAACGGAGCTTGCGCCGTGAATGGGCTCAATATACGCGCCTCGGCGAGCGCATTATCGCCTACGAAACGGGTGTCTTGCAACGGGCCAAGGAAACCAGCGAGGCGGCTATGACCGCCTACGAAAACGAACTGGCCGATTTTTCGGAACTGGTACGGGCAGAATTGGCCGTGCTTGATATCGAATTAACCCTGCACCGCCTGCGCATTGACCGCACCGTCGCCCAGGCCAATCTTTTATATTTAAGTGGAGCATAAAATGAATATCTCAAAAATAGTGACTGTCGCGGCAATTTTTATCTTTGGTCTTGGCAGCGGCATTGTCGTCAATAAATATGTCTTCGCAGGCGATGTTGCCGCCAGTAATGTTGGAGCAACAGAGCCGTCTGAAAAGAAACCTTTATATTGGCAAGCCCCGATGGATCCGGGTTTTCGCAGTGATAATCCCGGCAAATCGCCCATGGGTATGGAGCTTATTCCCGTTTATGCGGACGAAGGCGCCAATGATGACGGCAGAAACCTGGTGCGGATCAATCCGGTGGTGCAAAACAATATTGGTGTGCGCACGGCTATTGTCGGTTCCAGCGATCAGACACCAAAAATCAATACTGTAGGCACTATCCAGATTGATGATGACCGAACGTCTGTTGTTGATGTACGCACGCAAGGCTGGATCGAAAACATGCCGATTAAAGCCGTGGGTGACGAGATCAAAAAAGGTCAATTGCTGTTTCAACTGTATTCCAGACCATTGGTCAGCGCCCAAGAGGAGTATTTGCAGGCCCAGCGTATGGGCCGCGACAATCTTGTGCGGGCCACCAGATCGCGCCTGCTGTCATTGGGTATGCACGCCCGGACGATTGAACGCTTGACCACGGACGGAAAATCCATCCGCTTGATGAACATTTATGCACCGCAAAACGGTATTGTCACCGTCATGGGGGCCGGCGAAGGTGCATTTGTCAAACCCGGCATGAATATCCTAAAGCTGGTTGATCTAAAAACCGTGTGGGCCATTGCCGATGTGTTTGAAGATCAGGTTCACCAGGTCAAGCCGGGTCAGGAAGTCATTATGCATATGGGCGGTATGCCGGGCCGTGAATGGAAAGGCAAAGTCGAATATGTCTACCCCACGGTCAACGCCAAAGCCAGAACTGTCCAGGTTCGCATCAGCTTTGACAACAAAGACGGTCTGTTACGCCCAGACATGTTTGCGCGCCTTACCATATTGACCGATCACAAGAACGGCGGGGCTAAGAGTATAGTATCAATCCCCCGCGAGGCCTTAATTAGAACTGGCCGTTCCGAGCGCGTCATATTGGCCCTTGGGGACGGCTATTATCAACCCGCCCAAGTGGTTTCCGGCCAGGAAATCGGCGACGATATCGAAATATTATCCGGGCTTTCTGCAGGAGAAAAAATCGTAATATCTTCCCAATTTTTGCTGGATTCAGAAGCAAGCTTGCGCGGCACACTTCTGCGCCTGACCCCTGAAAACTCAGCGGAAGTGACAGATATGGATGGAACAACATCTATCGGTTTGGCCAAAGGCACCGTCATATCCTTGATGAAAGATCACGGCATGGTTACGGTTGACCATGAGCCGATCGAAATGCTGGATTGGCCAGCCATGATTATGCAATTTTCAATCGATAAAAATTTGCTTGCGGATATTGCCGTCGGGGATCATGTAACGATTTCCGTACTCAGCACGCCGGACGAAAATGGCAATTACACGCTTAGTCATATTGAGCAGATGCAGATGCCAGAAACCTCTAAAAATCCCGAAAGTGATGGGGAGACAAAACAATGATTGCCGGTCTCATTCGCTGGTCAATTGGCAACCGGGTCTTGGTGATTTTGTTTGCTCTGTTGTTGACCGCATGGGGGGGATATGCCCTCAAACAAACCCCGCTGGACGCCATACCGGATTTGTCCGATGTACAGGTGATCATCAAAACCTCCTATCCCGGACAAGCGCCGCAAGTGGTCGAAGACCAAGTCACATACCCGCTAACCACCGCCATGCTAGCCGTGCCGGGTGCGGTGACGGTGCGCGGCTATTCGTTTTTTAATGACAGCTTTGTCTATATTATTTTTGAAGACGGCACGGATTTATACTGGGCCCGTTCAAGAGTGCTTGAATATCTGTCSCAGGTCGCCCCGACCCTGCCWGCYTCGGCCCGCTCGGCCATCGGCCCGGACGCGACGGGCGTTGGCTGGGTCTACCAATATGCATTGATTGACCGCACGGGTGGCCATGATTTGTCACAGCTACGCTCCATCCAAGACTGGTTTTTAAAATTTGAACTGCAAACCGTGGAAGGCGTGTCGGAGGTTGCCACCATTGGCGGCATGGTCAAACAATATCAGGTCGTGGTCGATCCGGAGAAGCTGCGCACCTATAATATCCCGCTGGCGAAAGTCCGTTTGGAAATTCAGCGCGGCAATCAGGAAACCGGTGGCCGGGTTATCGAAATGGCGGAAGCCGAATATATGGTGCGGGCCTCGGGCTATATYAAAGGCATCAAGGATTTAGAGSTTATCCCGCTGGCCGTGACCGAAAAAGGCACGCCTATATTGTTGCGCGATGTTGCAAATATCCGGCTTGGCCCCGAGCTTAGGCGCGGCATCGGCGAGCTTAACGGCGAGGGCGAAGCCGTGGGCGGTGTGATCATTATGCGCTACGGCGAAAATGCCATGAACACCATTAGCCTGGTAAAAGAAAAGCTTAAAACATTGCAAAAAAGCCTGCCGGAAGGTGTGGAAATCGTCACCACCTATGACCGTTCCTCCCTGATCAAACGGGCCGTGCACACGTTGCAGGAAAAATTGCTGGAAGAATTTATCGTGGTGCTTTTGGTCTGTGCGATCTTCTTGTTTCATGTGCGCAGTGCCTTGGTGATTTTGCTGAGCCTGCCGCTGGGTATTCTAATCGCATTTATTGTCATGGGTGCTCAGGGTATTAACGCCAATATCATGTCGCTGGGCGGTATTGCTATCGCCATCGGGGCTATGGTGGACGCGGCGATTGTCATGATTGAAAACATGCACAAACACATAGAACGAACGCCGCTGACCAATGAGAACCGCTGGAAAATTGTCGCAAAATCCGCCACCGAAGTCGGCCCGGCCTTGTTCTTCTCCCTGTTGATCATCACCTTTAGCTTTCTACCGATCTTCGCGCTGGAAGCCCAGGAAGGCAGATTGTTCCACCCTCTCGCCTATACCAAAACCTATGCCATGGCTGGTGCAGCATTTTTATCTGTAACCTTGGTTCCCGTGCTCATGGGGTATTTTATTCGCGGCAAAATAGTCCCCGAACATAAAAACCCGGTGAACTGGTTGTTGATGGTGATTTACCGGCCATTTATTAACCTGGTTTTGAAAGCTCCGATCGCTATGATTTTGGTGGCATTTCTAATTATGTCCAGCGCGCTCATTCCCTTAAATAGAATGGGCAGCGAATTTATGCCGGATCTGGACGAAGGTGATCTTCTGTATATGCCGAGCGCCTTCCCGGCAGTATCCGCCGGGAAAATGTCGCAAATTCTGCAACAAACCAACAAGCTGATTATGACGGTTCCCGAAGTGGAAACCAGTTATGCCAAGGCCGGGCGCGCCGATACGGCCACAGACCCTGCGCCTCTGACCATGGTTGAAACCACCATCCAGCTAAAGCCCAAATCCGAGTGGCGCGTTGGTATGACCATGGAAAAACTAAAGCAGGAACTTGATGCCAAAGTGCAAATACCCAGCCTGACCAATGTCTGGATCATGCCGATTAAAAACCGCATCGACATGTTGGCCACCGGCATTAAAACCCCCATCGGCATCAAAGTCGCCGGGCCAGACTTGAACGTCATTGGCGAAATCGGTCAGGAGATTGAAAAATTGATCAAAGGCGTACCCGGAACCGCGTCGGTTTACGCCGAGCGGGTCACGGGTGGCCGGTTTGTGGATGTGGACATTAAGCGCGAGGAAGCGGCCAGGTTCGGGCTTAATGTGGCCGACGTGCAGGCTTTCGTACAGACCGCCATTGGCGGCATGACCGTGACCCAATCGGTTGAAGGTCTGGAGCGTTACCCGATCAATGTGCGTTACCCGCGTGAATACCGCGACTCGCTTGAGCGGCTTAGAAACCTGCCGGTCGTCACCAAAACCGGGGCGCAAATACCCCTGTCGCGTCTGGTAGATATTTCCATCTCCGGCGGCCCCGGCGTTATCCGCAGTGAAAATGCGCGCCTAAACGGCTGGATATATGTGGACATCGCCGGCGTTGATATTGGCACCTATGTGGTGGACGCCAAAAAGGCGGTCGAAAACCTTGAAATGCCCGCCGGATATTCCTTGTCCTGGTCAGGCCAGTACGAATATATGGAAAGGGCCAAACAGCGTCTCAGCGTGGTGGTGCCTTTGACATTAGTGATTATCCTCTTGTTGTTGTTCCTAAACTTTCGGGCCATTACACCTGTGTTGATCATCATGGGGACATTGCCGCTGGCTCTGGTCGGCGGGCTGTGGTTCCTTGATATTCTGGGCTATAATATGTCGGTTGCGGTCGGGGTTGGGTTTATTGCTCTGGCCGGAGTTGCCGTGGAAATCGGGGTGTTGATGATTGTTTATCTGGAGCAAGCTCTTGCGCAACAGATTAAATTGGCAGAGGCCGAAGGGCGCAAATTGACCCGTACTGATCTGCGACAATCGGTTATACAAGGTGCCCTGATGCGGGTGCGCCCGATCATGATGACCGTGGCGGTGATCATTGCCGGGCTGTTACCGATTATGCTGGGCACGGGTACGGGCTCGGAAGTTATGCGCCGGATCGCCGCCCCTATGGTCGGCGGCATGACCAGTGCCACCGTTCTAACGCTCTTGGTTATTCCTGCCGCCTTCTTGATTTGGAAGACCGCAGCACTTAAATTACCAAGAGAGAGAAGCCGCAAGCGTAAAACTACACAACAGGAAAGTTAAGGAGAACACAATGAGCTATCATTTTTCAAAAACAATAAACATGCCCTTTGACGAGGCCATTGAGCACACAACCAGTGTGCTCAAGGAAAACGGATTCGGAGTTCTAACAACCATCGACATCAAAGCCGCCTTAAAGGAAAAAATTGATGTGGAGTTCCGGCCCTATACAATTCTTGGGGCTTGCAATCCCGGTTTTGCCCATAAAGCCTTACAGGCCGAACCTCATATCGGCACCATGTTGCCGTGTAATGTGATTGTGCAAGATGCAGGTAACGGCAAGGTCGAGGTGTCAGCCGTAGACCCTATGGCATCCATGCAAGCCATAGAAAACCCGGATTTGGGCACAATCGCTAGTCAGGTACGCGATATGTTGCAAAAGGTGATTGCGGAAATTTAGACAGGTTCTAAGGCTCTTGCGGCCTATAAACCCGCTCCGCGTTTTTCTTGATCTCTTCTTTATCCCGCAAGGCTTTGCGCCATTTGTGGGCCGCAAACATTTCTGCCTGGTCGGCGTAGTGGGGCGAGGTTTTTATGGATGTAGCGCTGCCGAACTGGTGGATTAAGTCTGCGGACATCTGCCCGTCTACATCCCATTCCACCAATGCGATCCATGTATCACCAGCCGCCGCGTGCAGCTTGCCGTCGTCTCTAATCTCGGCTGGATATATGGCCCGCATCACATCCGGGGCACCGTCCACAGGCACATTGACCTCTCCGTGCACCAGACGACTGACCTCGCCCCACTCCGGGTCAAGGCGGCCATAATGTTCCGTCAAATATGTGACGGCGTCCCGAAAGGCTTGCTCCGGCTCTGGCGCGGGTATGCGGGTATATTTAGCTGTGATCTTTTTGAGGGTGGTCAGCACGCCGAGCGCCGCATGACGGTTGGCTATGTCCGTGTGCATATCCCATTCGCGCAGATGTTGGGCCGCAGCTTGCATGTCCGGCTCTGCGCTCCAGTCCGTCGCCAGGATCTGCTTAACCAGAACATCCGCCTTTGAGCCGACAGCATATTTATTGTCAAATTTTATGGCCAGCAATTCGGCGCGGCCAACGGGCGTCTGTCCGTCGGTCATTTCCATCATGCGCATGGCGCGGTTGGTCTGGTTGGTTTGCAGACCCATGGATTTGGGGAAATCGTCCGGTGATAAATTATCCGGCCCGTCGGTGGCCGTATAAGGCGAATTGTTGGAATTATAGACCAGACCGGAAACAGGATTGATCAATTTGGGCACGGCTTCAAACGGTAAATAATTCTGCCAGATCAAATCCGAACGGTCGCCGGGCAGATATTTTTTCCAATCCCATCCAGGGTTTATGGCCCATTTTTGATTTTGGCCAAAATTCTTACCTGACTTCCTGTCCGGGTATTGAGCGTTATGGATTAGCGCCGTATTACCGTCTTTATCTGCGTAAACATAATTGATGCTGGGCAGGGCATTTAGGGACATGGCATCTAGAAATTCGTCTAAATCCTGGGCCTGGTTGAGGCGGTAATATTGTTCCAATTGCCGAATTTCGCCGTGGCCCGCATAGCGCACCGCATAGGTTCCGTGTTTTGCCTCGACTACCGGGCCGTGCTTTGAGCGCAAAACCTGGCGCTTGGCTTTAAAGGCAAAGGGGCCAAATAATTTTACGTAAATAACCGCTGTGCTAACTTCAAAATCTTCCCATTGCCCGTCCAATTTGTATTGCATTTYGTTGTCAGGATTGCGGGTCARMACATARACATCMGCCAGATCTTGTTCGCTGACCGTATTGGCCCATGCCAGATGATCATTAAAGCCGTGCAAAATAAACGGTGTGCCGACAAATACCCCGCCGGTCATATCAATACCTGTCTCTGACACCAGATGGGCTTCATACCAAGCCACCGGCCCGGTCATGGGCTGATGGGAATTGATCATCAAGCGGGTGGTGTCGTCGCCTGATCTGGCCGCAGATACGGCAATAGCGTTAGAGCCGCGCTTCGCCAAAGATTTAGGCCCGGTGTGAAAACTTTGGCGACCTGCCGCCGGATCCAGGGCGATTTCCCGCATACGCTCATCGCCGAACAATTCCAGCAATGTGCCGTCGAGCCCGTAAAATAGCGGCGTTTTAAACACGAACCCGGCGATAATATCTTGACCAGTAAACGGTGCCAGTCCGCGCCATGTGGCGTCCGGGTTTTGGGCCGCGTACAAATTAAGCCCGGCCGCATAGGCCTCTGCCGCCGCTTTAACATCGGGCACCACATCGGTTGCATAGCGTTTGTCTATGGTCTCCCACACCCCCATAAACGACACCAGATAATCCGTAACCGCCGCGCCTTTGCCTTGGTAATGGGCCAGCTTGCCCCGCGCCGCCGMCACCGAAACTTGCATGGTTTCGAAATCATCTTCGGCGTGGGCATAGGCCAGACCAAAAGCCACATCTGCATCAGTTTTTCCGTAAATATGCGGCGTACCCCAATTGTCGCGAATGATTTCCACATCGTAATTTTCTGCCTGTGCGCTTAATGCGTCCGAACTTGGGTTAGGCGGCAAGGGGTTCCACAAATAAATGCCCGCGATTGTGAGTAAGGCCACAGCCAGTCCGGCACATATCTTTAGTGCTTTTTTGGTCTTTAGTGCTTTTTTGGTCTTTAGTGCTTTTTTGATTTTTTTCATAGCCTGCGTTAGCACATATATTCACTTATGCAACAAGTGGAATATGCAACAAATAGAAAGGTGGGAACATTAGAAGAACAGAACTTGCATTTCATTTATTCATGGTGTAGGGACATGCCTTGAAATAAAATGGGAATTCTATGTCTGATCCAACCCTTATTTGCCCCGATTGCGGCACATCTATCAAGCTTAACGAAAGCCTGGCCGGGCCGTTACTGGCCGAGGAGCGGGCCAAATCCGCCGAAAAACTGGCCCGTAGAAATGCGGAAATTGCCGCCGAGAAAGCTAAATTGGAGCAAGCCCAAGCCGCTTTGGGAGAAAAACTGCGCTTAGGGGTGGAGGATGCCCGGGCTGAAATTGCTCGCGAGGAAGCAAAGAAAGCTATGCAGGCTTCGGCCCGCGAAATCGCCGCCAAGGCCAAAGAAGCCGATGAGCTACGCGAAATTCTCAAGGACAATGACGCCAAGCTGGAGCGGGCCCAGGAAGATCAGGCTATGATCATGAAAGAACGCCGGGCACTGGAGGAACAAAAACGCGAGTTGGAGCTGACCGTCGAAAAACGCCTGTCCGAGGAGGTGGATGCCATCCGCGCCAAGGCCAAAGCCGAGCAAGAAAGCACATTTATGCTCAAGCAAAAAGAAAACGAGCAAACCATTGCCGCCATGCGCACCCAAATCGACAGTTTGAAACGCCGGGCCGAGCAAGGCTCGCAACAACATCAAGGCGAAGTTTTGGAGTTGGAATTGGAGGATGTGCTGGCCCGTAAATTCCCCTACGACGAGATTAAACCCGTGGCTAAAGGCGTGGCCGGCGGCGATATTGTTCAGACCGTTATGTCGCCCAATGGTAAAATGTGCGGTTCGATCCTGTGGGAAACCAAGCGGGCCAAAAATTGGAGTGCGAGCTGGCTACAAAAACTTAAAAATGACCAAAGGGTCGCCGGAGCCGATATTGCTATTCTCATGAGTACCACCCTGCCCAAGGAATTTGAGAAAACCACCTTTAAGCAAATCGATAATATCTGGGTCACCAGTTTTGACAGTGCCATCTCGCTGGTGGAAGTCCTGCGTCTAAGTCTGATTGAACTGGCCGGGTTAACCGCCGTGCGCGACGGACAGGCCAGCAAAGCCGATCTGGTTTATGAATATCTGACGGGGACAAAATTTCGCCACCGCATCGAAGCCATAGTCGAGAAATTTGACGATATGCGCAAAGATCTGGGCGACGAGAAAAAACGTATGGTCAAAGGCTGGGCCAAACGCGAAACCCAAATAGACGCGGTGATCGCCAGCACGCTCGGCATGCACGGCGATCTACAAGGCATAGCCGGAAGTTCCATGCCGGAAATAAGCGGGCTTGAGGACGATATGGACGACGAAACGCCTTTGCTGGAAGCGGATTAGATCTTGCGCATATTATTTCTATATGTGATGGCAAAACAAGGTTAACCTTTATCTGTCATGACCAAGCCATGGACATTTGGAACACATTAAAAACATTGGCCAGCAAGGATATTTCGTCTTTGACGGATATGTTTGTCTCTGACCCGAACCGCGCCGCCGCCATGAGCTTTAGAGTTGGCGGTTTGTATGCGGATTTTTCCAAACAAGCTATTTCGCCAGATGTGATGCAAGCCTTATTGAAATTGGCGGATATATCCGGCGTAGAAAAACGCCGGGCAGATTTGTTTGCGGGCAAGCCTGTCAACACCACGGAAAAGCGCCCGGTGTTACATCCAGCTTTGCGGGGGTCTTGTCAGGATAAACGGATCAACACCCAGGTGTCGGACATGCATATCCGCACCCGCAAATTTGCCGAAAATGTCCGCAAGAGCGGGAAATACAAATCCGTCGTTCATATTGGTATTGGCGGCTCGGATCTCGGGCCAAGATTGCTGGCGGACGGGTTTGCGGCAAGTGGTCATTCTGCGTTTGATCTGCGCTTTGCTAATAATATAGACGCAGCGTCGATCAATGATGCACTCACGGGCCTGGAGCCACAAACCACATTGGTGGTGATTGTCTCCAAATCTTTCACGACCGAAGAAACCCGCATGAACGGTGTTGCGGCTAAAGACTGGCTCGGTAATTTTGCAAATAAAAACATGGTCGCTGTGACCGTCAACCGGGCCGAGGCGCTGCGGTTCGGCGTAAACCCGGCGCAAATATTTGAGCTTTGGGACTGGGTCGGCGGGCGGTTTTCCTTGTGGTCGGCGGTTAGCCTGTCATTGCAATTGGCTTACGGCCCCGATATGTTCGGCGAATTATTGGCAGGCGCGGCCGGGATGGATACGCATTTTCAAACCGCGCCTTTGGAAGATAACCTGCCGGTTATGCTGGCACTTGTGGATATCTGGAACCGTAATTTTCTGGGGCTAGGGACACGGGCCGTGGTGCCCTATGCACGCAGACTGCGAAAATTGCCGGCCTTCTTGCAACAATTGGAAATGGAATCCAACGGTAAATCTACGGCTCTGGACGGCAAGCTTGCGCTCCCAACCAGCCAGGTGGTGTTTGGGGGTGAAGGCAGCAATGCCCAACATGCGTTTTTCCAACAACTGCACCAAGGCACGGATGTGGTGCCAGTAGACTTTATCGCCGTGCTTACGGACGACGAAAACCGTCCCGCCCACACCAGCGCACTTCTGGCCAATTGTTTTGCCCAAGGTGAGGCTTTGATGTGCGGGAAATCTGAAGGGGAAGTCCGCGCAGAACTTAAAGCCAAAGGCTTGGACGCCGCGCAGATTGACCAATTGGCACCCCATATGACATTTCCCGGCAACCGTCCCTCGACGACCATAGTGCTGGAGCGGCTCGACGCCTACAGCTTGGGCGCATTGATCGCCCTTTATGAGCATAAAGTATTTGTCGCCAGTGTCATTTGGAACATCAATGCGTTCGATCAATGGGGGGTTGAGCTGGGCAAGCAATTGGCCGGGACAATTTTGGACGAGTTGCAAAACGGTACCRCAGGCGAGCACGACGGCTCCACAACCGCACTCATTGCCCTAGCTAGAGACGCACAAGCGGGCGAATAGACCGACAGCCGTCAAACATATATATTGAATACGGGGAGGTGAGGCTCGCCTAAAACAATGGCGGTGATTGCAATGCTGACGACCAAATATGCRAATCCGTAGGCGCGCCAGCTAAGCTTCAGAACTTTTCCGCCCCGCAGAGTTAGAAACAACAGCAAGGCAACGACCATGATGTGTAAAGTCCACGGCCCCAGACCGAGCCATTCACTCACCCCCGCCTCGTCGTTCGGGCTTTTGAGGCTGATCAACATTGCCGTGAACCGCATCATGAAGGCGGCAAATAGAAAGGCAAAGACGGGTGCCGTTTTATATTTGCGCACCAAAATAAAAGACACAAGGCCTTGCAAAACCGTCATAAGCGGCCCCGCAGCCCCGACGAGTTGCCCATGCCATTCAGCGCTATACCCACCTCTGGCTAGGCCGACACTATTAATCTTCATCCACATGTCATAGCCAAGGGCTTCACCCATAGCCCAATGGGCACCTTCGTGCAAAATATAGGTGACCAGGGTCGCGAGCAGGACAATCGGTATGTGGCGCCAGTTCATGGATTATTTCCCCGTTTAGCTAGGTCGTGATGACCATTAAGTGTTGGGCTAGCTTATATCATATTAATTATTGCAAAACAACTATATATTATCGTACTTCAATAAATACACCTTCGTATCATTGTTCGTAAGGAAATGCCCAAACGAACGAATAGATTGTATCTTGGTGATCATACGAGATAAAACACCCAAGGAGAGGAGACGGTGTGGAAACTATCATTTTCAATTGTTAAACCGGAGAGTTACGGTGGTTCTATCAATGAAACTTCGTAATAACAAAAGCTTGTTCTTGGGTCTCCTCTCCTCCCCAAAAACCAAAAATGCGAGAGGAGCTAGGTGAGGGGAAATGGGCTTTTGGGAAACATCTAATCATACGGCCTCTTGAAACCCGGACGGTTTCCTGCGATACCGCGTCTGGAATTCGGTAGTGTACTCATATTTTTATGAAACCCTCATTCGAGGTAATCTTTAGGACGCAATTATTATGGCTAAGAAAAACAAAATACAGYGACCCAAAGCTAGGCGTCCAAGAGGGTTTGAAGATAAGTCCGCCGATGTGCTGCGGGCTGAAACCCGCTTGGTTGCGGCGGCATTTAGCGTCTATGAGACCTACGGGTTTGAGCCTTTGCAAACGCCTGCGTTTGAATATGCCGATGCTTTGGGCAAATTCCTGCCCGACGATGACCGGCCCAACACCGGCGTATTTGCTCTGCGCGACGACGACGAACAGTGGATGGCCCTGCGCTATGATTTGACCGCACCATTGGCCCGGTTTGTGGCTGAAAACTATCATGATCTGCCCAAGCCTTATCGCCGTTATCAGGCCGGGTCGGTGTGGCGCAATGAAAAACCGGGGCCGGGGCGTTTTCGGGAATTTATCCAATGCGACGCCGATAGTGTCGGCGCACCGGGTGCGGTTGCTGACGCAGAAATGATTATGCTGGCCGCTGATGTCATGGTGGCAGCGGGGCTAGACAATGGCCAATATATGGTGCGGGTCAATAACCGCAAACTCTTGGACGGGATTTTGGAAAGCTCCGGCGTACCGAATACGGGGGCCGGGGCCGAGCAAAGATTACAAGTGCTGCGGGCCATCGACAAGCTGGACAGGCTTGGCGCGGACGGGGTGGCAGATTTACTCGGCGAGGGCCGCAAAGACGACAGCGGCGATTATACCGATGGGGCCAAACTGGATGTAAACGCCATCAAGGCCGTGCTGGGTTTTACGACAGCTAGCGATGTAGACCGAGGCGAGACTTTGAAAACTCTGGAAGCCTTGATGGGAACATCTACCCAAGGCCAGGCGGGCGTCGGGGAACTTAAACTGATCGACGATATTCTCACCGCCTGTGATTACGGSCCGGACCGGGTGGTGTTTGATACCTCTATCGTGCGCGGRCTTGGCTATTATACCGGSCCRGTGTTYGARGCGGAATTGCTKGCCGATATCAAAGACAAAAAGGGTCGCCCGGTACGCATTGGCTCTGTGGGCGGCGGCGGGCGTTATGACGGTCTTGTGTCGCGGTTTATGGGGCAAGCGGTTCCGGCCACTGGATATTCTTTCGGCGTATCACGTTTTGCGGCGGCGTTGTCGCGCATGGGACTTGTCGAAAATACGGGTCAGCCACCGGTTATGATTTGCGTATTTGATAAATCTCTGCTGGGTGAGTATTTCACCATCGCACGCCAATTGCGCGCCGCCAATATCCGCGCCGAAGTGTTTGTCGGCGCAGGCAATATGGGCAAGCAGCTTAAATATGCCGACAAGCGCGGCGTCAAATTAGCCGTCCTCATGGGCAGCGACGAAATGGCGCGGGGCGAGGTGACCATCAAAGATCTGGATCTGGGCGCCGAGATGGCCAAAGCCATCAAAGACAATAAACAATGGCGCGAAACCAGACCCGCGCAAAAAACCGCCGCCCGTAGCGATATTGTGGCAGTGGTGCGAGAGATGCTAGCCAGCGGATAAAGTTAGAGCAGCGACGCATTCACGGAGCAAAAGCAGGTGGCCAGGGTTAAGTAACCCATATATTTCAATGGCTTGCCGTGTGGCTTGGGCAATCGCGGGCAACTCGCTATCAGGTGCGTAATTGATACCCAAAACCATAACCGCAAAGGCAGAACAGGCTAAAAACCACTGGCCTCAATATCTTTCATGCGTAAGAGCATCGCCCCGTGGGTATCGCCCGGAATATTCTCAAAACCGTAGTGTAGGTAAAACTTTCGTGCATCTTCATTAAGCGGATGGGTCAATACGCCAAAACTACCGATTTTCTCCGACATGGCTTTGGCGGTTTTCAGGGCAAAGAAAAGCAAGGAATGCCCTAATTTCTGCCCGGCGTAATTTTGATCTATGGCTAATTGTCCTAATAAGGTGAGCGGTATGGGGTCAGGTTTACCGTGACGATCTTTGCGGGGCATAGAAACCCGCTCAATCGCGCCACTGCTCAGGGTGACAAAACCTACGACGATACCTGTGCCGGAATCACAAATGACATTGGTACGGGACACGCCTGTTTGCTGGTTTCGCCACGCATGATTTTGTAGCCATTTGTTGAGAGACGATTGACCACAATCAAAGGCGTTCACATCATCATCTTCCCGTAAAGGCCGGGGCGGATTTATTCCCATACTGGTTTTGATTGAGCAAGTTCAGATAGGTTTTTATTAGCCTGAGCAGGACGGTCAAGCCATGCTTCCAATTCTTCCCAATGATTGGCAGATATTTTAACCACAGAACGGCTCATTAAAAACATTTCAGCCGCGTCCAAGGCTTGACGGCGTACATAATCGCTTAAGTTGGTGCGTGCCTTTCCAGCCGCTTCACCAAGCAAATGACGTTCGTTGTCTGAAACTCTGACACTGATAACGGATGTAGTAGACATGGTATTTTCCTTGTGTGTATGACAATAGCATACAGCAAGGTTATTATGAAATCAAGTAGAATTGAAAAATTAGCCAGAGGATTAAACCTCCAGCCCTAACTCCAAAGCCATTTGGTAGGCGGTTTCTTCAAAGTCAAACCAAGCTAAGAAGTTTTTCAGGTCATTTTTGATCTGTAACGGTTCACCGATGTTGTCTTGATATTCTGTACGCAATTCTTCGATTTCATTGTAATGTTTATCAAAGAATTTGTGGGTGTCGATGTAGTAAATCAAGCTACCTATCATACCTGATATGCAGCCGTGCTGGAGCAGGTCAGAAAAGAAGCTGGTAATGTCTTCATGGTCTAGGGCTTCACTGGCAACCGCAACCTGTAATGAACTAGGCTTAGAATTGATAATATCCTGCAAAGCAGATTTAAGAGTTTTGTTGGAAACGGTAGTCATAGTGTTCATCCTGTTTGGGGTTAAAAATTAAGAACACCACGACCACAGACGAACCGCTCAAGCGGTGCGGTCAAGAAATTTTATAAGAATTTATCGCAGAGAAAATCTTAA
The DNA here is from genome assembly GCA_002733385.1 of Robiginitomaculum sp. Lineage (GTDB taxonomy): Bacteria > Pseudomonadota > Alphaproteobacteria > Caulobacterales > Maricaulaceae > Robiginitomaculum_A. The sequence goes on from NVVO01000003.1 coordinate 110,013, forward strand.
GCACGGCGGTAAAAATACTTGACCTCTGCAAGGCTTGGCACAGCGTGGTTCGGCAATGGTGAAGGAGTGTCTGAATTTGACGGCAAATTGGATGAAGAGTGCTCCATTCACAAATATGCCAAAATTTTGCCGATTTTTCGACGGGATTCAGTATTTGATTGTTAATGTAATCTGGTCTAGTATTTGCGGTGTAATTGGCGACACGCCGAAAAATAAATAGGAATTTTAATGATGAGCTTGCGCAGATATTTAATAAATAATCTTGTTCTCATGAGTGAAAAAAATACAGACCCGGCTGTCGACAAAGTACGAAGTCAAATAGATGATGGACGAGCGGAATTAACACTTGCAACCGGTCAATCAGGTATCATGAGAGGCACCCTTGCAGCTTCTATGGGATTGCTTTTACTCGCTGGATGCGGGCCAAAAGGACAGGCACAAGAAGCGCAACGGCCAGTACCAGCGGTGTCTAGTGCGGAGGTTAAGCCTACTTTTGTGGCAGATAAGGATGGACAAATGAAACCAACTCCAGCTTCTACAACTGAGGAAGTGGCTTTTATTAGACCAGAAGTAGCTAAAGCACTAAAAAATGTGCCGGAGGCCGAGCCTTATATTGATGAAATGGGACGTTTTGATTACAGGGCTGCTCGTGTAGACTTGGGGATGGCAGAGGCCAAAGCACTGAGAAACGCTTGGAATACGGCTATCAGTGTGGCTCGGGCAAACGCCTAAATCATTGATTTTAGTACCAAAATATGATATAATTACGTGATTATATTCTTTTGATTATGACACCAAAATCTGCGGCTAACGTCCGTAGCGCATGGAAGCAGAGGCAGTTTCACGTGGGGGCGTAGCCGCCTTAACCACCATATCCACAGGCTCTACTTCTGCCCTGTATCATCCTCATTATCCAAGAGGTGCATTTTCAAATCTTCAAAATTTGGCTCACCGTTTTTGCGGCTAACATCTTGTAGGTAATGGGCGGCTTTTTCAAACTGTGTCCAGTTTATCGTGCCGTCCTCATTTACGATAGTCAGTTCTTTGTATTCTTCCAAAGCACGGGCTGGATTATTATCACCCTCTGCGGCCTGACCTTTTCTTGGAAAGGCTTGTAAATTGTGGGCAAACTGACTTTGCTGGCTTTCACTAACTAAGCGGGCGTTATGCCCGGTCATGCCGCCCAAAACCATTCCGCCAATTCGTTTGGCCGTATTTATATCGTCATAGTGCAAATCTATTTCGCCGCCGTGGGTGATATTCCAGCCCCGTCGCTCTAGCAAGCGGATAAAGCTATTCTGCCGCCGCTGGTTCGTCTTCAGGGCTCGGTGTTACCGCTTTTTTAGGTTTTCTTATTTTCTTCTTGGCTGGTTTGTCTTCTTTACTTGCTTCGCTGGTGGTTTGTGCTTCGGTTTCAGAGGCCTCACCATTGGTCGAACGGCGGCGGTTTAGATAGCTGCGCGAACGGCTTTTAGGTTTGTCGGCTCTATCATCTTGAGCGTCATTGTTTTCATCTGCACTTTGCTCTTGCGTCTGCTCTTCTTGTTTTTGTGCCTGCACCTGAACCTGCTGTTCTTGTCTCTGTGCCTGCTGTTCTTGTTTTTGCGCCTGTATTCTGGCTTGTTCTTTTTGATGCTGCTCGGCTTTCACGGCAGTTTTTTCGGCGATTTCTTGTACAATGCGGAAATAGTGTTCCGCATGTTGAAGATAGCTTTCCGCTTTGACCCGGTGGCCGGACACCGACGCATCATGGGCTAATGAGATGTATTTGTCATAGATGGTTTTGGCAGAACCCCGGACGCGCACGTCCGGGCCATTGCTGTCCAAAGACCGGTTCGGGTTTTTGTTGTGATTGGTGTTGTGTTGTGGCTTGCGGCCGCGTCCTCTCGGGCGTCTACTCATAAGATAGTCCTTATATGCGGGGCGTGTGGTTTGTCGCAATTTTCGTCTATCCCCGCCAGACGGTGCGCATTTCAAATTTTGTAATATTTTTCCCAACCAGCCATTTCTAGGCTTTGCGGGGTTTTCCAATAAAATAACTCTTTATAATATTTGTGGTGCGGCAGATATTTAAGTCCGCCTGCGTACCTTGATGTATAAGCTAACCGCTAGTTAGCCATTGTCCAAGCCTTTTTTGCATTTATTTGTTTAGAGGGCGTGGATGGATTTGGACAGCGTTAAGATTTGACCAGTTTTTTCGATTTCTAGACGTAAATTCGCAGGACGTCTCCCCGACTTTCAAGAATTTATAACGACGAAGCTCGGGAAAACTGGCCAAACCCTGCGGACATCTCAAATTTGGCCATCTGATGCGTCGGAAATCCTCGAAAGTGCAATCACGTCCTTGCGGTCTCCTCCTGTCATATGGCCAAATTTGAGATGTCTTAACACTGTCCAAACTCATCCACATCCTCTAGCAAATTGTCGCACTGATGATGCGGTCATGTCCAGCCAAGTCCTGTAGGCACAAGATATTGGTCGCGCCTGTATCCGCAAGCAAATTACGAAGCGCGGTTTTCTGGTCAAAACCGATTTCAAACACCACATGTCCGCCCGGCTTTAGCACATCTGGCAAGCGGGCAATGATGGCGCGGTAAGCGCTTAATCCGTCCGCGCCGCCGCTCAAGGCTAGATGTGGCTCGAACTTATCCACGGTTTTTGGTAATGCCGCCATGGCCGCGTCGGTGATATAGGGCGGATTGGCAACCACAATATCAAAACGTCCACGCACATCTTGCAGATANTCGGAAWTTTCAAATGTGCATCTGTCGGCAACACCGGCCTGAATTGCATTGCTCTTGGCTAATTTTAGCGCGGGTTTTGATATATCGACACCGCAACCCCTAGCATCATCTAGCTCGTACAATAGGGAAATCAGGATAGCCCCCGTGCCTGTCCCGATGTCAATAATCCTGGCATTTTGGTGGCCTTGTAACAATTTTAGCGCCTGCTCGACCACAGCTTCGGTCTCCGGGCGCGGTATCAACACATGTTGATTGACCTTGAAGGTTAAAGACCAGAACTCTTGCTCACCGATTATATAGGCTATGGGTTCATGGGTTTTGCGCCGGGCTAAAGCCGTGTGAAATATTTCGGCAACATCTCGCGAAACGAGGTCTCTAGCACATGCGATAAGCTGCGCACGAGACAAGCCGCTGGCACGGGACAGCAGGATGCGGGTATCAATATTTGCATCTTCAATGCCGGCGGCTCGCAAGACCGCCGCGCCCTGGGTCCGTAGTTCGCCGTAGGATTGATCAGCCATGATTAGCTATCAGTCTCATTAAACATCAGTTTCATTACACATCTGTTTCAAGCGCCGCCAGTTTTTCAGCCTGATCAGCCGCGACCAGTGAATTGACCACTTCGTCCAAAGCATCGCCGGCGATGATTTTATCCAGATTATACAAAGTCAGATTGATCCGGTGGTCGCTGACCCGGCCTTGGGAATAATTATAGGTGCGGATGCGTTCGGAACGATCACCGGATCCCACTTGCGATTTTCTGTCACCGGCCCGTTCGTTGTCGAGGCGTTCACGCTCCATGTCGTACAGTTTCATTTTCAGGATTTTTTCAGCATTGGCCCGGTTTTGGTGTTGGGATTTGGCATCACAGACCACAACAAGTCCGGTTGGTTCGTGGGTCATACGCACGGCGCTGTCGGTTTTGTTGACATGTTGCCCGCCGGCGCCTGATGCCCGCATGGTATCGACCCGCACATCTGTCATGGAAAAATTGACCTCGATGTCTTCGGGGGCAGGCAGAACGGCGACGGTGGCGGCGGAGGTGTGAACCCGGCCCTGGGTTTCGGTGACGGGTACGCGCTGCACCCGGTGGACGCCGCTTTCAAATTTCATTTTCCCGAACACACCATTGCCAGTGATCGACGCGATGATTTCTTTATAGCCGCCCATTTCCGCCTCGGATTCGGTTTCCACCTCCAGCTTCCAGCCTTGTAATTGGGCATAACGGGCATACATGCGAAACAAATCGCCTGCGAATATAGCGGCCTCGTCGCCGCCCGTCCCGGCCCGGATTTCCAACACAACCGAAGCATTGTCGTCTTTGTCTTTGGGTAACAGGAGAATGCTGACCTTGCGTTCAATATCGCCAAGACCAGTTTTAAGCGCGTGCAATTCTTCCTTGGCCATAGCCCCCATTTCCGGATCAGAGAGCAGGTCTTCAAGTTCGGAAATTTCGTCCAACCGCTCCTTAAGCGCCCGAACCCCTTCGGCTATGGGGCGCAATTCAGCATATTCCTTGGCCAGTTTGACAATTTCGGTCGGGTCTGACGCGACGCCCATGCGGGCTTCGATGGCGTCAAATTTGTCCAGGACTTGTTCAAGTTTTTGCTGGGGTATTTTCATTAGGCTTGTTTAGTGATTTTATGGGGTGTGTCGAGACTTAGTTGAGCGTTTATCACGTCACATTACCTGAGCCTATTACCCTAACAATAACAACCATGCTTAACGCCCGCTAAAGACCAGCTTAAGAGTATTTTATCCCCTTTGCGCTACAAAACTGTTTCACGGCGGGACTGTTGATGAATTTATTTTCAGCCTTGTCATGACCTTGGCATCGCGTTTAATGTGGGGTCAGGTTTGGAAAAGTGTAGGTATGACCTCAAATGTTTAACTGTGGTCATATTGGCAGAAGGAGGCTTTGATGACCAATCCTCCCAATGCTGCGCCCGGAAAGAAGCTTACCCCGGAGGCCCGTAGGGCGCTGGAGGAAGCCGCGAAGCGCAAATGTGCGGTACACACCAAACCTTTCCCACGCGAAAAAGCAGGACCCAAGGGGGCTGAACCCACGCGCTACGGCGATTGGGAACGCGGCGGCATTAGTTATGATTTCTAGAGTGTTTGCTCTGTAAATCCTAGCCAGTACCGTTTGCCCAAACAATAAGGACATCAAACCTAAATATAGGTTGGGGTCTTGGGTTTAATGGTGGGGTTCGTCGCAGGTGCGCTCGGGCCGTTTTTGGGAGAACGCATATGCGTATCTATTGGGCTGTTTCACTTACATTTGCTGGTGCCTTGTTTGTTGGTGGTAGCGCTGTCGCAGGCACGCTAGGCGCTATGGGTTATGAGGGTGTGACAAATGCCAAATGTACCCAATATGTTAGTACGAATGTCGGGGTTCGCCGTGTCGCGGCTAGTAATTGTTCGCCGCGCATGATCAACCATAGGGGCGCCGGGGATCCGTTGGCCGCCGTGCATACCTATAACAGTGTGCCTTACGGCTATTTAAAAACATTCACCTATAAAAACACGCCCAATGTCAATGTCATGCGTGTGCATAGCCGCGCCCCTGTGGTCGGATTAAATGATGCGCCAAATGGTTTTTCCGGTGGATGCTCACCGGTCTCGACAAGCTATTGCCGTTCTCGCAAAGCGGCCCCGCCGCCTGTCTACGCAAAAGCGCCTGCACCTATCATCAGAGCCAGGCCTGCGCCTGTGTATAAAATGCAGCCACCTGCACCTGTCTTCAGAGCGAGACCTGTGCCTGTATATAAAATGCAGCCGCCTAAACCGCAAATATTATGTCGCCGCCCCGCGCCTAGACCAGTGCCTGTCACGGTTCAAGTTGTGCGTCCGATCATCGGCGTGCCGTACCCGGTACCGACACCCATTGCTCTGCCACGTCCGTCACCATGCGGCGGGCCCGTCATGACAGCATATCCAGCCTATCAAGCTAGAATTCCTGGACATATTCCAATTATGGCTGGTGGCCGTTGGAGTTATTAGAGGGCTATTAGTGAAAAACCCCGACTTTAAGGGGTATTTGCAAGTCTTAATTTTCCCCTTGCCCAAATGTTAATTTTCCCCTTGCCCAAATGTTAATTTTCCCCTTGCCCAAATGTTAATTTTCCCCTTGCAAGGGAAGCTGGTTGCGAAACGGGCCGTAATTGTGTCGGTTACAGTTAATAACTGGAGACCGGACTATGGCGATTTCATCTTTGTATAAATTTGCATATGGCATTGCATTGACGACGGCAAGCTTGGGGGTGTTGTCCCTGTCTGCCCCTGCCTATGCGRRMTSMGKYTYGMYRRRCYSKSSMRKSRTWYWWKKMWMKKSWMRMYATKAKARMWWSRRYKYKAAAWAWSMYAMAACTCACAAGAAACAAAAGCAGCACACAAAACGTAAACACAAAACACATAAAAAGAAACATAGTCGCGCCACCATCACTTCACTTCGTGGTCATTCCAGCCTTGCTCGACATTCATCCAGAACCAAACCCGCGCATACAAGCAAAATAGCGCATAAGCCGCATAGCCCGCATATAGCCCATCACAGCTCCAGTCTTTCTGTTCATAGGCCTGCTCATAGGCCTGCTCAAAGGCCCGTTTATAGAGCCAGCCTGCCCGCTTGCCCGTCCGGTTCGCGGCGTGCGACTGACGGATATTGTATATCCACAAATACCGGGCCGCATACGTCTGTAGCGCTTGCAAGTCCGCCCCATGCCGCCCGGACATATAAAACTAAAACCCATGCAACCAAAACACATTCAACAAGAACACAGGCGACCACATCGTACGCAACTAGGTTTTCATCATCTCGGAGCACTGCCGTAGTCAAGCCGTTACCCGTGGTACAGCCAAGGCCTGTCATGCATCAACAAGTGCAGTATCAGCAAATCCGCGTTGTGCGCCCCATCATTTATGTGCCTTACCCGGTGCCAACCCCCGTGATGATGCCTGCTATTAGACCTGCGGTGTCCCCATGTCAGGCTAGTAATAGTATAAGATATTCAAGATACGGAAATGCTTGGCCAAATGCGGGCGGCGGCTGCGGTTAATCATCCCCCGCATTCTAATCTCTGGCTTTATCAAGAAATTTGCGGATTTTGGTTAGGCTGTCGGTCATGGCCTGGATTTCATCATCGTCAAATTTCTCGTTAAGCGCAAGAAAATGCGGCGTAGAATTTTTCAAAGCCTCGGCCAGAATATTGCGGCCCGCATCGGTGATATAAACATGTTTGGCCCGACCATCATTGCGGTCGGCGTTAACAGACACAAACCCGTTTTTCTGTAACAGACCCAATGTATGGGTCATAGCACCCTTGGTGACTTGAAATGCTTTGGTGATCCGGGTCGGCGTGTTGACATCCGGAACCCGGCTTAGATGGGTGAGGACGTAAAATTGGGCCAGCGTCAAGGGTTTAGGCAAGGCTTTACGCAAGGCCGTACTGGCCAATTGGTGAATAATTCCGATTTCTGTCAAAACCTGATACATAGAGCGACGATAGCCTAAATAATCCGGCTTTCAAGCGGCCATCTTGGCGATTGGCTATGGGTGCGGCCATAACCTATCCGGGCCAGCATTTGTAGTCTGGCCGGGGCTTTAATATCCAGCGCGTCGTGGACATTGGCTAAATGTTGCGCCATTTCAGGATATTCCTGCAAGGCTTGGCTTAGGGGGTGTACGGCTAGGCCAAGTTCGGTCGCCTTCAAATTGGCCCTTGCATAGGCCCGCCCGGCCGCAATTTGGTCGGTGCGGCTATTGTCCGGGGTTGTGATCCAGAAAAAGCTGGTAGCGCTGGCAATGCCGTCCAGATACATTTTCAGCCCTTGCTTAAACGCCGGGCTATCATGGTCTGCCAAGGCTTTCGGGCTTACGGCGCCTGTGACGTTTAAGATTTCCATGAGCGGGCCTTCAATGGAGATACCGTCGGGATTGGCCCGCACGGCTTTGCGGCCAACCCGCATCAGCCCGACACTTTCGGCGTGGGTGCGCGGGGTTGTAAATTCTATCCGGGCGGCGTCTTTGCATATTGTCCGCAGGTTTTCGCACAGGGCGCAGTCTCGGCTGGTTGCCAGTAAAGTACCGGCGGTTGACCGCAAATCTGCAAGATTTTGCTCGGACGGGCGCTGTGCTGAATAGGGCTTGCGGTCCGTATGCCGCCTTGTGATTTGGGCGAACAAGGATGTTGGAGCCTGCGCCTCTTTGGTCAGCTTCAACCTTGCCACCGGGCGGGTATCGAGGCGTTTGGGGTGCGCACCTTGGGGGAATAGATCAATGTCGGCGCGGTATTGGTGGCGGCGGGCGGCGAGATCAAACAATTCAAGAAAACAGCCAAGCCCAATGGTGATTTGCCGATCRAGCGGGTCTGTGACGGGCAAATGGCGGCTATCATCGCAATACAGTAGTGCCTCAGTGCTGCTTAATAATTCGACCAGCCAAGGTTGGCGGTTATGAGGGTTGGGGGCCAAAATGGCATAGGACAATGCCGTGCGCATGGGGTCTGCATACCCCCCTGCGGTTTGCCAGGACGCCCGTGCGCTTGTCGCGGTTGGTGCGGCCCATATATATGTGCCGCCAGCCGCAACCGCCGCCGAGCCGCCGATAATTTTTAAGAATTTACGTCTACGCATTTCGCATCTCCAATGTGGTTTAATATTAAACTATATAACAGGTAGTTTAATATTAAACAAGTTATTTCTTGCGGCATTGCAAAATTTGCGAAAATATGTTATAAGTAGGCGTCAAATAAGACGGCAGGCAATCGACGCCAAATAATCAAAGGGAGGATACTATGAGTGATACAACCAACAAACCACCAATATGGTACTGGATAATCACCGTGATTTTACTGTTATGGGGGCTGATGGGGATTTGGATTTTTTATGATTTTATTGCCAGCACACCAGAGACGATGGCTAAATATGTCGCTGACGGTGCCTTTTCCCAAGCCTATGCCGACCATTTAATGACAACACCTGCCTGGGCAACGGCCATTTTTGGTCTGGCCGTTTTCACGGGCGCTTTGGGTGCTTTATGTTTGGTGATGCGCCGCCCCTGGAGTGTGCCGCTGTATATGCTGTCGCTTTTGTTCATTGTGATTTCGCATATAAACACATTCGCGATGGCTAAAGCCCACAAAATTATGGCCGGCGGGCAAATTGGTATGGAAATGGTTGTGCTTGCGCTTGGGCTGTTCGCCCTTTGGTTCGCCTTAACTGCGAAACGCAAAAACTGGTTGTCTTAACGCGTTTCAAACGTCCACATACCCTGCAATAATTTAATGAAACTATTGCACTCTTGGCAAAATAATGGCTTATAACGGGGGTATGTTGCAACCACCGAATAAATCCGTTTTGAGCAAGCGCGCCCATAGCCTGACCCGTCGGGCCTATAGGCACTTGCTGTGGGAAACCTATGTGCCGGTATTGGCACTGGCTGTGCTATTTGTACTGTTATTTGTGGTGGCTGGCGCGGCTGGTCTCTGGCAATTTATTGGTGATCCGTGGCGGCTTATCGGTCTGGTTTTTGCCGGGTTCTTTGTGCTGAAAAGTGCATTTGCGGCCCGACGAAAACAGCGCCCCACCGGTTCCCAAGCCCGCAGGCGGGTCGAGCATGATAGCGGATTGTCCCACCGTCCTTTAGATGCGGTGGTGGACACGCCAGCGCTGGCGCAAGAAAATGACCCGGCCAAAAACCAAGCATGGCAGAACCAYYTKAAAYWKGCCCGCGAACAAATCCAGCGRGCCGGMACCTCCAGCCTGCGYCCGGCCYTGGCCCCCATTGACAAATATTATTTGCGTTTGGCCGTGCCCGTAATGCTGATTTTGGCGTTTATGGTCGGGTTTGGTGATAATTATGAACGCTTGCGGGCGTCTTTAACCCCGGGCTGGATATCCGGTGTATCGGCCAAATCAGCCCATTATGAGGCCTGGATAGACCCGCCGCAATATACGGCCCGCCCGCCCAGTTATTTCAAAGGACAAAAATCTCTGCAAGTTCCCGAGGGCTCTGAATTTGTCGCCCGTATATCCGGCGTTAAAACCGCGCCGCGTTTAATTGTGCGCCGAAAAAATGGCCAAACAAGGCGCATCACCCCCAAGCGGCTCGGCCCACAAAGCTTTGAAGCCCGCGCTATTATTTTGCGCGACAGCACGGCCAGTTTCAGGATCGGCAAAAGCCAGCAAGTTTGGGGATTAGATGTGGCCATTGACCAAATGCCCACCGTCACATTTGACGAGCTACCAAGTGCAGGCAAGCGAGATCGGCTGGAGTTTAAATATTCCCTTGAGGACGATTACGGCGTCGTAAACCTGTACTTGTCAATGGCCTTACAAAGTGACCCGGACAATACCGAGCAGATTAGCATTGCCTTGCCAGGCGCGTCCGTGCGCACGTCGAAACAAGAACCGGGCGGGCTTGATCTGACCAAGCACAAATGGGCCGGCAAGAAGGTTACGGGACGATTATTGGCGGTAGACGGCAAACGCCAGGTCGGCTCGACCGCGCTGCATGATTTCATTGTGCCTGATAAAATTTTCGTAGAACCACTGGCCAAAGCAGTGGCCGAACAACGCCAGTTAATGCTGGCAGGCACGCAAGCATATGCGCCCTTTAAAGCACCTAAATCGGTCGCCGACAAAAATCTGCCATTATTTGCGGTTGACCGCCCCGACCAAACCATTGCGCGGGCACCAGAACCAGTACGGCGTACCGCATTATTGATCGACGCCATTACCGACAAACCTGTCGGTATTTTTGAAGACCCAAGTGTTTATATGGGCCTGCGCCATATTTACCGCCGTTTGCAACTGGCGCAAAAACAAGACGAATTATCAGGCATTGCGGAAGATTTATGGGCCATAGCCCTGCGGGCCGAATTTGGCCTTTTGGGGGACGCGCTTGAGGACATGAAACGGGCCGAGCGGGCTTTGAACAATGCCATGGCCAGACGTGCCCCCCAGCGCGAAGTGGATGTATTGTTCGAACGCTATAACGAGGCGGTTGACCGCTATATGGAACAATTGATGCTGGACGCGGTCAAAAACGCCAAAAACAATGCCGATGGCAGTGAGGGCGGCGGCGGTGACAGTTTTCAAATGGACGAAATCCAGGCACTACTTGATGCCATTGAAGAAGCCAACCGCATGGGCGACAGTGCCGCTGCCCGCAAAGCGCTGGCGCAATTGGCGGAGCTGTTGGAAAATATGCAAATCCAGCTGGCCGAAGGCGGTGGTGGTTCCGGCTCGGGGGTTGGCGAGGGCATGAGCGACGAGCTTAAGCAGGCTTTGGAAGAACTTAACGACATCCTCGGGGAGCAGCGTCGCTTGCGCGACGAAACCCAAGACGCGGGCCGGGCCGAAGCGGACCAGTGGACGGAACAAAACCAAGATGGACAAAGCGGGGTTGACCCATCTGGACAAGGCGAGGCGGGACAAGGACAGGCGGGACAAGATTTGGCCGAAAGGCAAGACCAGATCGGAGAATTATTGCAATCGCTGGAAGACAGCGCCGGAGCATCTGGAGACGGGCAAGATGCTAATAATGATAGTGACGAAAGCGGAGCGGGTGGTTCTGGCGAGGACATAAAACAGGCGCTCAGGGACGCCAAAACTGCTATGGAACGTTCACAAACAGCTTTGCAGGACGGTGAATTTTACAGGGCAGGCCGGGCGCAATCAGATGCCATAGATGCGTTGCGCCAGGCCGGGGAAGGCTTGTTGACCCAAGAAGCCAAACGGCTGGACGCAGACCAAGAGGGCGGCAATAGAGACGCGTCCGGGCGCGGCGACCCATTTGGCCGCGACGACGGCGGCGACGGGATTGGAGAATCCGATATAGATGTGCCTGAGAAATCCGACCAGCAACGGGCCCGGGAACTTTTGCAAGAATTACGCAAGCGCTCCGGGGAAAGCGAACGAGACCAAATCGAGCGGGAATATCTGGAACGCTTGCTGGAGCGGTTTTAAAGCCTCCAATTTATTCAATATATTGCTTGGTGATTTCTATGTTTCTGGTTTTGATCACGGCTTTGAAAATGCTGATTTTGTAGCTCATGCGCACGGGTATATAAAGTCCCGCCTCGTCAAATTTGGCCAGATAAATCTTGACGGGGGTTGAAGCTTCTTCCTCGCTGGGCAAATCTTCCGGATCGAACCCCGACACTGGTACATAATAAACGCTACAGCCAATGGTATGGCCTTTAAAGCCTTTTTGCTTGATATATCTATCGCCAATCCGCTCCATGCGCAGCAGATAATGTTGCTTGGAATCAAATACGGGAATGGTGCCAACACAAGGCTCGCCCGTGAACCGAAACCCGCGCATCATCATATTGAGCAAGGCCGACAGGGCATCGTCGCTTTCAAAACGCTGGGCCTTGCTGGCCGGCGGCTTGCCCTGGGAACCAAGTCTGGGCACAATAGAAATATCGACGCTATCCGAACCGTATTTCATTTCCACACGCCGGTTTTTCTTGTCGAGGTTTTGCTGGATGTGGCTTATGGGGTTGAGACCATTTTCGTCTATGCTTCCAGTGGTTGTGGCCCAAATCTGGAATTTTTTGAGCAAGGCTCCAAGGCCGGATGTAAACAAATCTGCCCGCATGGAATATGAATTATCGGTCAAGGCACCTGAGACATTGGCCTTCATCACCCTAAAGCCGAACACATAGCCTTTTAGATTAACTTTCACTAGGGTGACTTGTCTAGGCCCGGCTTGCGCAGCTTTTGCTTCGTTTTCAGTTGCATTGGCCAGATTTCCTGTGCACATCATTGCGGCGCTAAAAGCCGAAACCATCAGTCCAGTTTTGAAAAAATTTCTCATATTACGTCCTAACATTCTTGAATCTACATCGGGGTTATAGAGAAATTTTTGTGAGTGACACCTGAACAATTCAGCAAATTGCATGAAATCTTGGTAAGCTTGCCGTTCAATATTTATAGCCTATTGGCCCATTCTGACCAGACGGCCTGGCCGGGCTTTCGTGACTTGATTGTCTATAATCACCGCCTGTCCGCTCACCAATGTTGCCTTATAGCCGCTGACGGGCTGTAAAAGACGTTGGCCACCAGCGGGCAGATCTTTGACCATTTCCGGCACACCCAAAGATAAAGCTTCATAATCAATAATATTGATATCGGCCTTGAGACCCACTTCAATCCGGCCCCGGTCGGTGAGACCAAGAAAATCCGCCGCGTCGGCGCTGAGCATTTGCACGGCGCGAGCAATTGAGATTTTTTTGTCGGCCCGGTCGCGTGTCCAATAGGACAGCAAATATGTCGGGAAGCTGGCATCACAAATATAACCCACATGAGCGCCGCCGTCCGTCAGGCCCGGTAAAGACAAAGGATGGGTCATCATGGTGTGGACGGCATCATAATTCATGTCGGTGTAATTATAGATCGGAAAATAAATCAAGGCCTTGCCGTCGTCTTCCAGCATCCAGTCATAGAGCACAGACCAGACGGTCTCGCCTTTGGCTTGGGCTTCTGCCGCCGCCGAACTTGCATAGCCTTGCTCGTAATTTGCCTGACCAGAACCGTCCGGAGACAGTTTGAACATTTTGCCGGCAATCTGCTCGGTCATGGCAATCATTGTATCGGTCATGGGCGGCACAGACGTGCCGCGCCCGGCCAATTTTACCGGAGTTTCGGCCAGCATTTTTTGCTTCAATTTTGGGTCGTTCAGTCGCCCTACGCGCTCTTCAAAGGATAAATCGGCAATCTCAATATAGCTGGGAAATGCCATGAGCGGATGGAAAGTTGATTGCAGGCCCAAAAACAAACCAATGCCGCGCGGTGCGGCTTGCAGGCGCAAATCAATCCCGTCTTTTTGTAAATCTTCGGCTCTTTTGATAATTTTACGCCAATGGTCAGGCACCAGGTCGCGTTGCATCAAGGTCATGGAGGCTTTATGGCCGGGGGCGGCGCGAAAATAGGTTTCCAATATGTCAAATTCTTTGTCAAATTGGTCGCCCGGACGTTCTTGGTCAAAATCATTGACCGCGTGCAAAACCCCGTAATCGAAATCCGTAAAGGCACTGGCAATACCCGCCAGCTCGGACGGGTGCGCTTCACTCGTGGGTGTCCACTCCCCGTCGGCGCTGCGGTGGGCATCGGAGCGTCCCGTTGAAAATCCAACCGCCCCTGCGGCCAAAGCCTCATGGGTTAACGTGCGCATTTGGGCAATATCCTCATCGCTGGCCCGCTCGTTATAAACGGCACGATCACCCATCACATACACCCTAAGCGGATCATGGGGCACCATGGCCAGAAAATCTATCGTGTGGGGGCGGGCATCCAGCGCGGTCATATATTCGGGAAAGCTTTCCCAGTCCCATGTTAAACCCTCAGATAACGCCGTGCCGGGAATATCTTCAACCCCTTCCATCAGCCGGATTAATTTCTCATGATCGGCTTTACGGCACGGCGCGAAACCAACCCCGCAATTGCCCATGACAATAGTGGTGACCCCGTGATTGACCGAGGGTTGTAATTCTTCGTCCCAGGAAATCTGCCCATCATAATGGGTATGCAAATCGATATAGCCCGGTGTTACAATGGCACCGTCGGCATTGATCGTTTCCTTGGCATCACCAGCGCATGTGCCTATTTTGCTAATTTTACCATCCACAATACCAATATCAGCCGAAAAAGCCTCGCCGCCATTGCCATCATAAATAAGTCCGCCGGTTATTTTTACATCATACATGGTTTTGCTCTCTGTTTTGTTTGTGTCGTTTGTCTGAAAATTTGAACAGTCCAATAATCACACCACCTGCAATTATATGCCATAACMCCCATGTGGCAACCAATATCGCCGCCCCGCCCAGACCGGAAATCTGGGTGACCAATATAACAAATGCCAGCGCCGAGTTTTGGATGCCAACTTCGAATGTCAATGCCCGCCTGGTCGGTGTATCGGCCCGCGTCACCAGCCCGCTCATATAGCCGAGAGCCAAAGCACATGCATTGTGAATAATCACCAAAGGCACCACCAACAAAAACATCTGCGGAATTATATCCCGGTATTTAAAAAACCCGAACAGGATCAGCAATATCAGCAAGCTGGCGCTAATGAGTGCCAAAGGTTTTTGGATGCGAGCCGCCAGTTTTGGGGCTTTCCAAGCAACCAACATGCCCAAGMAWATRGGCAMRGCCAAAATCAWTAATGTTTGYWRYAAAAACSCCCAGACATCAAARTTRATAGAKGTSARYAAARMGCGGGTCGGSGGATARAGRGAKAGCCARAACAAGATGGAWATGGGGGTRATAAAKGCCGCCGCCARGCTGGAGGTKGCGGTYARGGATACGGACAAAGCCGTATTRCCACGKGCRAATAATGTCARRATATTGGAGATATTRCCSCCCGGACACGMYGCCACCAAWATCATGCCAAGGGCCARGCTSGGSRKGGGGKYWARSAGATAMACCARACCAAGGGTCAARAGCGGCARGCCAAGTATTTGCGCCRSMACGCCAGCCATATAATGCTTGGGGTCGGTTTTAAAAAACGTAAAATGTGCGGGCCGCAAACCAAGGGCCACGGCAAACATCATCACCGCCAACATGGCCGCTAATACAAACTCCCACGGCCCGCCCATATTTACATTTAATTGATTAAGCGCCGCAGCATCCATACCGTCCCCTTTGTTATTTTTCAGGGATAGGTTATTTTGACCGATTGGGAAATGCTAAAATTTATAAAAATACAATTTCGTTACCGTCTTGCCGCACGTCTTTTTCTTGGTTTGATAGCTTGGGCTCTTTGTTCAGGTGATTGGACTTTTTGTTTTATGTTTTGCCCAGAATATACCGGAAAGGCCCCTAACCAGTTTTGCACATGTTTATGAACGGATTTTGTATAGCGGCTATTTGGTTTATACACACCAGCGGGCGTTCCCGTATTGATGGCGGCGCGCAGGGTTTCTTCGTCCACACAGATCTGGGCGCTGGTTTCGCACGCCAAAACCTTGTGGGCATCAATCAAGCTAAGACCGCCGCGCAAGGAACGGCGTTCATATTTATTCAAGATGATTTCAGGTGTCGGGTTTAATTTCATCAAAGCCGTAATGTCCTCGGCCAAATTACGGGCCTGATGCAAGGCAGGGACGCGGGCTTCGGTGACGAGAGCAAATTTGTCGGCGGCCCCAATGACGGCTTGTGTCCACGACCGCCACATGAGCGGTACATCCATAACAATGAAATCAAAACCACCGCTCATACAATCCAAAAAGGCCAACAAGGCGGGCGGCGACACTTTATCATTACCGCCAAGCTCGCCTTTTGCGCTAAATACGGACAATTGGTTTTGTGGGGATTTAGATGTTTGTCCCGGCTTGCCAAAAGGTTTGATGAATGTTGCAGCCAGATTTGCGTCCATGCGCCCTTCGGCCTTGTTCAGTTCGCAAATTTTCAGGCTGGGCGGCATGTCGAGATAGGCGGCCAGGTCACCGCGCTCGAAATTAAGGTCAACCAATAAAACTCTGGCGTCTCGTTTACTCAGCTCCCAAGCGGTTTGCACGGCAAGACTGGTGACACCAACCCCGCCGGCCACGCCGAGATAAGCCCAAATTTGCGCTTCTATTGGCGGCGTAGTTTCGACAGGTTTTGTCGCGATGACTGGTTCGGGAATATCTAAATCGTCCTGCTGTAGGAGGTCGAGAATATTATCGTCTGTGGGCTGGTCCGTCACTGTCTAATTGCCGCTCGCATTAACAGGCACCGGCACTTTTACATTGTCGTCACGATATCTTTTACGGGCCAATGCGGCTCTGCTTGGGTCAGCCGGAATATAGGTATCGGCTTTTTGCTTTGGCGTCGGGGCAACAAATTGCGCCTGGATATTGGCGCGCACGGCGGCGCCCAAATTTGCGTCCAGCTGACCTTTAAGAGCGGGTTTTGCAGTTGCGCATCCCGCCAAAATGAGTATAGCGCCCGCGCCAAAAACCCTAAAAAATATGTGTTGTTTCATGAGCTTTTCCTAATTTAGTACATGGCCATAACGAGCAGACAGGCTGGCCGGTGCTATGTTATTGACCGGGTTTGAGGTGTCCGATATTTGTGCCGAACCAAGGCGGCTGGTTTTGCCGTCAACTTTTCCGCCCAAAAAGAAATCAAATTCACTCGGGTTATTTTGACCGTCCAGAGGTGTGGCCAATTTACTTATATCAGACACGGGCTGCACCAGACGCGGGGTGACAATGATCACCAGTTCGGTCTCGTTGTTTTTATAGCGCGTCGAGCGAAACAACGCGCCGAGTATAGGCACATCCCCAAGCCAAGGCACTTGCGCCGCGCGGTTTGTCGAAGTATTTTGCAACAGACCGGCAATGGCAAAGCTTTGTGAATTGCGCAGCTCAACCGTGGTGCTGGCCCGGCGAATACTCAGGCTCGGTACTTCAACCCCGCCGACACGGACCGAATTGGTCGGGTCTAGCTGGCTCACCTCCGGGCTAACTTTCAGATGGATAATGCCGTCGTCGAGCACCGTTGGAGTAAATGACAGACCAACCCCAAATTGCCGGTAAGTGATGCTGATCTGGCCGTTTTGGCCAGATACGGGGATAGGAAACTCCCCGCCGGCCAAAAAGCTGGCGGTTTCGCCGGACATAGACACCAAATTAGGCTCGGCCAAAGTACGAATTACGCCTTTTTCTTCCAAAGCATCAATGCGCACATCTACATTTGTCGGGCCAAAACTGTCTTGTAAAATCGCCGCCAGTGCAGACGAATTACCCAGTGCGCCAACGCCGCTGTTAAAAGAAAACTGCCCGGCCTGCTGCACCAGTAAACCAACGCCCAGTTCTTTGATGGCCGACCTCGTCGCTTCGACAAACCTGACCTCTAGCATGACTTGGTGCGAATTGCGGACAACCAGACCACTGGTGACATCATCTTCTGTCCCGGCGTAAGCTGCGGCGATTTTCCCGGCTTGTTCCGCGATCCTTGAGGTGGAGACATCACCGGACAAATAGATTTTCCCGGCCAGACGGCGGACTTCGATTCTCTCTTTGGGGAAGGTCTCATACAGGCTTTTTTTCAGGCCTTGAATGTCAAGACTAACTTCGACATTGATAACATCCAGCAAACGCTTTTTATTGTCATAGATCATGACACTGGTTTTCCCCCGCGCCTTGCCGTTGATATGAAAGGCGCGGTTGGTCAAAACCACCACATCGGCGATTTTGGTATCGGCAACGCGCACCTCTGAAAAAGGCTCGTCCGAACGCAGGGTTATATTGCCGTCTTTCAGCACTTGGGCATTGACGGATTGTGTGTCCGTACTGGCTTCGACCCAGGCCTTGGCACTGGCATTCAAACCGGCGGTCATAAAGATAGACAGCATCAGAGCTGACCAGATGAGTTTGGTCGTGTTGGTCAAGTGGTGTTGTAAATATTTCATCAAGGTGCCCCTCCGGCCAATTTGCGTTGTTTGGGCTGATCCCGGTAGACATTGACAAGGCGCGGCTGACCGTCATCACGGATCACAACGACTTGCGCGGGCCGGGTGACAGGTGTCCTGCGGACGGTGCGGCGTTTTTTCGTTTGCACGCCGCCCAGATCAGCGGTGCGCATTGCTTTTGCATTGACCCGCTCATCAGAACGCGGGGCGCGTAGGGCCAATGTCATGATACCGACAGATTGGGCCAAAGCCAGTTTTTGCGCTTGTAGGGCGCTGACCTCCAAGGTGATAGTTTTTGCCAATTTTGGTGCATCAATACCCCCGTTCACGTTAAAATTGCCACCCGTATGCGATATCTGGTCGGCGGCTAGGACTTTTACGTCCTGCAACAAAATTTCCGCTAAAAATTCCGGTTTTCTGCCTGAGCCTTCACCCTTTTTACCGTAGCGGGTGATGGTTTTTGGCGCGATCTCGCGGGTCAAAACCACATCCACCCGGTCTTCCGGCCTGACAAATCCGGCGACACCGCTGACATCATTGACCCTTATGGCCACGGCCCGCATATTGTCCGCCAACACGCTGGACAGCGAAGCCCGCCCGCCCGGCGCACTTAGCTTGAAGGCCAATATAGGCTCGCCGGGTACAATTTGTGTCAAGGCGACGGCAGGGTTTCCAGGTTCAATAAATAATTTTTCATAGGCACTAAAGCTGCCGACGGGTACGGACGAAATAGGAAACTGGACTATATTGACACTTTGGGCAGTGACAGGGTCGCCGGGCATCAACCTTATATCGGCCACAATCACCGGTACCGTCTTCAATTTGGCTTTTGCAGGGGGTGCTGAAGCCATATTGGCGCGCAATTGTGCGTTTTGTGTATTAACCGCGCCGTCGATAAATCCGCGTGCCATCAAGATTGCCAATACACCAAAGGCCGCAGATGCACCCAGTGTTATTATCGTATTTCGTCTCACAAACATCCCCTAGAACTTTGACCTTTCCCGACATGGGCCAATACGGTCAATGTGATTGAGGGGGATAAAAACACACCGGACTAAAAATGCCGTGAAAGAACGCGGTTGTTAATGAGTTGAAAAGAAAGGTTAGCATTTCCCTAATTTTACGTTAATGGACGCGAACCAACAGGATAAGCAAATGGCACGACGTAAAAAAGGCAATCCGGTCTCTGGCTGGGTCAATTTTGATAAACCCTTGAGCATGACCTCCACCCAGGCGGTGGGCAAGGTGCGCTGGCTGTATAATGCGCAAAAGGCCGGACACGGCGGCACTTTGGATCCGTTGGCGACGGGTATATTGCCTATTGCGCTCGGCGAAGCGACAAAAACCATGCCCTATTTGGTCGAAGCCAAAAAAACCTATGAGGTCGAGATTAAGTGGGGCGAACGTACCGATACCTTGGACGCGGAAGGTGCGGTGGTGGCGGTGTCGGGTGTGCGGCCAACCGGACAACAGATTGCGGATATATTGCCGAATTTTATGGGCGAGATCAGCCAAATCCCGCCAAAATTTTCGGCTATCAAAATTGACGGCAAAAGAGCCTATGATTTGGCGCGGGCCGGCGAAGAGCCCGAGATGAAACCGCGTCTGGTGCAAATCGACGGGTTGGAAGTATTGGACGTACATAACGACACGGCCATTATCCGGGTGGATTGCGGCAAGGGCACATATATCCGCTCTCTGGCCCGCGATATGGCCTTTGCATTGGGGACGGAAGGCAGCGTCAAAWCMCTGCGCCGTACACGGGTCGGGCCATTTGAAATTGATGCGTCTTTTTCACTGGACGCGCTGGAAGAATTGCGCCATAAGGCGCTCGCTTTGGAAGCACTGCTCTCGCTTTCGACCGCACTGGACGACATCCCGGTGCTGGCCGTAAACGAAAATGAGCGGTTCGACCTAAAGCAAGGACGGGCAATCGTCCTGCACCCTTCAGCATTTGCCGGTTTGAAGGCGGTGTTTCGTCCTCGGACTATCGCGGGACAAGACGCTAGCCGGATGGTTTTGGCGACATTTGAAGAGCAGGAAATTGCCCTGTGTGAGGCGCGGGCCGGGCGATTAAGTCCGAAACGCGTATTTAATTTGTAGTCGTAGTATAGGAGAAAACGATGTCGATTACACCAAAGCGCAAAGCTGCGTTGATTAAAAAATATGCCCGATCAGAGGGCGATACAGGTTCACCGGAAGTACAAGTCGCGATTTTAACAGAACGCATTGTCAATCTGACCGAACATTTTAAAACCAACAAAAAAGACAACCATTCCCGCCGAGGCCTGTTGGCCATGGTAAGCTTGCGTCGTACCCAGTTGGACTATCTCAAGAAAAAAGATGCAGGTCGTTATCAAGATCTGATCAAAAGTCTGGGCCTGCGCCGCTAGGCGCTCCCAAAACGAAAGGCCGCCATGGGGGTGGCCTTTTCGCGTATCTACAAAACCAAAATAGGGTACGCATTGTAAGAAGAAAGGTGAATTTTAGGAAGCGGTGTTCAAAGTGAGCTTCGCTCCGCGCCAGCGCCAGATTTTGGCAAAGCCAAAATCGTCAGCGCGTGAACGGACGATTAGCACAGCTAATCGGAAATCAAAAATTACCTTGTATATGAAAGATGAAAAATATGTTTAATAAACACACAATCGAACTTGAATGGGCCGGAAAGCCTTTAACACTGGAAACTGGCGGCATGGCCCGCCAAGCTGACGGCGCCGTACTGGCGACCTACGGCGAAACCGTAGTGCTTGCAACGATTTGCGCGGCCAGGTCTGCCAAGCCGGGACAAAGTTTCTTCCCGCTGACCGTTAACTTCCAGGAAAAATTCTACGCCACGGGTAAGATACCCGGCGGCTATTTTAAACGCGAAGGTCGCCCGACCGAGCGCGAAACTCTAATCTCGCGGCTTATTGACCGTCCATTTCGGCCTTTGTTTGTCAAAGGCTTTATGAACGAGACACAGATTATTATTAATGTGCTACAGCACGATCTTGAAAACGAACCTGATGTCATCGGCATGATCGCTGCCTCTGCGGCCATTACATTGTCCGGCATTCCGTTTATGGGCCCCATTGGTGCGGCCCGTGTCGGATATATTGACGGTGAATATGTCTTGCAGCCAAGCTTGCAAGAAATGGAAGACAGCGCACTTGATCTGGTTGTTGCCGGTACATCTGGTGCCGTGATGATGGTGGAAAGTGAAGCCAAGGAACTGACCGAAGAGGTCATGCTCGGCGCACTGGAATTTGCCCATGCAGGTTTCCAGCCCGTGATTGATGCCATTATTGATTTGGCGGAAAAAGCCGCCAAAGAGCCTTGGGACTTTGCGCCGGCTGATTTGTCAGCAGAGAAAAAATCCGTTGCCAAATTGCTGGAAAAAGACATCGCAAAAGCCTATAAGAAAACCGATAAAATGGAACGCCAAGCGGCGCTCGGCGAGGCTCGCGATAAAGGTGCAGAGCTGATTGCATCTAGCGATAATCCAGACGGCATGGACGGCAGCGTATTTTCAGATGTTTTCAAATCCGTCGAAAGCGCCGTAGTCCGCTCCAGTGTTATCAAAACCAAAAAACGCATTGACGGCCGCAAGCTCGACCAAGTTCGGGCTATTGTTTCCGAAACCGGTATCCTGCCGCGCACCCACGGCTCTGCCCTGTTTACTCGCGGCGAAACACAAGCACTTTGTGTAGCGACTTTGGGTACATCTGAAGACGAGCAATTCGTTGACCAGCTTACTGGCACCATTAAAAACAAATTCATGCTCCACTATAATTTCCCTCCGTTTTCGGTTGGAGAAGCCAGATTTTTGCGCGGGACATCGCGCCGGGAATATGGCCACGGTAAATTGGCCCAACGGGCTTTGGCAGCCGTGATGCCAAGCGACGAAGAATTTCCTTACACAATCCGTCTGGTGGCTGAAATCATGGAAAGTAATGGGTCTAGCTCTATGGCCACGGTTTGCGGTTGTTCGCTGGCCATGATGGACGCGGGTGTGCCGATTTCCAAACCAGTTTCCGGTATTGCCATGGGCCTGATCAAAGAGGGTGATGATGTAGCGATCCTGTCCGATATTCTCGGTGATGAAGATCATCTCGGCGATATGGACTTTAAGGTCGCGGGTACAAGAGACGGTATTACATCTTTGCAGATGGATATCAAAATTAACGGTATCACTATGGACATTATGAAAGATGCCCTGACCCAAGCCACTGGCGGTCGTCTGCATATTTTGGACGAAATGAACAAAGCCATGGAAGAAGCTCGCGAAGATGTTGGTGAATTTGCGCCGCGTATTGTTACCATTAAAATTCCGGTTGATAAAATCCGTGATGTCATTGGTACGGGCGGTAAAGTTATTCGCGAAATCGTCGAAGTAACCGGCGCACGTGTTAGTGTGGAAGACGACGGCACCATTAAACTGGCTTCCAATGACGGTGCCTCTATTGAAGCGGCCAAAGACTGGATTGAAGGCCTGACGGCTGAGCCGGAAGAAGGCGTGATCTATAAAGGCAAAGTGGTCAAGGTTATGGACTTCGGTGCATTTGTGAACTTCTTTGGCAAGCGCGACGGTCTTGTTCACGTTAGCCAAATTGTCTCTGAGCGGGTCGAGCATCCGAAAGACCATTTGTCCGAAGGCGACGAGGTTTATGTCAAGCTTATGGGCTTTGACAAACGCGGCAAAGTCCGTTTGTCCATGAAAGTGGTTGACCAGGAAAGCGGTGAAGAGCTCGCAGGCGACGACGACTAGATTTCGGGTTTAAGCTACGAAATAAATTACGGCTCGCCAATCGGCGGGCCGTTTTTTATTGCCAAATTAGGGACTGTACACCTAGTGTCTAGCTCGGTCTCAATGTCACCGCTATCAACCTCAACACTAACATTAACCAAAGCATCACGCGAAATATCGCCCCGAAGAACGTCTGGTAATTTTGATGCGGGATAATTGTAATATACAGCATTTATTAAGCCTAGCAGATAACTATCAAATAAAGAGAAAGATGATTCATCTTTTGTTCTTGATTGTTGTTTTTTTTTGTTCTAGCAAAAGGGTACTTACTTTTAGTTTCGCAAGGTGGAAAAATGAATGTCTCGGTAAAGGAAGCGGCGGCTTATTTACAGGTATCTGAACAATATGTTCGCACCCTTATTAGGGCAAAAAAATTGTCTGCAAACCGTAACGGCAATTCATGGGAGCTACCTTGGGAAGACATTCTCTTATATGAACATACTGGCGAAAAGTTAAACAAGACAGTAGAAGACCACCCGCGTCATGACAAAAGTACAAAATCTATTAATTGTTTGAGTTTTTTTTCTGGGGCTATGGGGCTTGACCTTGGCCTAGAAAAAGCAGGTATTTCAACATTGCTTGCTTGCGAAGTCGATAAGGCGAGCCGTAAAACCATTGCCGCAAACAGGCCAGACATAGCACTCATCGGAGATATTAGAGATTATTCCGCAGAGCAAATTTTAGAAGCGGCAGGGTTACGCGCTGGCAAAGTCGATATTATGGCAGGAGGGCCTCCCTGCCAATCGTTTAGCTCTGCGGGTAAACGCCAAGGGTTCAGCGACGAACGCGGAAATGTGTTCCTCACGTTTATAGATCGTATTATCGAAATTCAGCCAAAGTTTGCGATCATCGAAAATGTGAGAGGTTTACTATCGGCAGCGTTGGCACATACACCGCATCAACTACGAAATGAAAAAAATTATAAAATGTCTATTGAAGAAGTTCGGGGTAGTGCCTTGTTGTACGCAATAGAAAAATTAAAAGACGCAGGTTATGGCCTTTCATTTAATTTATATAATTCTGCAAATTTTGGCTCACCACAAAAAAGAGAGCGGGTTGTTATTATTTGCTCAAGAGATGGGCAGGAACTTCCTTACCTCAATCCTACACATTCAGAACATGAAGATTTTGGATTGCCAAGATGGCGAACGCTTAAAGACGCCATTAAAAGTCTAGGTAATATTGAACATGAATTTGTTACCTTCCCTGAAAAACGATTGCGGTTTTATAGGTTGCTAAAAGACGGTCAAAACTGGCGCAACTTACCGATTGAGTTGCAAAAAGAAGCTCTCGGAAAATCGTTTTTTGCAGGTGGTGGAAAAACGGGTTTTTTCCGGCGTGTAGCTTGGGATAAACCTGCTCCAACTTTAGTCACTCATCCAGCAATGCCAGCGACTGATTTATGCCAYCCAGAAGAATTGAGACCTTTGAGYGTACARGAATAYCAACGCATTCARGARTTTCCTGAYRRYTGGAAAATYGAAGGYGGRAAAATTGACCGATACAAACAAATTGGCAATGCVGTACCTGTTTCACTCGGATATGCTGTGGGTCGATTAGTTGTGAATGCTATGAACAGTAAATACGAACAGCCACCCGCTTATTTTCCATATTCAAGGTATAAGAAAACCGACCACGAAAGCTGGAAAAATTCCGTGCTTGCTGAACAAGAAAAGATGAAACAAAAAGCAAGGTTTGATGAAAGAACGCAAATAGAATTATTTGCTTAGCTCTTCCAAGGGTTTCTAGATTCGACTGCAAGCGCTCTCGGATTGGCTTTCAGAATTTTGTGTACAAATGCGACGAATTGTTTTTCAGATAAGGTACCTATACCGCACATCTTATTAAGCAAATCCCACTTGTATTCTACTTTGCTCGCTTCAATCCTGTACCATTTTTTGATAAGGGTTCCATCACGGACACGAGAGCTTGAACTATTTTCAGAATTACTTCTGTTTTTAATTTGTATTAACTCGCCAGTTTCTTTTACAAAGTCCACAGATCTGACTGTTTCGCCCCAAGCACAATGCCAGCCAAATTCCGATAAGTTGTCTGCTAAGTATTCCTCAAGAAAAAGTCCCAAAATATTTTCAGCAGACATTCCTAGGCGGTGAGCATAGGAAATTTTATTTAAATCATCATCATTCAAATGAGTAAGCCTCGCCCCAATAATACTTTCGATAATTGGGTCAGCTAGGGTTCCAGGAGGATTAGATACTCTTTGCGAAGCCCTGCCACAAAAACCTCTATGATATTTCAGAACCCATTTTTCGATGGCGGATATTTTTCCGTCCTTGCTGTTTCTGACATTGGTTGGAGCCAAAGCCGTGTCCTTGGTTATAACAGAAAAGACGGCATTGATCCCTTCATCCCAAGAAACCTCATGTAGTTCCGCAGCTTGTACTGCTTGTTCAAGCGCCTGTTTAGGATCAAGCTTGTTCAAGACATTCTGTAAATTTAACATAGCCACTTCAACAACCTTGCTTCAACGAATCAATTTCATTTTTGAACTGTATAGGCATTTACGAACGCCTCTCATAGACAATTGACCCTGCTCTACACTTCTAAACCAAGCTGGGCTCTGACTTTGGTTATAAATGCCCGTTGCTCGGCATTTGGCTTGCCGTCGGCGCGGGAGATTTTTTGTAACATATCGGAAAGATCGTCGGCTTCGGCCCGCTGGATTGCGCTGGACAATACATTGGTCATAGGCGTCAAAGCCGTACCGACTTGCACCAGATCTTTGACCACCCAGCGCATTTGGGTCAGAAGTTCGTCCGCTTCTACGGCCGATATTTTCATAAAAGTTTTTAGGGTTTCGATAATCCTCCCGGTTGACGCGCCGCTAATCAGCCCGTCGTGGGTTGCGGAATAATCTGATAACTTAGCCACGCTGACCATCAGAACCGTTGCCGCCTCCATGGGGGTGTCGATTAAGTCCAGACCGCGCTTGCCAGCTTTGTTTTTAAAGCGCATACGGCGCGGTAAATTACGCAATGTGTTGGCAACATCCACCACATCCTTGGCGCCTCTGGCCGCTCTGGTTACCCAAAAAATAGCCGTGGCAACCGCAATAATAATCCCGAGTAAATGCATATTTTATCCTTTGACCATCACTATATGCTGTTTTGCAAGCCAGAACAAGCAGGGCTTTGATGCAGCCATTAACGACAGGATGAGCTTGGACCTTGGTCGAGATGAAAATGATCTTTGTGGGCGGCGTTAAAGTCTGGTGTCAGAACCACATTAAACAACCGACAGGCGGAGCTACGGCTTTTTTTGAGAAATTTTCGCCGTGCCTTGCCGGTTTTACTGCTATCGCTGCGCCAATGTTTGGCAATGGAAATCACCCGCCCGTCCGCAAGCTCAAACCCGGTCACATCCCAAGCATTGGCAAAGGCGTGCTGCGACCAGACACCCGAGCCATTACCGCGCTGGCGACGGCAGGAATATGTACCCGCATGRTGGGTTTTTTTAAGGCCGCTGCCYAGATATTTCCTTGCGTGTTTATCGACTTSCCGYAGCCAGATATAWGAGGCGAGCACAACCGGGCATTGGGCGGTGACCTTGCGGGGGCGAAATTTTGAGCCAGATGCACTGGTCATATTAACGGCCAGCGTCCAGCCACAGGTCTTGCCATCTCTCTTGGCTTCGGCTTGGGCGTAGTTCAGGTGCGTGGCCTGGCCCAATTTGTTCAGACAGACACGGCTGGGGGCAAAAGAAATAAAGGAGATTTTTGTGCCCGTGGCCAAACCGACCGGGGCGTCCATATCAAGCCCGCGCCAAGGYAARTGGCGGTGGGGGGACAGCCAGTCCGCCNNAAAAANNCCAGCACCACTAAAACCACAAGCACTATTAGCGCCTTGCGGCGCAGTGTGGTTCTGTAGCGTTTTCGTAAAATAGGTTTTAAGCGGCTTCTGGGGTAGTTTCTGGGGCGGCTTCAGTTTCGGCTTCGGCGATTTTTTTAACCAATGCGCGTTTTATTTTGCGGGATTTATCGGTCAGTTTGGCATTTTTGGTGCCGAGCAAAAACCCGTCCAGACCGCCTTTGAAGTCAACAGTGCGCAAAGACGCCGCCGTGACCTTCAGTTTAAACTTTTGGCCAAGTGTATCCGATGTCAGTGTGACATTACACAAATTGGGTTCAAACCGGCGTCTTGTTTTCACCTTGGAGTGAGAAACATTATTTCCGCTCATTGGGCCTGTGCCCATTAAATCACAACGACGTGCCATGCCAATATCCTTTAGAATTCTATTCGTAATCTTATGGGCTAAACCAGCCCGTATTTCAAGTTGGTGGGACATAAACCACCTAACCGCCAAGGTCAAGCAGGCTTTTGGTAAACTGGCGGCAAAATCACATATGAGAATAGCCGCCCCTCCGCCTTGCTCCCGGCGTCGGCAAGGCCTATAAATAGGCCATGAAATTTTATATTATGAACGGAGCCGGTAACAGGTTCGGGGTGTTTGATGCCCGCGCGCGTACCGATTTTGTCATGACCTCTGAACTGGCCAAAGCCACTGCGGCCAAGGACGGGCCATTAGGCATGATGGGTCAATTGGGCGCTGACCAAATTATAGTCATGCGCTCTCCAAAAACTGAAAATGCCAAATCCGAAAGCGCGGATGTGTTTATGGAGATTTGGAACGCAGACGGGGCCCAGGTTGATGCCTGCGGCAATGCATCTCGGTGTATCCCGTGGCTGGTCATGGGTGAAAGCGGGCGGGACGACATTATCTTGCAGACCAATGCCGGGATATTGCAGACTTGGCGCACGGGCGAATTTTCGGTTGCCGTCGATATGGGCGAGCCGCGCCTGAACTGGGACGAAATTCCGCTCAAGGAATATATGGATACACGGGTGATAGACGTGAAAGTCGGGCCGATTGATGCACCTATTCTGGCCCGCCCCGGCGCGGTCAATATGGGAAATCCCCACTGCGTGTTTTTTGTGGACAACGTCGAGGAAACGGCGGTAGAGAAAATCGGGCCGATGATAGAATACCACCCTTTGTTCCCGCAGCAGTGCAATGTCGGCTTTGCCGAAGTTAGGAGCCGCAGCGAAATCCGCCTACGGGTCTGGGAGCGCGGCACGGGCCTGACCAAAGCCTGCGGCACCGGGGCCTGCGCCGCCCTGGTCGCCGCCAACCGCCAAAACCGCACCGGGCGCAGCGCGAGGATTATAATGGACGGCGGCGATCTGCACATAGAGTGGCGAGATAAAGACGACCACGTAATCATGACCGGCCCAGTGGAGTTGGAGTTTAAGGGGGAGTTGGCGGTTTAGGGGGTGGTATGTCTATTGTGGCCCGGTAAAGGTTCCAATATTTTCGGCACCAACGGTAAATGTTGATGTTGTTGTCTTGTTATCCACTATGACCCGCATATCATATTTACCTTCAACATGGCCGTCTTTATTGAGTATCCAGGTAAAATCTTCCCATGCGGAATCATAGAAACTCTCTTTCTCCGTAAACAATTGCCCGTTTCTCAGCCATTGTCGTTTAAACGGATAATCTCTTGGCATGTCGTGCATTTGGAAACTGACATAAATCATTTTGGTGCCGAGTGGGAAATGATGCACAGTGCCAACGCAGGTTTTTTGCTTCTTGGAAAATCTGGCTTCATCGCAAAACCGGATATGCGTAACATTTACCTTTGGCAGTTTTGTTTGTGAAAAAAACATGCCCAAAAAAACCCCGAATACTAGTGTCGATAAAACGCCAGCCCCGATGATGAACGGGAAAACAATTTTCGATTCTTTAGCAGGTTGCGGCACTGGAGATTTTGTAGGCACGGCAGGTTCTGGTGCTTTGGGCTTGGCTCTGGCAGCCGCAATAAGAGCATCCGCCCACCTAGTTTGCAACTCGTTATCGTTACCACTGATGATTCGGGCCAGAGCATGAATTTTTGTTCTGTCCGGCTTGTGCTTGCCGCTTTTCCAGTTCTGTATGGAGCGTTTATCTATCTCTACACCAATATCAGTAAATACCGATTCTAATGTTTCCGCTGTCCACGGTATGGGGATTTCATGTTCAGCAAACTTGTTTCCAAGCCCGTGTACCCAGAAAAATTCAAATAATTCTTTGAAATTCTGTGTATCCGGTGGAGAACGTGTGTTTTTATTCTCTTGTTTTTTCAATGCTTTACCCCCAACGACTTCGGTGCAGCTACGGTGAACTCACGGCCTCACTGTTTCGTAATAATCGATAATTACAGCATAAAAGCAAGCAATGCAAGCTAGGGGAGTGATTTGGCGATGCGAAGACCAATTGCGTTGAGATTGTTGGGGTGTGTTGGCGATTACATGGGCGTTCCGTTTACTACGGTTCTCACAACTCCGGTCAAAACAAACCAAACTAACGCCCATTATAGGAGGCGAATTTGAACACCAAATCAATCGCAATTATTTTTGCGATAATCGGCATCATTGTTGGCGCTTTGATTGGTAGACTCATATTTGGGTTGGTTGGGTTATTTGTGCCTATAGGTATGACCATGATTGGCGGGATTATCDVTGGAGGCATAATCATCATTGGCGGGATTATTGGTGGTGTGCTTGGCTACGGCCTCTACAAAAAATTCATTCAAAAGCTGGAGAAAAAAAATGAAAAACTGGAGCGCAATTATAGCTATATAATATTGGCTATAATTTGTGCTGTCGGTGCGGGGGCCGCATTTTTCGGCTCGGAGACATTTTTTACAATGGCGGTTGAGTTGCGCTATGGCGGCTATGGTTATAATACGGATTCCGAAGTTGAAAAATATATGAATATTAAAAATATCCTTAAATACTTGGGGTTTGCACTTGTTGGCGGCACTGCGATTTTTGGCTTCCTGGGCTTCAAAGCAGGTAAAAGATAGAAATAGAAAAATAGTAACAAATAGGAAACTCACACAATGTTCAATTTCTCCAGATTTTTAAAGTTCCCAATACTTTTGATGACTGCCACCTTCTTGCTTTTCGGTTGCGGGGAAGCGGGCGGTGGCAGTTCCAATCCGAGCGCAAAAAATGCCAAAGGGCAATTGAGTGTCGATCTCCCGATATATATGGAGCTTTCATCTTTCAAGGTCGTTGCATTTGAAAATTTTGGTACACAGGTTGATCCTGAAATTCGTGCGCGTTTTACGGCGGATGCAAAAATTACTGAACCTCTATATATGGAAACGGGCCAGATTGACGGCAAGAGTATTTTGGCAAAAACTCTGGCCAAAGGACATGACATCCGAATTGCCGGAAAATATCAGGCAGAACTGCGCGGCGAGCGCTGGGTTATTGATTTTGAAAATGTGCAGATCGCGCCCAATATAGTTGATAAGCCGCTTTCAAACTGGAATGCGGGCCGATATGTTTTTGAGGGTTCGGACGAGGAAGCAGCACTACGTGCCACCGCCGAGACAAAGCAGTTACAAAAAAATGAAGCGGACAAAGAGCGCAAACGGGTTGCAGAGAAAAACAGAATAGAGGCTTACAAAGCCACACAAGAACGCAAAAGAATAGAGGCCGAAGAGCGCGGGAAAACGGCCAAATTACAATCGAAGTTAGCGGTAGAGAAAGCGGTGAGGGAACAGGAGGAAGCCCGAAAACGGGCCGCTGAACAACGCACCCAAATGGCTGCAATTGCCAGCAAAAGGCAAGCAGAATCAGATGCAAAAGCAGTAAAACATGCCGCGTTTCGCAAAGAAATTACCGGGCAATGGGAATCAGTGTCCCCTGTGCTTGGTAGAAACGGTGAAGTGTATGTGCGCATATCGGGGATTGAGGGCTGTGTTAGTGCAATAAAATTTTCATTGACCATACCAGTGGGAGAGTTTGAAACTGTAGCTTCCCCGATAAGTATTTATATGACTGAAAATTCCCGGATTCGGAAAGATACTGAGGCCACAGTCGTTGCCAACGGAGAAACCAAATCTTTACGTATTACCTTTCCGTCTTTCGACTTGGGCTGTACAATCGGAAACAGCTCCTATACCGTATATGAAGCCCTTGGGAAACCTTGGTCTGGGACTGTAATAGCCGGGAGGATGGTTCTCCAGGGTGGCCGAAACCGCACAATCACCATGCGCAAGGTTGGGGGTTAGCCGCCAACCTCCAACTTCCGCGCCAAAACCCTCGCCAATCTCTGCGCACCTTTATTATCTCCGCCTTCGCCGTCTGCGAAGCCCAGATATAGGTATGGTTCTATCAGTTCCAGTTCTATCAGTAGCAGCCGCCCGTCGTCGGCCCTTAGTAAATCCACCCGTGCATAGAGGGGCGTGAAGTCTAGCATGTCGAACACGGCGCGGGCTTGTTCGCGCTCTTGCTGGCTGGGTGTGTAAGCTTGCTCACCGCCGCCGTAGATGGATTGGACGCGGTAGTCTCCGTGTTTTGGGGTTTTCAGCAAGGCATGGGAGAAGCGTCCGCCGAAATACAAAAATGAGTATTCGCCTTCCTCGACCACGCTTTTGAGGAATGGCTGAATTAGAGCGCCTTCAGGTGGCAGCTCTTCCTTAGAGGGAAGTTTATCGCCCTTTTTGTGCAAAACCTGCCGCCAGGCCCCGCCGCCGACATCCGGCTTGATCACCAATTGTTCGCACTTGAAATCTGTAAAAGCGCTTTGTATTTCGGCTTCGGATATATGCGCAACCCGGCGCGACGGAATGGTCGGGGCGCCTTGCATGGCCAAGTCTTCCAGATAGGATTTATTGATGTTCCACTGGATAGTGTCAAAGCGGTTAAACAGCTCAGTGCGCTGGCAAATTTGCGCCATGGCCCGCAGAAACTCGGCTTCATTGCTTTCGAAATAATCCCAGACCAGCAAGGGCAGCATGGCATCATAGTCGGCTGCAATATCCGGTGCATCGCGCCAATTGATTACATCCAACTGCATGCCGTGGGCCGCGAAAGCCGGGCGCAATTTGCCAATTTCTTCRTCSAGYTCAAACRCRTCMTCTCGCATGTCCGGATGGCCGGGCAGTAAATTGCCCGAAGCAAGGACCGCGACTTTTTTTATGTTTTCATTCATATGCTCGCACTTTCATTCATACGTTCGCACTAGCGGCTTGTCTGCCAAACAACAAGCCCATAAATCACAGGAACTATACAACTATAGTCAAACCAGTTTGAATTGGTTGAAAGAGAGAAAATGATTTATTTTCAAACCTACCCTCCCCAAAATCCACGCATACCCGACCGCATATCCATTAAAGATGGGCGGGTATCCAGCCAATAAAGAGTGCGCGTAGCGCACACATATTTGATGAAGAAACTGGATACCCAGTCACTCACCGCGCAGGCGCTGGCGCAGCGGGCACCTTGTTCCTCTCCCAAAAGGAGAGGAGACGGCTTCTTGAGCCTTGATGTTTTGATTTAGCGATACGCACATCACCAATAATCATCAAAGAAAACACAGTTTTCTCACCTCTCCAGTGGGAGAGGTCGGCGCTCTTGCGTCGGGTGAAGGGTTGGGGTGTTGGCGGGGAAAACCAAAAAACCGCCCCGTGTTTCCACGGAGCGGCCTATGTTTATCTTTTGAAAGCTTTGAGCTTGAAGTTGAGGCTTCTCATATTTTGCTTTTTGCAAAATCTTCGAAGAAACTTGAGAAGGTGCCATTTGGCACCTTAATTTAGTGCGAGAGCACTAAATCTCTCGTTTACATCATTCCGCCCATGCCTCCCATTCCGCCCATGCCGCCCATGCCGC
>NVVO01000032.1 GCA_002733385.1 Robiginitomaculum sp.
GCGCGCCCCCCATCGCCTCCGCTACGCTCCGGCACTTCCCCCATAAATGGGGGAAGAAAAAATATGAATACCACCAAACGCAAAACACAATGAATTAGCCTTGCAATTCCCCCCCCCCGTTGTATGGTGACTTATTACCATTGAAGGGGGATTTAATGACCAAATTACCAGTAATAGCAGCAGTTCTTGTAGTTGGGCTTTTATCAGCTTGTGCGACGACTGGCGAAATGATTGCCCCTGAAATATCACGTATCAATTTCCCAGAAATAAATACTGCGAACAGCGTGAGAATTGGTGAATCTATGTTAAAAAAATCCAAGGTATACGCTTTTGATGCCCTAGAAACTAACGAACTGTATAAATGGGGGGATGGAATTTTTCTCAAAAAATTTACCATTCCACCACAAAAACTTAAGGCTACGAGCAAAATTAAAGATCGAATTTTCTATCAGGCCGACGAGGCATATCAGTACGATACTTTGCTGGGGAAAAGCCTCACTATTTCTGGATTTTGTATTTCCCAAGACGACCCGGTGGATTGGAAATTATACATACAAGGTCGCTGCACATATGGTATAAAAAATCCGCCTAACCATAGTTTTACAAAAGCCTACGATAGTCGAAAACCCTCTCTTACAAGGGAATTGGTTTACAATGGACGAGTTGGAAATGATGTTAAGATAATTTATCGCGAACTATCTAATGATCTAATGCGACCAGCATTTCAACAAAACCTACAATATGATATGAACCAATCTAAAGAAATTGCATTTCGTGAAGTTCTTATTGAAGTAGTTACGGCAGACAATAAAGAAATAAAATATGTCGTGACCAGCCACTTTGATGACGTAGAGTAAATTACCTCACATAAACCCCTGCGGATCAATGTCTATTGCTAACTTCGTCTTGTGGGAGGGGCGTAGACGGGACTTCCAGATGGCCATATAGGCGGAAAGATTTATATTTGGTTCGGACTTTATCAGCAGGCGTCTTCTATGACGGCCTCGCAATATTGCCATAGGGGCTTCACTGGGGCCGAGAATTTCTATACCGTCGGCGCGCGGGGCGGCATTTAGGGTTTTTTTGGCGAAATCGTCGGCTTTTTTGGCATCGGGCGCTGATATGATAATGGCGGCTAATTTACCGTAGGGCGGCAGGCCGAGAATTTCTCGCATCCCTAGCTCGGCTTCGATAAACCCCTCMCKRTCGCCYGCYGCCAAWGCSAYCARARCCTCATGGTCKGGCATRTGGGTCTGGATCARGGCSCGGCCCGGTTTWTCGGCYCGKCCSGCMCGSCCMGCCACCTGCACCAAAGTCTGGTAGGTGCGCTCCCCAGCCCGTAGATCGCCGCCGCCCAGGCTCAAGTCCCCGTCGACCACACCGACGAATGTCAAATGCGGAAAATTATGGCCTTTGACCACCATTTGCGTCCCGACAAGTATGTCAATCTCGCCCGCCGCCATGGCCGCCATGCGTTCGCGTATCCGTTCAGGATTGCCCGCCGTGTCCGATGAGAGGATTTCCATGCGTGCATCCGGGAACAGCTTGGCGGCTTCTTCGGCCACCCGCTCGACGCCCGGCCCCACAGGGGTCAGAGCGCCTTCGGTTTTACATTCCGGGCAGACGCTGGGCATGGGCATAGAAAATCCGGTATGATGACACATGGCCCGCCCGGTGCGTTTGTGCTGCACCAACCAGCTATCGGTATCGGGGGATTTTAGCCGCTCCCCGCACGCCTGACAAATAATCAAAGGCGCATAACCTCTGCGGTTTAGATACAGCATAGCTTGCTCGCCCCGCGACAAGGCCTGCGCTACGCCGTCGATCAAGGGTTGAGATAAAAATTTTCCAGTGTCCGGTTTATGGTCTTTCAAATCCACCAGCGCCACCTCGGGCATAATGGCGGCCCCCGGTCTTTCAGGCAAAATCACATGATGGTAACGCCCCGACTTGGCATTGGTCAGGCTTTCCAAAGACGGGGTTGCTGAGGCCAACACCACCGCCGCACCCGCAAATTTCCCCCGCACCACTGCCATATCACGGGCATTATAGATCACACCCTCATCTTGCTTGTAGGAACCATCATGCTCTTCGTCGACCACAATCAACTGCAAATCCGCAAAGGGCAAAAACAAGGCCGAACGGGCACCGACCACCAACCGCGCCCGACCCTGATGCACCTCGCGCCACACCCGACGTCTGGCCGCCTCCCCCATGGCCGAATGCCATTGGGCTGGTTCTGCGCCAAACCTTTCGGTAAATCGTTTCAACCCCGCTTGGGTCAGTGCGATCTCCGGCACCAATATCAATACTTGCCCACCTTGTCTCAAGACTTCAGCCGCCGCTTCCAGATACACTTCGGTCTTGCCGGAACCCGTCACCCCGTCGAGCAAGGCCACCGTAAAAGACTTCTGTCGCACCAATGCTTGTAATTCAGCCCCTGCATCAACTTGCTTTTGGGTCAGTTCAAAACCGCGACCATCATGATCCGGGTCTGGTTTCCCGAACGGTGGGTCGAGGGGTGCGGTCATCCGCTCCAACAATCCCGCCTTGACCATAGTCCCGAGCACCGACGACGACACACAAGCCGCCTTGGCAACTTCTCCTGCCCGTGCTGGCCAAATATCAACTAAATCCAACACCCGTTTGCGCACCGCGCTTAGTCCGGTTGGTCGTTGTCCTGTTGGCTTAAATAGTGTCACATCCGGGCTCGGCTCCAAGGCCTTGTAGGAGCGCAACACCATGCGCAGCACTAAACCTTGCAAGGTACAATTATATTTTGCGGTGAAATTGACAAATTTCAGCAATTCGGGATTGAGCGGGCGCGTAGGTTTGCGTTCTGATACGGATTTAAGCTTTGCGGCATTATTATTCTTCCCGGTCGTCGTTTCACTCCTCTTCGCCTCTTGTCGCTCGCCAAACCCCCAAACAACGCCCAACTTGCCCTGTCGCCCTAACGGCGCATAGACGAAATCCCCGGCTGCAAGCTTCATGTTTGCGGGAACGGCATAGTCAAACGGTTCCGGCACGGCGACAGGGAACAGAATTTTGACTATTTTCACCATTTACTACTCATATTTACACATTTGTTACGCTTTCACGCTCTACATTGATTCGCTGATACTAAGAGAGAAATCCCTGAAAGAGAAATTGACATGAAATTTTTTATTGATACTGCCGACACCGATGCCATCAGAGACCTAATCCCCAGCGGGTTTGTTGATGGTGTGACCACCAACCCGTCCTTGATCGCCAAATCCGGGCGTGACTTCAAAGAGGTCGTCCAGGAAATTTGCGCCTTTGTTGACGGCCCGGTAAGTGCAGAAGTGACGGCGCTGGACACCAAAGGCATGATCGAAGAAGGTAAGCGCGTCGCCGGCTGGGCTGACAATGTTTGCGTTAAACTGCCCCTGACATGGGCTGGGCTTGAAGCCTGCAACGCATTATCCGCGCAAAGCATATCCACCAATGTCACCTTGTGTTTCTCAGCCAATCAGGCGCTGTTGGCGGCCAAGGCAGGGGCCACATTCATCTCGCCGTTTATCGGACGACTCGACGATATCGGGGAAGACGGTTGTGATTTAATCGCGGAAATCCGCATTCTTTATGACAATTACGGTTTTGACACCGAAATACTCGCCGCCTCTATCCGCTCACTTGAGCATATGGAAAACTGCGCTCTTATAGGTGCAGATGTGGCCACAGCACCGCCAAATGTAATACGCGACATGGCCAATCACGAACTCACGGATAAAGGTTTAGCCGCATTCATGGCAGACTGGGCACAGAGCGGACAAAATATTTAAAAAACTATAGGGCTTTTTTCAAGGCATCTACAAGATCGGTTTTTTCCCACGAAAACCCGCCGTCATTATCGGGACTGCGTCCAAAATGCCCATAGGCAGACGTGCGGGCATAGATCGGTTTATTGAGGCCCAAATGCTCGCGAATACCGCGCGGGGTCAGGCTCATGACCTGGCCAATGGCTTTTTCTAGTGCCAATTCGCTGACCTGGCCTTTGCCGCCCATATCTACATAAATCGAGGTTGGTCGTGCCACACCAATCGCGTAGGACAATTGGATATTAACCCAGTCTGAAATGCCAGCCGCAACAATATTTTTGGCCAGATACCGCGCCGCATAGGCGGCCGAGCGGTCAACTTTGGTCGGATCTTTTCCGGAAAATGCACCGCCACCGTGGGGAGCCGCGCCGCCGTAAGTGTCGACTATGATTTTGCGGCCCGTAAGTCCGGTGTCTCCGTCCGGCCCGCCAATGACAAATTTCCCGGTCGGGTTAATATGCCAGATGGTTTCGTCTGTGATCCAACCTTCGGGCAATTGCTCAATAATATAGGGCTTGACCAGTTTCGCCACATCAGCCGAACTCATATTTTCGTCCAAATGCTGGGTCGATAAAACGATTGCCGACGCGTCAACGGGTTTACCATTTTCGTAACGCACTGTGACCTGGCTTTTGGAATCAGGGCCGATCCAATCTTGCCCCTCCATCTTGCGGGCTTTGGCCAGGCGCTCAAGTATTTTGTGGCTATAATAAACCGGTGCAGGCATCAAATCCGGCGTTTCTGAACAGGCATAGCCGAACATAATGCCCTGATCGCCCGCGCCTTCTTCAGCGTGTAATCCGCTGCCATCATCTACACCTTGGGCAATGTCGGCGCTTTGCGCATGTAAGAGAATGTCAATGTCGGCGGTTTGCCAATGGAAACCCGCTTGCTCATAACCAATGTCTTTTATGGCGGCACGCGTGGTTTCTTCAATCATTTCATGGGTGATTTTATCGGAACCACGGGTCTCGCCGGCTATTACGACTTTATCAGTGGTGGTCAGGGTTTCCGCAGCAACTCGCACATCCCAAGGCGACATGCCGTCCCGTACACTTTCACGAAAGAACAGATCGACGATTTCGTCGGAAATCCGGTCCGAGACTTTATCCGGATGCCCTTCGGATACAGACTCGGATGTAAATTCATAATGTTGGCGCATAATACGCTCCTTTAGGTTTTAAGGCTCTTCGCATATCCTTTGGCGGGCTTTGTCCAATTGTTGCTTTTAGTAACGGTAATGCTCCGGTTTATACGGTCCTTCTACGGGAAGACCCAAATATTCAGATTGGTCATCGGATAGTTTTGTTAGCTTGGCGCCCAGTTTGGCCAAATGTAGTTCTGCGACTTTTTCGTCCAAATGCTTAGGCAGAACATAAACTTTGTTTTCATAAGTTTTGTAATTTTCCCAAATCTCGATTTGGGCCAACACTTGATTGGTAAAGCTGGCAGACATAACAAAACTGGGATGTCCAGTGCCGCAACCAAGATTGACCAAACGTCCCTCGGCCAGAACAATGAGACGTTTACCGTCCGGGAACACAACTTCGTCCACTTGTGGTTTAACATTGTCCCATTCATAATTACGCAAGGCGTCAATTTGAATTTCGCTGTCAAAATGGCCAATATTACAGACAATGGCCCGGTCTTTCATGGCCCGCATATGCTCGACCGTAATCACATCTTTATTGCCTGTAGCAGTGACGAAAATATCGCAGACGGGAGCAGCTTCTTCCATGGTCACGACTTCATAGCCTTCCATGGCAGCCTGTAATGCGCATATCGGATCGATTTCCGTGACTTTGACCCGCGCACCTTGAGAGCGTAGGCTCTCGGCGGAACCTTTGCCCACATCGCCAAACCCGCAAATCACGGCGGTTTTACCCGACAACATAACGTCGGTAGCGCGTTTAATGCTGTCTACCAGACTTTCCTTACAGCCGTAAAGATTATCAAATTTAGACTTAGTGACACTGTCATTTACATTGATTGCAGGCACCACCAGTGTTCCGGATTTTTCCATTTGGTAGAGGCGCATAACCCCGGTTGTGGTTTCTTCGGACAGGCCACGCACGTCTTTCATCAATTCGGGATATTCTTCGTGCATAAGAACCGTCAGATCCCCGCCGTCGTCCAATATCATATTGGGTGTCCAACCATTAGGGCCTTTTACGGTCGCGTGGATACATTCCCAAAATTCGTCCTCGGTGAGGCCCTTCCAGGCAAATACCGGAACCCCGGTGACTGCAATGGCAGCAGCGGCCTGATCTTGGGTTGAGAAAATATTGCAAGACGACCAGCGCACTTCCGCGCCCAGAGCCGTCAGTGTTTCAATTAAAACCGCCGTTTGGATCGTCATGTGCAAGCAGCCGGCAATGCGTGCGCCTTTGAGAGGCTTTGTTTCGCCAAATTCTGTCCGCAAAGCCATCAG
The DNA here is from genome assembly GCA_002733385.1 of Robiginitomaculum sp. Taxonomy (GTDB): domain Bacteria; phylum Pseudomonadota; class Alphaproteobacteria; order Caulobacterales; family Maricaulaceae; genus Robiginitomaculum_A. Next base: position 6,274 of record NVVO01000032.1, read on the forward strand.
GCCAGGCATTTCAGTTTCAGCAATATTGATTTCCTTGCGGCCCCAATCGGCCAGAGAAATATCAGCTACTTTAAAATCATTTTGTGTTTCTATTTGTGTTTTGGGCATGTTGTTATCCTGTATTCGGCCAAAGTATTTCATTTGGTCGCAACGTAAATTTTAAGTCTGCAAGCCTATAAGGAAATTTCCTTTTGTATGCAATGGTTTATTATGCCACATTTGTGTAAGGTCAGATATAAAATTTTTCCAGACCAGCAAATGCAAGGAGTGCAAAATCCCCAAAGCCTCAATCATCATTGTCAATTATAATGCGGGCCAATGGCTGGCACGTTCAATTGCATCTGTGTGCGCTCAAAGCGAGCAGGATTTTGAATGTTTTATTGTCGATAACGGCTCTACCGACGGGTCAATGGCGAGCTTGCCGGAACTGGATGCTCGTTTTAAAATCATGGAGCTTTGCGAAAATACAGGGTTTGCCGCCGCCAATAACCAGGCTGCCAAATTGGCGAAAGCCCCTTGGCTGGCTTTGCTTAACCCGGACGCCTTTGCCCGCAAAGACTGGCTGGAACAATTATTAAAAGCCGCCGCAGGCGCACCCAATATCACCATGGTCGGCTCTACACAATTTCAGGCTTTGCCAAACACGCCCACACTGGACGGAGTTGGGGATTGTTACCATATTTCCGGCATCGCCTTTCGGGCCGGTTATGGCAAACAGATACCACCACCCAAGACCGGATTGGTGTTCGGCCCTTGCGCCGCCGCCGCGCTTTATGAACGCGATAGGTTTTTAAAACTCGGCGGATTTGATGAACGGTTTTTTTGTTACCACGAAGATGTTGATCTGGCGTTTCGCATGCAGCTTGCGGGCGGTGAATGCCTGCAATCCGGCGAGGCTATTGTGGATCATGTCGGCTCAGCTATATCCGCAAAAGTGCCAGAATTTGCGATTTATCACGGCACGCGCAACCGGATTTGGACATTTTTTAAAAACATGCCCTGGCCGCTTTTGATTTTATTCACGCCGTTACATGTTGGAGCCAATTTGGCTTATCTGGGCTGGGCTTTATTGCGCAAGGGCAGGTTCAAGCCAACTTTGCGCGGCGTAAAAGACGGAATAGCGGGTCTGCCGCAAACTTTCCGTGACCGCCGTACCGTACAAAAAACACGGTCGGTCAGCAGTCTTGCTATGCTGAATAAATTCACCTGGTCACCGATCAAAGTCGTGACACGCGGTATTCATATTCGCACATTTTTTAAATAGTCAAAGAACTATTTAAGCAGCTTGTACATCTGCAATTTTTTTACGGTTTTCCGCAAGCCATCCGCGCGCGGCGCGTTGGGCTAAAGTCACATCCTCGGAACTCATTTCCATGGTCAACTCACTGCGGTAAGCCTGAGCAGGTTTGGAACCGAGAAGTGCCGCCAGATTGAACCACTTATGGGCTTCAATCATATCCGGACCCCTGTCCTCGTGATCTGTGGAATATATAAGCCCGAGACGGAATAAATCCGCAGCCTCGGCTTTTGCAATAACGGCCGCTCTAGCCTCTTTTACTTCAACATCTGTAAAGGCCATAACCTTCTCCCCCCAAAACTATCTGGGTTTCTTTTCACCTAACACCCCCGGATTATTCCTTGGGTGATATCTGCGTTGGCATTTTATAATGTCTCCAGCAGGTATAAATACAATCTGGCGTGGCCAGGTTGACATAAGGTTAATTGAAACAAAGGTTAATCAAGCTTTACTATGGTTAAAGCAAGTAAATGTGTGTTTATATTTAATTTAAACAAGATTAAAATTAAATTACTTCACCAGCTACATTTATTTTACATAAGCACTCGTAAGTATATTTACGGCCACACTCAAATGTAAAACCGTCGAAAAAAATCCAAAATAAATTAAAAAAAGTGATTTAATGCGTTTTGCGGCGAAACAATCTACCGTTATGGTTACTCAAGTATGAAAATTCACCAGCTCTGAAAATCCTGCCCGGTCCGACACCAGATCATTCACGGGCTTGTCTGGATCAGCATATCCCATGGACATACCAACAAGTATTTGTTGTTCGTCTGGATGGTTTGTGTGCTTCTTTACAGTTTCCGGAAATGCCCGCCATGCACCTTGGGGGGCGGTGTGCAGGCCTTGCTCTCGTGCCAGCAACATCAAAGTTTGCAGATAAATACCAATATCTATAAATTGCGGCGCATCCATTCGTTTGTCGATGGTCACCAAAATGCCGACAGGCGCCCCGAAGAAATTGAAATTCTGTCCGACCTGCATCAAACGGGCCGGTTTGTCGTCTTTGGCAATACCCAATAGGCCGTACATATCTTCGCCCAATTTATACCGCCAACTGCGCATAGGTTCCCACAAAGGCGAAGGATAGGCCTGATATGTATCGCCTTCCGTCTGGCCTTGCATAAGTTTACCAATCACCTCACCGCGAAATGCGTCGAGCGGTTCACCCGTCAAAACATGTACATTCCACGGTTGAAGATTGCCGCCGGATGGAGTGCGCCGTGCGGTTTCGAAAATGCCTTTGAGCATATCTTCAGGCACTGGTTTATCCAAATACCCCCGCGTAGTGATGCGGCTCAGTATGGCTTGGGTGACAGTTTTGGCGTTATCAGTGTTGATGGTCATTTGCGTTCCTCTTCTTTTCGTTGTTTTCTCAGCAATGAAAAATACATCACCGCATATTCAAGTGTGCCGATAGCCGCTACCGCCCCGACAGCATAACCAACATTGCCCCATTTCTTAAACACCAGATAGCCAACGCCCGCCCCTAGGATCACAACATTGGCCCACAGGATTTGTTTGTATTTTGAGTTAAGCTGGTTCATCAATCACATGATCCTAAACACCCCACTCATACCTACATTCGCAGGTATGAGCGGAGTGTGTAGAGTTAATGGTGTGAGGAAAACCATCACAATCCCAACTTCTTCTGCAATATCTCATTCACCGCTTGCGGATTAGCCTTCCCGCCTGATGCTTTCATCACCTGGCCGACGAAGAAGCCTATGAGCTTTGGATTATCGGCGACTTTGGCGGCTTGGTCGGGGTTAGCATCAATCACATCTTGCACCATTTTCTCGATAGCGTCTGTATCCGTGACTTGTTTCAAGCCGTCGCGCTCAACGAGCTCGTTCGCGCCGCCCTCGCCGGCAAACATTTTCTCGAACACGTCTTTGGCGATTTTTCCTGATATGGTTTTGTCGCCGATCAAGTCGAGCAATTCGCCGAGCGCGTCCGAATTGACCGGGCTATCATCCAGATCAATGCTGGCTTTATTGAGCGCCCCAAACAAATCCCCCATCATCCAGTTGGCGGCTATTTTGGCGTCGCGGTCTTTCGCCCCCTGCGTAGAAACAAGCCGTTCGTAGAAATCGCCCTTGGCTTTGTCGGCGGTTAAAACCCGGGCATCATATTCGGGAATGCCGTAGTCACTTACAAACCTTGCTTTGCGGGCATCAGGTAGTTCGGGCAAATTTGCCTTTATATCATCAACGAATTTTTGTGTGATATTGATGGGCAGCAAATCCGGGTCGGGGAAATAGCGGTAATCATGGGCGTCTTCCTTGGAGCGCATGGTACGGGTTTCGCCCTTGGCATTGTCGAATAACCGGGTTTCCTGGTCGATTTCACCGCCAGATTCCAGAATATCAATTTGCCGCCGTGCTTCGTAGTTAATCGCTTGGCGAATAAAGCGCATGGAGTTGACATTTTTAATCTCGCAGCGTGTGCCAAGTTCGCCGCCGGGTTTTCGCACCGATACATTAACATCAGCCCGCAAATTACCTTTTTCCATATCGCCGTCGCAGGTGCCGAGCGCCCGGACAATACCGCGCACTTTCTCCACATAGGCCGAAGCCTCCTCAGGCGAACGCATATCAGGTTTGGAAACGATCTCCATCAAACAGACCCCGGAACGATTCAAATCAACAAAGGTATCATCGGGCGACAAATCATGAATGGACTTGCCCGCGTCCTGCTCCAGATGCAAACGCTCAATCCCGACCACAACGGCTTCGCCGCCTTCAGGTGTGATTTCTATTTCACCCTCGCCAACAATGGGAAATTCAAACTGGGAAATCTGGTAGCCCTGGGGCAGGTCAGGATAAAAATAATTCTTGCGGTCAAACCGTGAATACAGATTGATCTTGGCGTTCAGCCCCAACCCGGTGCGCACCCCCTGCTCAATACAAAACTCGTTGACCACAGGCAACATGCCCGGCATGGCCGCATCGACCAAGGACACTTGCGTATTAGGCTCGGCCCCATATTCAGTCGCCGCCCCCGAAAACAGTTTCGACTTGGACGCCACCTGGGCATGAACCTCAAGCCCAATAATCACTTCCCAATCATGATCCCGGCCAGACAGCCAGTCTTTTTTATCTGCGATACGTTTAGCTGTGAACATTAGTACGTCCTGTTATTCTAACTAATAACCCGCTCATACCCGGCCACGACCGGGTATCCAGCGAATAGAGRATGCGCAAAGCGCATACATATTTGTTTGAACTGGATTCCCGCTTTCGCGGGAATGAGCGGGTAGTGGGGAATGTTCTAGTCATCACACCCACCACTTCTCAGGTCTAGCCGTGAACCCGGCGCAAGCCTCCAGCGCACTACTGGCCGCAAACACGGTCTCTTCGTCCAAAGCCCGGCCTATGATTTGCAAACCAAGCGGCAAGCCATTATTATCCAGAGCCGCTGGCACCGACATTGCTGGCAAGCCCGCGAGATTGGCCGTGACCGTGAAAATATCGTTTAGGTACATTGTCACCGGGTCGTTGAGCTTGCGGCCTATTGCAAAGGCGGCGCTGGGGCATGTAGGGGTTAACAGCGCGTCGCATTTCTCCCAGGCTTGTTTAAAGTCGTCGGCAATCTTTGTGCGAACTTTTTGGGCTTGCAGATAATAGGCGTCGTAGTATCCGGCGGACAATACATATGTCCCCATCATGATACGGCGGCGCACTTCCTTGCCAAACCCTTCCGCGCGGGTGCGTTCATAGGTGTCGTACAAATTCGCGCCCTCGACCCGCGTGCCGTAGCGCATGCCGTCATAGCGGGCCAGATTGGAGGAGGCCTCGGCGGGGGCCACTATATAGTATGCTGGCAGCGCGTATTTGGTATGGGGCAAGGACACATGCACAATTTCCGCGCCGCAGCTTTCCAGCCATTTTATCCCCTGCTGCCAGAGGTCTTCAATCTCTCGCGGCATGCCGTCCATGGTGTATTCTTTGGGGATACCAATTTTCATGCCTTTGATGGATTTTCCGCAAGCGGCGGATAAGTCCGGCATGGGTTTGTTAATTGATGTGCTGTCTTTGGCATCATAGCCGGCCATGGATTGCAACATAATGGCGCTGTCTTTGACGGTGCGGGTAATCGGCCCGGCCTGGTCAAGGGATGAGGCAAAGGCAACAATGCCCCAGCGCGAACATCTGCCGTAAGTGGGTTTGATACCAACCGTTCCGGTAAAGCTGGCGGGCTGGCGGATAGACCCGCCCGTATCCGTGGCCGTAGCGGCCAGACACATATTGGCGGCAACTGCAGAAGCAGAACCACCGGATGAGCCGCCCGGCACAAGGTCTTCGTCTTTTCTCCACGGATTGATCACCGGGCCAAAGGCGGAGGTTTCATTTGAAGACCCCATGGCAAATTCGTCCATATTGAGCTTGCCGAGCATGACCATGCCGTCRCGYTTCATATTAGCCGTGACCGTACATTCATATTGGGGTTTGAAATCGCCCAGGATTTTACTGCCCGCCGTGGTTTTGACATTTTCAGTACAGAACAAATCCTTGATGCCCAAAGGCGCACCCTCCAGCGCCCCGCCCGCGCCTTTGGCAAGTTTGGCGTCGGACGCCGTCGCCGTTTTCATGGCATTGGTAAAATCGGTAGTAATAAAGGCGTTGAGATCCGCCGCGTCCATACAGGCATCAATATGGGCTTTGGTCAGCTCCACGGACGAGAAATCTTTAGCTTTGAGGCCCGCCAGCGCGGCCTCAAGTGTGAGCTTAGTTAAATCAGACATACCTACCCCCAACGACGATAGTATCAGTGTTGTTGGTTGGGCGGGACATACTTAAGCACCAAAATCCCTCACCACGCTGTCGCGCGCCTCTTCCCCCAAAGACGAAGATGGGAGAGGCTAAGGTTGGCTTTCGCCCTTCGTTAAAACTAACAGGTAAAAAAGATGGACGCGCCAACGTCTCCTCTCCTTTAGGGAGAGGAACAAGGTGAGGGGTAATGCTGTTTGCGGTGTCCAATAAATATTTCAACATCATCTACTCCACCGACCTTGGCACGACGAAATAGCCGGCTTCGGTTTTGGGCGCATTGACCAGAACCTTTTCGCGTACCCCGCCGTCGGTGATTTCGTCCTTGCGCAGGGGTGCGTCCATTTCCACGGCTGAGGTCATGGGCTCTACGCCTTTCACATCCACTTCGCCGAGCTGCTCGATCCAGGCCAAAAGACCGTTCATTTCGTCCGCCAAAGGCACCAGCCTGTCCGGCTCCACATGCAGACGTGACAAACGCGCAATTTTTTTGACGGTGGCGGCGGTGACGCCTGTATTTTCCTTACTCACGAGCAAGCTCCCGTTAAATCAAACTTCAATTAACAGGCGGACTACCAGCCATGCTCTTGCGGAGCAAGAAATTTTGCCCCATTATAGTCAAATATGAGACTTATTACCGTTTTACTCCGCATGGCCCGTGCTTTCTTGTTTTATCCGGTGATGATCGGGGTGTTTTTGTGGCTGTATATTCGTGATGTTCACTGGATTTACGGACTTGCCGTTATTGTGGCTATCCTGATTGTTGACCCTATCTGGCGAATATTGCTAAAAAGTATCTTCAAAGCAATCCAGAAAAAATGGCAAAAGTAACGTCTTTGCATCACAACGCAAAATCCTTTTTGTATTATTTTATTATTTTACACCTATTAGTTGATTGTTCATATTTTATAGTATATTGTTGAGTTGGCAGTGCGGATTCCCCAATGATTCCACCGCCAAACGGTAGCGCACCCCACGCCCTAAGCTACCGAAACAAAGGTGGGCTGGTCATTGGTCTCTACATCATCCCTGTGAGCTTAATGACCAGCCACCAATGTTAGTAGCTAACCCACCTCACCTGCAAGACGTGCTTTGGCGCGTTTCGACCCCAGAAGCGGTAATAATTTATCCATTTCCGGCCCGTGCGTCCGCCCCGTAAGTGCCATGCGCAAGGGTAAAAACAGGCTCTTACCTTTGCGTCCGGTTTTTTCTTTTAAATTTCCAACCCATTGTCCCCAGCTCTGCCCATCAAGCTCGTCTGGCAAGAGTTCAGCCGCCTGCCTGCAAAAATCAACATCTTCATCGTTGATTTGACCCGGCATGGGCGCATTGATGACCGTTGACCATCCGGCTATTTCGCCTAATTTGGTGATATTGTTGCGAATCAACAGCCAAAATTCTTCTCCGCCCGCAACCCCCATAGTCTCCAGCCGGTCTTTTACATCAAAATAAGCTGTCTCGTGCAGCAACCGCCCATTGACCAATAGCAATTCAGCCTCGTCAAAGCGGGCCGGAGCGCGGCCAATTTTATCAAAGGAAAACTCGTCCACCAATTGCGCCAAGTTTTGCCGGGCTTCCACCGGGTCGGATGTGCCGATTTTGGCCAAGAGCGAACAAATCGCCAAAGGTTCAATCCCTTGGTCACGAAGCTGGTCCATGGACAATGAGCCCAAGCGTTTGGACAAGCCTTTGCCGTCGCGCCCAACCAATAAGGGGGTATGGGCGAATTTCGGCATCAGGCCGCCGCCGTTTTGCGCATAGAGTGCTTCAAATATCTCGATCTGCGCCCCGGAATTGGTCACATGATCCTCACCGCGAATAATGTGGGTGATATTGGCGTCTATATCGTCAACGACACTGGGYMKKSKKYWKMSAKMWGKRCCRKYSCSGCSWMTTWRRMMMGKWTYRKMSMMKGWRKMTGKATCAATATTTTGCGGTCCGCGCACCACATCATCCCWACGGGCAGTTTTGCCGGAAAGCTTGAACCGCCAATGGGGTTTACGGCCTTCGGTTTCAAATTTTGCCCGCTGTTCGTCCGTTAGGCKCAAACCCGTGCGGTCATAAATCGGCGGCTTGCTTTGGGCGCGCAAAATTTTGCGCTGGCGGTCAAGTTCTTCTGCCGTCTCGTAACAAGCGTAGAGATAGCCTTTGTCGATGAGTTTTTGGGCATGGGCATCATAGATGTCAAAGCGGTCAGACTGGTTAAAACTTGAAGTCCAATTTAGGCCGAGCCAAGACAAATCGCGCTTGATCCCCTCCTCATAGGCTTTGGTGGAACGACCCGTGTCCGTGTCGTCAATACGCAGGACAAATTCCCCGCCTGCCCGCGCTGCAAACAGCCAGTTCATCAAGGCGGTGCGGACATTGCCCACATGCAGTTTTCCGGTCGGGGACGGTGCAAATCTAACGATAGGTTTCATCTTGTGTTCCTAAACATCTTTCCAGTCGGGAACGCTATCCCTGTATTTGTTAGTGATTGGATAGCGGCGATCGCGACCAAAATTTCTATTGCCTATTTTAACACCCGGCGGGGCTTGTCTACGTTTGTACTCTGCGATGTGCAACAAATGTTGTATGCGGCGTACGATTTGCGGCTTATGGCCTCTGGCCAATATTTCTTCAACCGGTAATTCTTGCTCGATCAACCCGTAAAGAATGTCGTCCAAAACTGCGTAAGGCGGCAGGCTGTCCTGATCGGTTTGGTCGGGGCGCAGTTCCGCCGTCGGGGCTTTGGTGATGATCCGGTTCGGTATCGGGCTTTCTGGCCCCAACAGACCTTCGGGGCGGTTAGCATTACNCCATTTCACCAGTTCATAAACTTCGGTTTTATACACATCCTTGAGCGGATTATAACCACCGCACATATCGCCGTACAGGGTCGCATAGCCCACCGCCATTTCCGATTTATTACCCGTCGTCACCAACATTGGCCCGAATTTATTGGACAGAGCCATCAAGGTGACGGCGCGGATACGCGATTGCAAATTTTCTTCGGTTGTGTCGGGTTCAGTCCCCACGAAATGCCCAGCCAACATGCCGGTAAAGGCATCGACCGCGTCAGGGATCGGAATAATATCATATTTGCAGCCAAGCCGTTTGGCACAGGCTTTGGCATCTTCCAGACTGTCATCTGAAGTATATTTGGACGGCATCATCACACACCAGACCCGCTCTGGCCCGAGGGCATCTACGGCTATTGCCGCCGCCATAGCACTATCAACCCCGCCGGACATGCCCAGCACTATTTGCTTAAACCCGTTCTTGTTGACATAATCGCCCAGCCCCAAACACATGGCCCGCCAATCGGCTTCCATTTGGTTTAATTGCGGCAGATTAGTCTGGCTTTTACACATCCATTCATCGCCGGATTTTGTCCATGTTGCGACCTCAAAGGCTTCTTCAAAGGACGGGAGAAACTGGCGGATTTTTTCATCAGCCGTGATACTGAACGACGAACCGTCAAACACCAATTCATCTTGCCCCCCGACCTGATTGACATAGACCAATGGTAGACCAGCCCGCTCGATACGTTCATGGACAACATGCAGACGTTCGTTACGGGCTGTGCGGCGGTAAGGAGAACCATTGGGCGATATCAGCAGCTCCGCCCCATGTTTCGCCAGATTTTTCGCAACACCCATGTGCCAAATATCTTCACATATGGGCAGGCCGATTTTGACACCGCAAATCTGCACCGGTTTTGGCAATGGGCCGGGCGAAAACACCCTTACCTCGTCAAACACACCGTAATTTGGCAAAAAATGCTTGAAGCGTTTATCGGTTATTTTACCATCTCGCATTACCAAAACAGCCGAATATAATTTGCTTCTATACATCCAAGGGGTTGAAAAAATCACCGTAGGGCCATGTTTAGTCAATTTGGCAAATTTCAAGGCTTCGACTTTGCAATCAGCAACCGCCGCAGGTTTCAGCACCAGATCCTCCGGCGGATAGCCAAGTACGAACAATTCCGGCAACACCAGAATATCTGCGCCCTCTAGCTTGGCCCGTTCAAAACTGTCCCGTGCCTTAGCCATGTTGCCGGCCAAGTCTCCAACAGTCGGGTTGAGTTGCGCCGAAGCGATTTTAAGTGTTTTTGTCATAGGGGATGTGTAACGCCGCTTTGCGCCGCTTGCAATCGCAATCAAGCACTGCAATATGTCGGCCAGAAGAATTTATGAAACGAGAATTTATGAAACCCGACACACCCAAAGTGACAAAATTATCCGATTACAAACCTTACGACTTTGATGTCCGTCAGGTTGAGCTGGATTTTGACCTAAAACCGGACGCCACTATTGTCCGTTCCAGATTGCACATCACCCGTACCGGCATTTCCGACAGCCTGTTTTTGAACGGGGAGGATATTGAACTTTTGGCCCTGAAACTTGACGGCAAAACTGTGCCTAAATCCCAAATTAAACTATCGGCAGACGGGTTGACCATATCAGGCCTGCCGCATGATTTTATTCTCGACATTACCACAAAATGCCAACCTGTAAAAAACACCCAGCTCATGGGGCTTTATGTTTCGGGTGGACGGTTTTGCACCCAATGCGAAGCCCAAGGATTTCGCCGCATCACTTTTTTCCCCGACAGGCCGGATGTTTTGGCACGCTACAAAGTACGCTTGAGCGCCGACAAAGCAAGCTACCCGATATTGCTGGCCAATGGCAATAAAATAGACGCCGGGGATTTGCCCGGCGGACGACATTTTGCGCTCTGGGAAGATCCGTTCCCCAAGCCGTGCTATCTGTTCGCGCTGGTGGCTGGCAAGTTCGACATCGTTTCAGACAGTTTCACAACCATGAGCGGGCGAAACATCCGGCTCGATATTTTCGTTGATCCCGGTGATGCGGGGCGGGCCGGCTATGCAATGGACGCGCTGAAACGCTCCATGAAATGGGACGAAGACGCATTTGGCCGTGAATATGATCTGGACAGATTTATGATCGTCGCCGTGCGGGATTTCAATTTCGGGGCTATGGAAAACAAAGGGCTGAACATTTTTAACTCGGCGCTTTTATTGGCCGACGAAGCCACAGCGACAGATATGAATTTCGAGCGCATTGAAAGCGTGGTCGCCCATGAATATTTCCACAATTGGTCCGGCAACCGCATCACATGTCGCGATTGGTTTCAACTGTGCTTGAAAGAAGGCTTTACCGTATTTCGCGATCAGGAGTTTTCAGCCGCCCAGCGCGGAGAGGCACTACAACGCATCAAAGATGTCAAAGCTTTGCGGGCCCGGCAATTTACAGAAGACTCCGGCCCCCTCGCCCACCCGGTACGTCCCGCCAGCTATATGAAAATCGATAATTTTTACACGGCGACTATTTACGAAAAAGGCGCAGAACTTATCCGCATGCTCAAGATGATTTTAGGTGCGGCAGAATTTAGAAAAGCCTGTGATCTGTATTTCGACACCCTGGACGGCACGGCCGCCACAGTGGAACAATTTCTCCACTGTTTTGAACAAGCCAGTGGACGCGATCTATCCCAATTTATGCGCTGGTACGAACAGGCAGGCACGCCGAAAGTTACGGTCAAAACAAACTTTGACACAAATGCCCAAACATTTGACATAACATTTAACCAGTACACAAAGCCTACGCCCGGACATGCCGCAAACCTGCCACTGATGATCCCGGTTAAAATGGCACTCCTTGACGAGGGCGGGAAAAATTACGACGAAAAATCCATCGTTTTAACGGACAAAACCACAAGGATAAGGTATAAGAACATAAGGGAAAAACCGGCACTGTCCGTCTTCCAAAACTTTAGCGCACCCGTGCATATTAACTTGGAGCGCCCCCTTGACGACGCGCTTTTGTTGATGCGGTGCGACAATGATTTGTTCAATCGCTGGGAGGCCGGGCAGGCTTTGGCGCGGGATATTCTTTGTGATTTGACCTTAGCTATTTTCACCGGAAAACCTGAACAAAATTTACAGGCATTTTTCGGATATGTGCGCGCCATCGGGGATGTTATTTGCGACGAAAACCTTGATCCCGGCTTTAAATCTCTGGCTATGGGCTTGCCTTCAGACAGCGATGTTTTACAGGCACTTTCTCCCGGTAACAGGCTTAAAAACGATCCTGGAACAGAGCTAGGAACCGACCCTTTGGCCATATTGAATGCCAAAAAAATGTTGCGACGCGCCGTCGCAGACCACCACAAAAACAGCCTCCTAAAACTATATAGAACTCTGTCGGACGAGCGCACCTACATGCCGGATGCATACGGCGGCGGACGGCGGGCCTTACGCAATATGTGCTTGTCTTTTCTTGTGGATATCCCTGACCAACAAGCGTTGAATACTGCGAAAAAGCAATATGAAAATGCGACCAATATGACCGATGAATTCGCGGCTCTGTTATTATTGATCCGGTGCGGCGAAAAACATGCCAGCACTGCTTTGCAACAATTTTATACGAAATGGCAAGACAACCCGCTGGTTATTGACAAATGGTTTTCGGCTTGCGCCTTGCAAAGCCTGGACAAGGTCAAAGCCATGCTCTCACACCCTGACTATAACCCAACCAACCCCAACCGGGTGCGGGCTTTAATCGGCGGGTTTGCGGCGGCAAATCCACAGGAATTTCACCGTATGGACGGGGAAGGCTATGGGTTTTATGCAGATAACATTATAGTTTTAGATAAAAGCAATCCGCAACTGGCTGCCAACCTGCTCGGGGCTTTTGGCAATTTGTCCGTACTGGATACACCCCGTTTAAACATGATCAAAGCGGAACTTAACAGGGTGTTAGACAGTGCACCGTCCGCCAATGTTTTGGAAATAGCCCGTAAATCTTTAGAAAATTTTTAGGGCTGTATGATATCCGGGTTTATGCCTGAGATACGCACAGATATTGATTTACCGACAAGCTTGGATTTGCAAACGGAAAAGGGGTTTCGCGCCCATATTTCTGAAAGTCGCCATACCATTATGCGCCAGCCCGTTGTCTGTGCCAAGGATTTTACCGTCCTGCACCATGAATGGCTGGTACGCTTTGACAGTGATACCGGGCTGGAACGTATACTGCGTCCCGCAGAAATCAGCGGCGCCATTTCCGACCTTGACTTGTCCATGTTAACCCGAGCAGTTTCGGCGCTCAATGCCAATCCGGACAGACACGCCATTGCGGTGAACTTGTCAGGTGCATCTTTTTCAGACCCGGTGTTTGAACGCAGCTTGCTGGCTTTGCTGGCAAAACTTGAAACCGAACCGGCCAAGCTGTTGTTCGAACTTACCGAAACATGGGATTTGAAAGATTTAAGACCGGCAATACATTTGTTAAATATTTTGCGTGAACGGGGCCACAGCCTGTGCCTTGATGATGTGGGCGCCGGGGCCGCATCCTTGCGGTATTTACGGGCCTTTCCGACCGACTGGTTGAAAATCGATGGAGATTTTGTCGCCGGGGCGGCCAGTTGCACCCGACAAAGGGCCGTTTTAAATGCTGTGCTTGGTCTGCGCGATGCTCTTGGCGTGCGCTTCATTGCCGAAGGTATAGAATCCGAACCATTACGCAACTTTGCTCTGGAATCAGGTTTTGATGCCCTTCAAGGCTTTATCATTGCCCCACCTGTACCTGAGACATGATATATTCGGTGCATTTTTCATGTGGATTTAAGCGCATTTTAGTCGACTTTATTAACAAGTCCCACCTATTCTGTTGCTGATTCGCAGTAACTTAATTCGCAGAGAGGGATTTTGTGCAAAAAGGCCCTGTTCAATATCAACAAACGCCGCCACCACGTCCCGGCGCGGCGTCCGGGCATTCAATTCGCAATGCGGTTGCAACACATCAGCCTGTCGAAAAAACCACCGGATCACGGTTTCAAAAATTAAGCGCACCGTTCAGTGCCAATATCAATGCCCTCAGCAAGGACAAGCGTTCGGCCCGGCTCATGCTTATGCTGGCCATTGCTTTTCTGGTTTTTTACGTTTTGATTGTAGCCTCCAAATTGATTGTGGACTATGGCTCCACCCAAAAAAGAGCGCGAAGTGAGCATTTCAACTATTCAGAAGTCGTCGCAGCCCGCATGTCTACTGAAATTGAAAATGCCATCATCTGGATCGACAACGGGCTTGCCGAAGGGCAAACGCCTGGCCAATCTGCACGTTTAATTGCCAAATCTCCGGTCGTCTCGGCGACAATTATTGTCAATTCAAAAGGTCAGACAATTGCAAGTTACCCTGCAGGATCACAAATTTTAGAAAACATACCTGTCAAGAACTTTGTTTCGCAAGGTGTGAAATTTAACTCAATCATCCAACCGGACGGACAAATTATACCGTTGGTTATTAAACAAACGGGGCAATATTTTGTCATTGCCGCTTTAGCAGACACTGTACTGGCAAATGACAACAGAACAATGGGAGCCTTAGCCGTTATCACCCAATCTGGTCGCGTAATTAGTGGTGACAGGAACATGGGCAAGACGGGCCCGCGTGATGCTTTTAATCTAACTGAAGCGCAATTTTCCAGCCTGACCCAACTCGGCTCCAATAGCATTTTGCAAATAAAGGTACACGGTAGCAAACAATTGCTGGCTTCCGTACAAATCGCAAATACAGATTTGTTTCTACTTGGTTCAAAAAAACAAATGGAAACTTCGATATTACAAAACAATCTGACCTTGTTCTTTATCCTGTTTATTGGCACTTGCGCATTGGTTTGGACATTGCTTCATTCCCTGACAAAACAATTGCGTGTTGTCCAAGGTGTTCAACAGACCACTGAAATTTCCCAACAGCGCTACCAGGCAGCTATTGAGGGTGACCGGGGCGGCGTATGGGAAGTTGATCTTACGGGTAGTTCGGCCTTCGTAAGTGGTTCCCTGGCCGGCCTGTTGGGTTTGTTACGCAAAGAACAAACCATGCCATTGTCCCGGTTTTTAAACCTGTTCCACCCTGAAGACAGGGAACGGTTTCTGGCTTTTGCACGCAGAGCCCATGTGCAAGGCGAATTTGACTTTGATATTCGGGTAGCACATTTGCCATTGATGCTACAATGTCGCGGTCGCTCGTCGGTTCGCTCCGGGCGTGAAATGAAGCGGGTGATTGTCGGAGTGGCCTTGGATATTACCGAGCAACGTGCCGCACAAATGCGCTTGCAAATAACCGAATCCCGGCTCCACGATGCGCTAAGTTCAATGACGGATTCCTTTGTCGTTTGGGATTCCGTCAAACGCTTGGTGGTTTGGAATAGCAAATTTATGGATTTCTTTGGCTTAAAACACGGCTCTCTCTACGAAGGTTTGGAGCATATAAGTGTAAATTATATGGCTCAGGCGGCTATTTTTGAAAAATTTGATTATGAACGGATGGGTGAAAAATGGACCGAGTTTCATCTAAGAGATGGTCGCTGGATACGCTATATTGAAGCAAAAACCGCAGAAGGCGGGCATGTCAGTATCGGTACGGATATAACGGAAATTCGTTTGCGCGAAGCTGAATTAACCACCAATGAGCAGACCCTAAAAAACACAGTGGAAGTCCTGCGAAAATCCCAGGAAAGCATTGTTGAGCTGGCCGGGCGCTATGAAAGCGAGAAAATCCGCGCCGAAGAGGCCAGCCAGTCCAAGACCAATTTTCTGGCCAGTATGAGCCATGAGCTTCGCACCCCGCTCAATGCTATCAATGGGTTTTCCGATATTATGCAAAAGGAAATGTTCGGACCTTTAGGCGATCCAAGATACAAAGATTATGTCAATGATATATTATTTTCAGGCCAACATTTATTATCTTTGATCAACGACATACTTGATATGTCAAAAATTGAAGCCGGCAAAATGACCTTAAATACCGAGGTCATGTTTTTGCACGAAATGTTGGCGCAAGTTGTCCGCATGGTCAGGGGCAAAGCCGATGATGCGGGATTAAAGCTCGATGTCGATGTGGTTGAGGTGAAAGAAATTGAAGCAGACCCGCGCTCCGTCAAACAAATATTGCTGAACCTTTTAACCAATGCGGTCAAATTCACCCCCGAGGGCGGGACGGTCGGTGTCGAGCTGATACAAAAACAAACAGGTATCATCATCAAAGTTTGCGACACCGGTATCGGCATTTCCCAAGAAAACATAGACAGGTTGGCTAAACCATTTGAACAGGTAGACGACAAAGCCAACAGACAAACCGAAGGCACTGGCCTGGGCTTGGCCCTATCCAAGTCTTTTGTGGAATTACACGGCGGCAAATTTAAAATCGAAAGTGTTGTCGGCAAGGGCACGACAGTGATTTTCTCCCTGCCCAACAAACCGATAACGCCAGTACAAGAAGACGAAGTAGAAGATGTCAGTCAGGAAATTTCCAAACTTACAGCCGATATTGCCAATATTTTGGGAGAAACCGAAAACTTGTCAAATCACATGCCCCAAACAAATAACCCCCCGCCTTATCCCGGGGTAGGGATTCCTCAAGTTCAAGCTCAAGTCCTAAATCAAGGCGGGCAGCAAATTACCATGCCAGCAAAACAAGGCCGTCCCGCCGCTTAACCTCGCTAGAGCGTTCATTTATAGATATACAGACTAAACAACCGTCTACCTCTACAAGATGAAAACCACGGCCCCGTGAATTAAATTGTGAAAACTTGCAGGAAACCAACCCTAATTTGATTGCAAGCCTCTAGATATTCTCTCTCCAATTTTACAAAATCAGCAGAGCCGTTATAGCCAGTAGCTTGGACCAAAAGCGCTTTTACTGACAAAGGTGTTTGCGCGGGGTTGAAGTTTCCGTTCACAGTTACAGCAAGGATTTGTTGAAGACTATGGTAAAGCCCGGTAGCGGCAATCAACTTGTCGGCTGTTTTTTTCTCGAGCCAGCCTTCGGACTTCGCAAGCCGCAACATACCCACTGTAGATTTCGGCAGGTTATTGGACTGATAGCCTGTGGGCACTTCATATTCTTTGGGCACTTGGTGTTTCAACATTAGGTATTGGGCGATAAACTCAATATCGCGCAAGCCCCCCGGCGTGTTTTTTATATCCCATAGGCCAAAGCCCGGTTTATCGCGCTGCAAGCGCTCATGCATATCCAAAACATCGGTTTTGAGTTGGCCTGCAAAATCTTTTACTGACAGGGTTTTTGCAATGCTTTGTGTTAGTTTGGTTTTAAACACCTGATCTGTCGCTGCAATAACTCTGGCCCGGCTCAGCGCCATATATTCCCACGTCCAGGCCTGATCGGTATAATATTTCTCAAATGCGGATAATGACACAGCCAAAGGCCCGGCCCGGCCAGAGGGTCGCAACGCCATATCAACTTCATATAATCCGCCTTGCGCCGTTACACTTGACAATGCCGTAATCAAGCGGCGGGTCAGTTTGTTATAGATATCTTGCTGGTCACCTTCATAAATCAGCATGATATCCAGATCTGATTTTAACGACATTTCGCCGCCGCCAAGCTTGCCAAGACCAAGCACAGCAAATTGTCCGCTGAGGGGGCCAGATATCCGTTCCAATTCCTGTTGTGCTCTGGGCAGTAAGGCAGTGATAGCCGCACTGGCAATATCCGTCAATATTTGCCCGGCTTGCCCGGGATCATATCCGCGCAATATTTTGGCCGTAAACATAAATTGGTCTTCGTGAACGGCGCGGCGTACAGTGTCCATTGCCGTCTCAAAATCCATGTCCGGGCCGAGCATGCCATCATAGCTATCCGGCTTGACCGTCATCTCACTTTTGAAAAATGCAGGATTGGTCAAAGCATCGATCAATGCAGGTTTAGCAGACAATCGACCGGCCAAACTTGGAGCGGTTGCCAACATTTCTATAAGTACCGACAAAACATTAGGTTGTTTTAGCAATAAAGACAGTAATGTTACGCCTGTGTTCAGTTGGCTAAAAAATTCTGCAAAGCTAAAAAAGGCCGTATCTGCTACGCCTCCCACTTCAGATGCGCCTCTTGGCCCAAATGCACCACAAGTTTCAATGATACGCGGGGCCAAGCGGGTCAATAATTCGCGCGCTCTTTGCGAGCGCGTAGCTTTAATGCGCCCCCCGAGCCAATCAGCCATGATCTGCCAAATTTCAGGGCCGCGTTCAAAACCGTATTTTTCTAATGTTTCAAGCGTGATGGCTTCGGGCGCCACGCCCGTAAACACAAGGCTGCCCTTGGCGGTTGATAAATCTTCCTGGCTGGAGAACAGGTCCTGGTAAAAACCATGCACCCGCTTAAAAGTACGACATAAACCGTCCTCAAAATCCTCTACGCTCCTGGCTCCACTTAGGGCAGTCAGGCATTTTCGCTGTTCCAATGTACGCGGCCATATGTGCGATTGCTCATCCCCGTACATCTGAATGCGGTGTTCGGTGTTGCGCAAATTTGCGTACTCTTGTTGTAATATTTGGGAGGTTTGTGGATCAACATATCCTGCATCTGACAAAGCCTGTAAGCCGTCAACTGTCCGGGGCGCTCGTAGCTTTTCGTTGCGCCCTCCCAAAATCAATTGTTGGACTTGAACAAAAAATTCAATTTCGCGTATGCCGCCAAATCCCAATTTCACATCATGGCCGGGGGCAGAAAATTGCTCTGGTATTACGGCGCCAGATATTTGCCGCTTGATGGAATGAATATCGTCTATGGCATAAAAATCCAGACTACGGCGCCAGACAAAAGGCGTCATGACGTCCCGTAAAAACTTGTTAGCCGCAGCAATATCGCCGCCCACGGGCCTGGCCTTGATCATGGCCGCCCGCTCCCAGTTCTGCCCCAGGCTTTCATAATAGCGCTCAGCCGTGCGCGTGGAAACCGCGACCGTTGTCGCGCGCGGGTCGGGCCGTAAACGCAAATCCGTGCGAAACACATATCCGTCCTTTGTGACCTCGTCAAAGCCGCGCATGAGCTTGCGCACAAACCGGACCAAAGTCCGCTCGGCCTGCGCCGGATTTGGCAATTTGAGCCTATCCGGATCATAAAAAACAATCAGATCAATATCGCTGGAATAATTCAACTCCTGCGCCCCGTATTTGCCAAGAGCCAACACAAACAGGCCCGGTACAGGGTTGTCTTTTTGGCCTTCAAACTGCATCTCATTGGCCACAGAAGCAATCAGTGCGCCCATTGCAATATCTGCAAAATCACTCAGATACTGGCAAACCTGTTCCCAATCCCAGACACCTGCCAAATCACAAAGCGCCGTTAGCAAATGAATTTGTTGTTTGGTGCTGCGCAGATGCGGACTTAACTGCGCGTACGGCATTGGGCAAATGTCTACAAGTAAACCCTCCAATATGCTTTCAGGTGTCCGGCGGGCAAGCATCTGAACCAAATCAGGCCATTTTTCCAGCAAGCCACGTAAATAGGGTGAATTTTCCTGGGCACACTTAATGGCAGTTTCAAAATCAAAAAACCCGAATTTTTCTCCCCCGCCCATTATCAATATCAGCGCTTGAAACGCGGGAATGTCAAAGAAGCCCTTAGTCCTGGCAGTTCAGCGTCCGGCCCGCCCGGCCCGTCCCCTAAATCAAACTGGGCCCGGTGCAAATCGGCCACGGCGTCTACCAAAGCCAGACCAAGACCACTGCCCGGTGCAGTTCGGCTGGTTTCGAGGCGGACAAATCTTTCTTTGACCCGCCCCCGCTCACCCGCCGGGATTCCCGGCCCTGTATCGGTGATGGAAATTTCCGAGCGACCATTACGTGCCTTACGCAGGCGCACCGTAATAGCTCCGCCGGGCGGCGTATATTTGATGGCATTTTCCACCAAATTGGAAACCGCCTGAGAGAGCAACCCCCGGTCACCGCGTATTTTGTGCTTACCCTCTATTTCCAAAGCAAAATCGAGCCCTACGTCTTCGCAAGACGGCTCATATAACTCGGCAATGTCTTCCAGCACCAATTGCGGGTCAAGCGGCACCAATAACTCGCGCCGCTCTCCCGTCTCCAGCCGGGCAATCCGTAACACGGATTCGAACGTCCGCAACAATTCCCCCGCATCTTCAGAAGCCTGTAAAATTGCTTCCCGTGCTACCTTATCCTTAACCTCGGCACCAGCCGTATCTAGCCGTGTTTGCAAACGGGTAAGCGGTGAACGCAAATCATGGGCTATGCTATCGCCCGCATAACGCATAGCCACCATCAGTGTGTCAATATGGTCAAGCATGGCGTTAAGATGTTCGGCCAATACATCAAGTTCATCACCGCTATCATTACGCGGCGCCCGGCGCATTAGATCTCCAGCCCGCACATCCGTTGCCAATTTGTTAAAAGCAGCAATGCGTCTTGCAAAACTACTGGACACATAAATTCCGGAAATCAAYCCTAAACTCAAGGCCAGTACAAATGAAACCAGCAAAGCTTGCGTCACTCGTTCTGCAGGCGACATKATACGCTCTACATCTCTTGCTATGAACAATTTAACGGTCGGGGAAAGTTGTTTGAAAATGCCCCGAGCTCTGAGGGTTGCGGGCACGGCATCAGGGTTGAGCGGATCTGCCACCGTATAGACAAATTTACGGACACCAACAACGCTCCGCCCGGGGATTTTTCGCCAAATTGGTTCCGTTACCTCACTGGCAAACAAAGGTTGCGCATTTAAATTAAAGCTGAGTTGGCCATTATTGTCATAAATATAAAAGGTTGTCGTACCCTCGCGGGACATACGGTCAAAAATCACCCGGTTCAACCCGTCGGGGCCATCCCGGGTGAAAACCTCGGTCAATTCGTCCATTTCGGCGCTCATATTACGGTCAATACGGCCCAGCTCAGAGGTCACCGTAGCGTAATAGATATACCCAAGCACAATCAGGGAAGAGGCAGAGAACATGCCCGCCGCCACCATAGACAGGCGAAAGACGGTATTCTTGAGCAAACGTTTTATAGATAAAAACATAAGACCCTTGTCGCGCAGCTTAGTTAAACCTGCAAGCGATATCCGGCTCCGCGAACTGTGTGTAACAAGGGCGTGTCGAATTCTTTGTCAATCTTAGCCCGCAAACGCGAAATATGCACATCAATAACATTGGTTTGGGGGTCAAAATGATAGTCCCAGACTTTTTCCAAAAGCATGGTACGGGTCACAACCTTGTCTGCATTGCGCATCAGACATTCAAGTAAACGAAACTCACGGGGCTGTAATAAAATATTCTGTCCTGCGCGCTTTACCGTTCGTGCCAACAAATCCATTTCCAACTCACCGGCTTTTAATTTGGTTACGGCTGCCGTAGGGTCAGAACGGCGGCCAATGGCTTCTACCCGGGCTAGAAGTTCCGCAAATGAATAGGGTTTGGCCAGATAATCATCGCCGCCCGCCCGCAAGCCTTCAACTTTTTGGTCAACCTCTCCAAGTGCGGACAGAATAAGTACAGGGGTGGTATCCCCGTCCTTGCGCAGTTCTTTCAAGAGGGATAAACCATTGCGTTTGGGCAACATCCGGTCAAGTATGAGGGCGTCATAATCAGCCGCCTTGGCCATTTCAAGACCAAGCTCGCCGTCGCCCGCCAAATCCACCACATGACCTTCTTCCATTAAACCCTTGCGAACATAATCCGCTGCGACTGCGTCGTCTTCCACCACCAATATGCGCATAATATTTCCTTTTTGTGCCTGAGTTTATTAGTCCACTGACTAATTAAGTGAGATTGAAGTATAGGTTTCGCTGCCGTTCATGGTACGCACCGATACAACTACGGAACGGCGTCCACTTATTTTGGCTTTGCGCAAGGTTTCGCGAAATGCCCTTACACTGACCACAGGCTTGGCATAGGCTTCCAGTATAACCATGCCGGACTTTATGCCTTTGCGGGCCGCATTGCTCCCTGGTGCTACCTTCTCAACATAGACCCCGACCTGGTCCATACGCATGCCAATGCTCTCGCGAAATGTGGCGCTCAAATCCACCAGAGACAGACCGGTATTATACATATCATTGGCCTTGGGCGCCGGCGTTGCCGCAACGCTTGATGTCACCGCGCCTGCTACATTGCCGGTCGCGGCTTTCAATTCTTCCTTGTCCTGCGGGCGTTCAGCCAATGTAACGCGCACACCACCGTCTATGATTTTATTGGCACGCTCTATTTCGAAAATGGCGGTTTCCCCGGCGCGTAATTTAGCAATCGCCCTGGTCGCTTCTGTTGCATTTTTGACAGCCACATTATTGACTTTCAGGATAATGTCTTCAACTTGCAAGCCTGCACGGTCTGCCGGACTTCCCACACCAATCGTGCCAATGGTCGCTCCGGCTTTATAGACAATTCCGTTTTGCGTGTATTCGGCTTCGCGGATACTTACGCCTAAAAACCCGCGCCTGACTTTTCCGTATTTTATCAAATCAGCAGTCACATCTTGCGCCAGATAATAGGGAATGGCAAAGGCAATGCCGACACTGGCCCCGGTGGGCGAGTAAATGGAGGAATTGACGCCGACCACTTGGCCTTGGAAACTAAACAAAGGCCCGCCGGAATTACCCCGGTTTACCGTCGCATCGGTTTGCAGATAATCGACGAAAGACCCGCTTTCGACCCGCTCGCGACTTATGGCAGAAATAATACCAACGCTAGAGGATTGACCAATGCCAAAAGGATTGCCAATGGCCAACACCCAATCGCCAATCCGGCTTTCAGCGCCTTGGTGAAACTGAACATATTCGAAAGACCTATCGGCCTGTATTTGCAACACCGCCAGGTCGGTTTCGCGGTCCGTACCAATAATTTTCGCAGGAAACTCAGCCCCGTTGGCGAAATCAACCGTGATTTTGTCTCCGTCCTTGATCACATGGTAATTTGTCACCAATTTGCCGTCCGACGTGACAATAAAGCCCGAGCCTTGCCCTTCGGTTGCATCCTCGCGCGGCCTGTCTACCGCATAACCACCCGTCACCACCCGGATATTGACCACGGCCGGGCTGACATGTTCTATTAAATCCGCCAATGAGTTTGGCAGTGAATTTGGCAGGGCTTGTTCAGTCGCCCCCCCAAGCGGTTTGGCATTTGCCAGTTCAGGGATTGTGCTGGTCAACAACACAGCTCCCATAAAAGACAAAATTACAATTTTGGATTTGCTAACTAAAGACAACACGACCAACTTCCTTTCAATGCTTTAAGTGCCCTACGGCACTTAACCATAACATTTCTAAATTATGACAAAACTGTCATAATTCAATTTACCTGTAAATATTGGCAATAATCTGCGAATATATGCTTAACAAAAAGCAAATTAACGCGGCGGCTAGAGCGCTCCGTGTTAAATCATATCCATTTGACTGGTTTTTCCCGTTCGCTGGCTAGGCGAGCCACGTGCAGTGGCCTTATTGGCCACAATCGGGGC
>NVVO01000033.1 GCA_002733385.1 Robiginitomaculum sp.
GAGACAGAAACATACAGGGCGTTCATCGGAGCGCATCATTAAAGACATTAAACGTAAGACCCGCCGCCAATATAGCGCCGAGGAGAAGATCCGCATCGTTGTCTGACGTGTCCGTCGTCATATAAAATGGCACAGATTTAGGTCTGTGCCATTTTATATGACGACGGACAATCCGCCCAACTCAACACACTGCGCTGACCCGCTTTAAGAGATTAAGTGAACTTTTCTTGAATTGACTTTATGGCAGCTTCAAAAATCGTGATGTCATCATTGACTGCACTTATAATCATAGCGCCTTCCAATAAGGCGAGAGTCGTTCTTGCGTGATCTATTGCCCCCTTAAAACCCAAGGCTTCATAACGCACTGTTAGCCAGGCGATATTATCGTCAAAAAAATTCTTGACCTCTATTGTGATTGGGTGTGGGAGTCCCGGTGCCTCGGCGCCCAAGACAGCACATAAACAGACAAGGCGTTGTTCCGCGAGCGCATCATGATAGATGTCGATAAAGGCTATTATTGCCTTTTGCGGATCAACTTCACCATTTGTACCAGTTACGATACTGGCCGCGAGATGCTCGCGGAAATTATCTGAATAGCGGCGAACCAAAGCCACTCCCAAATTCTCTTTCTTTGGAAAATGGTAGTGCAAGCTGGCACTTTTTATACCTATTTCTGCGGCAATATCCCTGTAGCTGACGGTATTATAGCCACCCTGCCGCATACGGCGTTCCGCGATTTCAAGAATTTGGGTTGCGCTATCCATGGTCAAATTATCAACTTTCTGTGTTCAATGGGCGCAAAGCACATTTTTGGCTTGAAGTTTAGATTCTATGGTATACCTACCTACTACTAGATAGATTCACACACAAGGTGAAAATTCTCCCTATGCGCCTCAATGCTGATTTTTCGAAAAGCGTCGTCATAGATACGGCGGCCATGCCGTGGGAGACTTCTCCGATGGCTGGCGTATGCCGGCGTAAGCTTGACCGGACTGGCGATGAGGTGGCCAGAGCAACTTCGTTGGTGCGCTATGATCCCAAATCCTATTTTAGCCCCCACACACACGGCGGCGGAGAAGAATTCCTTGTTTTAGAGGGCGTGTTTTCTGACGAACACGGGGATTACCCTGTCGGCACTTATGTGCGCAATCCAATCGGGTCGAGCCATAAGCCCCATAGCGAAGAGGGCTGCATAATCTTTGTTAAGTTGCATCAATTTGACGAAAAAGACACGGCGCAGTTTTCCATAAATACGAATGCGGAAGAATTTCAACCGGGCGCGGTTCCGGGTTTGACGGTGTTGCCGTTACACAGTTTTGAAGGCGAGTCGTGCGCGCTTGTCCGCTGGGCGCCGGACACTGTTTTTAATCCGCATAGACATTGGGGCGGCGAAGAAATATTGGTGCTAGAAGGCACATTTTCGGATGATAATGGGCATTACCCCAAAGACACATGGATGCGCAGCCCGCATCTCTCTATGCACCACCCTTACTCAAAAGAGGGCTGCCTGATTTATGTGAAAACAGGCCACCTCTCTGCTGACTAATTTTTTTACTATCCACAACCCCTGAAAGGACACAATATGATTGGATATACAACACTTGGCGTTAAAGATTTGGACGCTGCCAAAAAGTTCTACACCGAGCTTTTCGACGCAAAAATCTTGGTGGATGTTGGCCGTTTGGCGATGATCGGCACGTCTATGGACCAACCAAAAATCGCAGTTTGCGAACCCTTTAACGAGCAAGACCCGCATCCCGGCAATGGCATCATGGTCGCATTTCCAGGCGGTTCAAAAGACGGTGCAGCTAGGCTTTATAACAAAGCGATTGAATTAGGTGCGACCTGTGACGGCGCACCCGGTCAGCGTATAGATGACGTGTTTTACGGTGCTTATGTTAGAGACCCGGACGGCAATAAGCTCTGCTTCTTTGACTTCAGCTAGTATCAAGATGAACTGAATTTCAGAGGCACAAGCTGTCAAAGTTTGTGCCTCAACATGTACGCTAATCAGCGCGTATCATCGTAGAAAATTTGGGGTTCTTAAGGAATATAAGGAGGTGTCCTATCGTCTCCTCCTGCCCCCAACCCAACCACCTCTGCCGCTTATCCCGGCGCAGGCCGGGAACCACCATGAAAGACTGATAGATGGACCCCGTTCTGCGGGCGGGGTGAGCGGGATGGTGGGCCGTTTTTCTTCATCTCCCGAAGTCACTCACCCCCAAGGTCTAGATTTCCGCCGCTCCGGGTTGGTTTTTCGGATTTTTAATTTGCCGTTTTTTATGTGGATGTCGCGGGCGCCGGTTTTGGTTAGCTCTACCGCGTCTAGTAATGGGACTTGACAATGACGGCGGGCGCGGGGTCCAGCCGCCCGCAGGGTTAAAATTACCAGATCGGAATCCGTGCAGGCCTCAGCCACGCCTTCGGGGCTGTGGACAATGCTGATGATTTTTCCCTTTAGCTCTATACGGCAGGCTTGCAGATCGCACAGGGTTCCCGCGTCCTTGAATGTGCGCAGTTCTGCGGTGTTTAGACCAGCCTGTTCGATAAACCGGGCGCGGCCAAACCCGTCGCCGCGTTTGCGGTCTACGGTGAGGATATCCACATCGCCTGCGTCCCAAAATGCGACGCGGGCTTTGTCGGATATGCGCATGTCTGGCCGCTCGATCCCGGCCCACAGTAACCCCGAGCCGACCGCCATGGCCAATCCGGCAATGCGCATCTGTTTTGGCCCCAAACACAAAAATACAAACCCAAGCGCAAACAGGCTGATCACTTGTGCGTTGGCGCTTTTGAAATACATCAATGCCCCGTCCATTTCGCTAACCCAGACGGCAATCATCAACACATAATCAAGCGCCTTGCCCATGACCAGCAGCGGCCATTTATCCAAACCCAAAGGCATGACCAACACCGCCAAAAACCCGGCGGGCATCGCCACCATCGTGAACACAGGCATGGCCAAAATATTGGCAATAAACCCGAGCCGGGCGAAGCGCTGGAAATGCAAAGCGGCAAAGCCGCCGGTTGCCCCGCCTGCAACAAAACTGGTCACGGCCATGCCGACAAAGCCTTTCCAGACCCGGTGCGCGAAATTGGCCGGGCGGGTATATATACGGTTATCAGCCCAATATCTGTAAACCGCAACCAGTGCGGCCGTGGCGGCAAATGACATATGAAACCCGGCGGATAAAATGTTTTCAGGATGTAGCCCCAATGTAATGGCCGCTGCCAATGCAACCGAGCGCATGGTAAAGGCCCGGCGGCCCAATATCACGGCGGAAAATACCACCACCGCCATAATGAACGCCCGCTGGGTCGAGACGCTGGCCCCCGATACCAGTAAATATGCGGTCGCGGCCAGTATAGCCGTTCCAGCAGCCCATTTGCGCATATCATATCGCCGGGCCAACGGCCCTATGGAAGCCAGTAAAAGCGACATCAAAAAATAAGAGCCCCCGGCCAACAGCCCCATATGCAATCCCGAAATTGCCAATAAATGCGCCAGCCCGGCCTCGCGCAAGGCTCGTTCCTGATCGGGAGGAATGGCGGATCTGTCGCCTGTCAACAGGGCGGATTGCAGGCCAGCAGTGTGCGGCGGGGCGCGGGCTTGAATACGGCGCGACAATCCGTAGCGAAATTTCACCAATCGGCGTTCCAAATTTTGCATGAACGGAAGCGGTGCAAGTTGTGCCGTTTGGGCTTTGGAGATGGCAAATCCGCTACCGCCAATTTGTTTAAAATAGGAGGCCCGGCCCATATCATATCCGCCGACAATGGCCGGGCCAGGCGGGGCTTTTAGCAAGGCTGTAATGTGGATGCTGTCGCCGGGTTTAAAATCATAAGGCTTGATGCGCAGGCGAATACGCACTGGGGTTTTGTCGGCGTGTACATGCTCTATGTTCTGAACCCGAATGAAAAAATGCTGTAATTTGCCAGACGGTTTGATGTTTTCAATCCAGCCATTGACCGTATAGGCCCGCTGCACATCTGGCAAAATCGGTGCCGCGACCATTTGGCTGTGAGTTACGGCCCGCGAAAGTCCCGCGACCAAAAACAAAACCAATACCAGTATTTCGCGTAAAGCCAGATATTTACCGGTCAATAAAACCAGACCAGATAGTGCCGCTATTGCCACAAGCCCTGGCCATAAAGCGGGCTCAACCGCCACGGCAAAATAAACGGCAATGCCGGCGCCAAATGCCACCAAACACCATTCAAACCTGGCCCGCGCCATAACCTCAACCAACCCGGCGCTGGCAGTGCTGAATGCGCGCAAAACAATCCCGCGCGCCTGCTTGTTTATCTGGTTAATCGCTTTTATCCCTGCGCCCTTTATGCTAGTATCCCCTTTATTCATCACTTATCGGTTTTACCCATGTCCCAGCCAAATCATCAAGCTAAAATTGTAACGCGGTTTGCACCGTCGCCGACGGGTTTTCTACATATTGGCGGGGTGCGCACGGCTTTGTTTTGTTATTATTTGGCCCGGCGGCACGGCGGCGATTTTTTACTGCGCATTGAAGACACCGACAAAGCCCGCTCATCCGCGCAGGCAACCCAAGCAATTCTGGACGGCATGGACTGGCTCGGCCTCAAGCACGACGGCGATATTGTTTACCAAAGCAAGAACGCGGACGCACACCGGGCGGCAGCCGAAAATTTGATAAAAACTGGCAATGCCTATCTGTGCTATCTCACCCCCGATGAGCAAGCTGCCGAGCGCCAATTATCCCGCGAGCAAGGCCGGGCCTTTCGCTCCAAATGGCGGGATTGTGGCGAGCCGCCAAAAGATGCACCCTTTGTCGTGCGTTTCAAAGTCCCGGACGGCGACACCATTATTGATGACCTTGTGCAAGGTCGGGTGAAATGGAACAATCAGGATTTCGATGATCTGATTTTGCTGCGCGCCGACGGTAGTCCGGTTTATATGCTGGCCGTCGTGGTCGATGACCATAATATGGGGGTGACCCATGTGGTGCGCGGCGATGATCATCTGGTCAACGCCGGGCGGCAAAAATTGATCTATCAGGCGCTTGGTTGGCAGGTGCCACACTTTGCCCATGTGCCTTTGATCTTTGGCCCGGACGGTAAAAAATTGTCCAAGCGTCACGGGGCGCTCGGCGTTGATGCTTATCGGGATATGGGGTATTTGCCCGCAGGTCTGCGCAATTATCTGGCACGGCTGGGCTGGAGCCACGGCGATATGGAAGTATTTAACGACGACGAGATCACCGCCTTGTTTGATTTGTCCGACATCAACAAAGCCCCGGCCCGGCTCGATTTTGACAAAATGGCCTTTATCAACGGCGAACATATGCGCACGTCAGACAYGGACGCATTTTTGATTTACGGGCAAAAATTCTTTGAAGACAAAAACGGCGGGCCTTTGAACGCGGCGCAAATGGCGCGGCTCACCGCTGCGCTTCCCCATATTAAAACCCGGGCCAAGACACTCATGGAGCTGGCCGACAAAGCTTTTTTTGTCACGCGCCAGCGGCCCATTGAAATCACCGACAAAGCCAGGAAAGCCTTTAAATCTGATGCAAAAATGCGACTTGGTGATTTACATTTGCTGCTAAAGGGGGTTAAACAGGGCGCATGGGATGCGCCCAATATTCTCGGACAATTCAACCAGTATATTGCGGCACAAGACATAGGGTTTGGCAAAATAGGCGCGCCTTTGCGGGCCTGCTTGACCGGGGGGGCGCCATCGCCCGATTTATCGTTGGTGTTGGATTTATTGGGCCGAGACGAGGCGCTTGGTCGTATTGAAGATTGCCTGAATACTTATTTGAAAGATTAAAGAATACTTATTTGAAAGATTAACACTTTAAAAAATAACACAGAGGATAAAATGGAAAACAAAATTGAAAACAGAGGCACGGCAAAAATCGAACTTGGCGGCAAAAGTTTCGAGCTCCCGGTTTACGGCGGCACCATGGGCCCGGACGCCATTGATGTGCGGACTTTGTATAAAAATTCCGGACATTTTACCTTTGACCCCGGCTATACTTCTACCGCCAGCACCGAAAGCCAGATTACTTTTATCGACGGCTTGAAAGGGCAATTATTATACCGGGGCTATCCAATCGAGCAATTGGCCGAGCAATCAACTTTCCTGGAAACCTCATATTTGCTGATCAACGGCGAACTTCCCACTGCGGCCCAAAGCGCGGAATTTACCAACACCATCACCAATCATACCATGCTCCACGAGCAAGTTGAGCGCTTCTTTCACGGCTTTCGCCGCGACGCCCATCCCATGGCTATGATCTGCGCCACTACCRGCGCATTGGCCGCATTTTACCATGATAGCACCGACATCACCGACCCGGTGCAGCGTAAATTGGCCATCCATAGACTGATCGCCAAAATGCCGACCATTGCGGCGCGGGCCTATAAATACTCCATCGGCCAGCCCCATGTTTATCCGGATAACTCCCTGAATTATTCGGAAAATTTCTTAAAAATGTGCTTTGCCGTCCCGACCGAAGATTATGTGGTCAGCCCGGTGATCGCCGATGCTATGGACAAAATTTTCATCCTGCACGCCGATCATGAGCAAAATGCTTCGACCTCGACCGTGCGCCTGGCCGGCTCGTCAGGTGCCAATCCGTTCGCCTGTATCGCGGCCGGTGTGGCATGTCTGTGGGGCCCGTCCCACGGCGGCGCTAATGAAGCTTGTCTCAACATGCTCAAGGAAATCGGTACGGTTGACCGCATCCCGGAATTCATCGCCCGCGCCAAAGACCGCAATGATCCGTTCAGGCTCATGGGTTTTGGCCACCGGGTTTATAAAAACTACGACCCGCGCGCCAAGGTCATGCAAAAAACCGCTCACGCAGTTCTGGCCGAATTGAACATCACCGACAATCCGATTTTGGATGTGGCTATGGAATTGGAGCGCATTGCCCTTAACGACGAATATTTCATCGAGAAAAAACTGTTCCCGAATGTAGACTTCTATTCGGGCGTAGTGTTATCAGCTCTAGGTTTCCCAACTTCAATGTTCACCGTCCTGTTTGCCCTAGCCAGAACCGTAGGCTGGATTTCCCAATGGAACGAAATGCTACAAGACCAATCCCAACGCATCGGCCGCCCAAGGCAGATATACACAGGTGCGCCCCTAAGGGATTATGTGGCTATGGGTGATCGGTAGAGGTATTGGCAATAAGGCTGGTGGTTTGGGGGCAGAGGAGCAGACATTAGGGTTGGCAATGAATACTAGTTTTTCTAACGTCTTAATATGCCCTCTTACACTGATTATGAACACAAACTTTTTTCCATGGTTGACGAACATGGATGGCAATGTACCTATGTATTCGATAGTGAGGGCAAGCAGCCAGATTTTGCTTATTCAGTTGGCTTTACAAAATCTCTTAATGCTCCAGAGTTTATCGTCTTTGGCCTCCCGAAGAACATAATGAATCACATAATATGGGAAGTTTTTCGTCAAGTAAAAAACGGAGCTACCCCAGTCGATGGCATGCGTTGGCATGGATTATTAGAGAGCTTTGACTGCATAATTCGAAAAGCGCGACATAAAGACTTATATACAGAATTTACTATATCTGCGAATTGGTTTTGGCGTGAAACTGGAAACACAGGCAATCCTGAAGTTTATCAAATTGTTTGGCCGGGAGCACAGCAAGGGCTTTTCCCTTGGGATGATGGATGCGCTCAAGACGTAATTGATTCTCAACCTCACCTTTGGCTTTTAGAGTGACCTTCTAATGTCTCCTTTGAGGATTTAGCCGTCGTCCTCCCATTCCGCTCATACCCAGCTTGACTGGGTATCCAGCCTCTTGATCAAAGATGGGCGGGTGGGGCTCGCTCTTTATATTTCCCATTATGCTTTTTGGCGGTCGCTATGAAGCGGTAGTGATAGACGAAAGCTCAGAAGCGCATAAGATGTGCGCGCCCCCATCCCCCCTCWGAAAAACGAGGGGTACTTCCCCCACAAGTGGAGGAAGGAGAAGTATACTATCCCAATATCCCCAGCACCGCCTGCGCGGCTCTGGTGCTTGAGTTTCCTGCCTCGCCGCACGCATTACCCCTGCGCATTTTTTTTGTGGCGGATATTAGGGCTTGGCTGGCGGTGTTGCGTTTGTTCTTGTCTGTTAGGTATGGCAAGACTGTGTCGGCCAGGTTTTTGCCGTTGCAATCATTTTGGATGAATTCTGGCATCAAAAGTTGGTCATTGGCGATGTTGACCATGGACATGTAATCGGGTTTGAACAGCCGCTTGGCCACCAGATATGTCGCGGTGTTGAGCTTGTAACCGACCACGGTCGGCACACCGGCGCTGGCCAATTGGCTGGTGACTGTGCCTGAACAGGCGATGGCTGCATGTGCGGCGGCAAAACAATCTAATTTGCGGTTCTCCTCCAGCAAGATCACGTCTTGCAAACTTTTCTCCTGGGCGGCGGCGGCCAAAACATCTTCGCTAATGGTGTCGGATACGGGCGAGATTACCACCAATTCCGGCAAGGCTTTTTTCAGACGCCCTACGGCGTCCGAAAATGGTTCGGCCAGTCTTTGAATTTCGGACAAGCGGCTTCCGAACAGCATGACCAGTACGGGCGTATCTATGCCAATATTATATTGCCTGCGCAATCCCGGCCCGTCGCCCGTGTCATAAGCTTGGTCAAATACCGGGTTGCCCACATAAATTGTATTGAGACCGTGCCTAGTAAAATAGGGCGCATCAAAATCGTGAATGGTCAGCAAATGGTCTACACCGTCCGCCAAAACCTTGGAGCGGCCCTCGCGCATGGCCCAGACTTGCGGCGCAACATACTTTATGATTTGGCCATTAAAGCCTTGTTTTTTAAGGCGTCTCGCGACCCGCATCATAAAGCCCCAGCTGTCGATCAGCACCACTGCGTCTGCACCTGACGCCATAATCACCTCGGTGGCTTGAGCGACACGCTGCATAATAACCGGATAAGATTTAAGGGCTTCGACAAACCCCAAAATGGATAATGAACTGATATCCACCGGGCTTATCAATCCTTCTCTCGCCAGGGCCGAACCGCCTATGGCTGACAGTTGGATCTGATTTTTGGTCTGTTGGCGTAATGCCCGCACCAATCCGGCGCCCAATTCGTCACCCGATTTTTCCGCCGCGACTATAAAAACATGAGGTTTAGTCATGGCTACCTTCCGGCTTGACCCCGTAAACAAAAATACCGTACTTATCGGCCAAAGCCCGGACGTTTGAACGCTCCATAACAAATGCTTTTCCCGCCACCAGCACAATCCCTGTCAACCCGGCGGCGGCGGCAAGTTCTACGGTTTTTATACCAATGGTCGGCAAATCCACGCGCTCTTCCTGGCCTGGCTTCAAACATTTGGCCAAGACACCGCCGCGAATTTCTACGGGCAAATTAGCCACCCGCTCCAGCATTTTGTCGGTGCCCTCCTGGGCCTCAACGGCTAACACCAAGCCCTTATGCACCACTGCCCCCTGACCGATGTCTTGCGCGCCGATCAGAGCGGCGATGTGCAGGGCTTTGTCTATATCTTTGTGTTGGCTGCTGGACGGTTGTATTTTTCCCAAAACCCCGGTTTCCATAAGAGACGACCCCAATACATCTTGGGGAGCTAGAATAGTAAACCCCTCTTTTTCAAACAAGGAAACCATGAATTTCAACAAGGCATCATCGCCTTTTGTGGCCGCACTGATTATTTTTGCCAGCAGCGGCAAATCTCTTATGCCGGGTTTGATGGTTGAGAAATCAGGGCGCGAAACCGTACCAACCATGGTGACATGGGTGCAGTTTTCTTGTTTGAAGCGTTTGATCAGGCCGCGCAGTTCGCCAAAACCAAAAGCGTCAGCGGGGACAGCAAAGTCTTCAGGCTCTACAAATCCGCGCAAAGCCGCCACGAATACATCATAACCTTGATGTTTGGCGGCGCGGATGACGTCATGGGGTAGCGCACCACCACCGGCAATCAAACCGATTTTTCCCGCCTCGCCCATTTTTACAAACCTGCGCCGTCCGGCAGGCAGATTGGGCGTTTATCCTGGGTTTTTATAAATTCTATCATTTTCGCCACTTGTTGATTGTCTGCATATTTGTCTGCGGCTTGCCTTAATCTATCCTGGAAATTACCTTCCGAGGCAAAGATCAATTTATAGGCTGATCGGATTTCATGAATTTCCTCATGGGCAAATCCGCTGCGTTTAAGTCCGACCATATTCAACCCGGTCAATTGTTGGCGATTACCTACGGATATCCCAAAGGGAATAACGTCTTTGACCACGGTGGTCATACCGCCGATAAATGCGTTCCTGCCGATACGGGTATATTGATGCACGGCGCACAACCCGCCAATAACCACTTCATCATCAATGGTGACACAGCCGCCGACCTGGGTGCCGTTGGACAGCACGACTTTATTACCAACCTTGCCTTCATGGGCCACATGGGTGCCGACCATGAAATAACAATCATCACCGATGATGGTTTGCGGACGGCCTGCGTCCGTACCGGGGTGAATATTGACCAGTTCGCGCAATGTGGTGCGTGCGCCGATTTTCAGGCTTACCGGGCCACCTTTATGTTTGAAATCCTGGGGCGGATGACCCAGGGAGACGAACGGGTAAAATGTGCAATCCGCGCCAATTTCGGTATTTCCGGCAATATTGACCTGGCTAATCAAACGTACATTTTTGGCCAATTTTACATCCGGGCCAACCACACATAGCGGGCCGATTTTAACACCGTCGGCAATCTGCGCCTTGCTGTCCACAAATGCGGATGGATGAATGTCTATGCTCATATTTACCCCGTCTTATTGTTCTGTGGTCTTCGCCGTTAACGCCGCCGAAAACGCTAAATTCATGACCAATTCGCTTTCTACTGTGGCATGACCTGCAAACTTATATAGATGTTTACGCACTTTCACCAATTTACAATAGACACAAAGGGTTTCATTAGGCTTCACAAATCTGCGAAATCTGGTTTTCTCGAAACCCGTGAAAGCCAGTAAATGGGTTTT
Organism: Robiginitomaculum sp.; assembly: GCA_002733385.1. Classification (GTDB taxonomy): domain Bacteria; phylum Pseudomonadota; class Alphaproteobacteria; order Caulobacterales; family Maricaulaceae; genus Robiginitomaculum_A. Next base: position 11,011 of record NVVO01000033.1, read on the forward strand.
CGTGTCAAAATCTCCCTTAAGCGCAGCCAGTAATGCACCTGTTTGCCCCACACATTCCATAATCAGTACACCTGGCATAATCGGGTTGCCGTCAAAATGGCCGGCGAAGAAAAATGCATCTGGGCGCACATCTATTTCCGTAACAATGGAGTTCCCACCGTATTGGGTGACCCGGTCAAGCATCAGCATAGGGCGGCGGTGGGGCAGAAATTTTTCAATGATGTCCTGTCCAAAGGGCAATTCCATCATGGCTTCCGTCACTTCGAAGCTGGTTTGTTTTTAACCAGTTTACGAATAGCGCTAAGCTGGCGCAATTGCTCGCGTATGGGAGTCGCAGGGGCGCCGCCCCATATTTCTCCTGCAGGTACGTCCCTGATCGGTGAGGCTTGCGCTGCTAAAGTAGCGCCATCACCAATCGTTAAATGATCCCGGATACCGACCCCGCCGCCCATGAGCACGCGCTCCCCTATAGTTGCGCTCCCTGCAATACCGACAAAGCCGGCCAACATGCAGTGTTTGCCAATTTTTACATTGTGAGCAATTTGGATTAGGTTGTCGAGTTTACTGCCATCGCCAATTTTAGTTTCGCCGAACAATGCCCGGTCTATGGTCGTATTGCACCCAATACTGACATTATCACCCAGCACCACAACGCCCACATGCGGAATATCAACCCCGCCTTTGCCAGTAAGCGCAACCCCAAAACCCGTTCCGCCAAGTATGGCCCCGTGGTGGATTTTACACCCGTCGCCTAGCTTAGAAAACTCGATGACGGCATTGGCGCCAATCTGGCAATTATTACCAATCCGAACCCCAGGGCCAATGACAGAATTTGGCCCGATGCTAGTTCCTTCGCCGATTTCGGCACCCGTACCAATCACAACACCTTGCGCCAACTTGACATTCGTAAATCCGGTGATGTTCTGAACACCATATTCCAATGGCGTGTATAGACGGTCTAAAATTTTAGCGAAATCCGCACGTGGATGTTTTGAAATCAAGGCCAACACATTGTTGCCGCCGACCAAATGAGCCTTGTCTGCATGAACAAAACAGGCCGCCGCAACACAGTCTGCACTTTTTTTGAGGCTATTTCTACCTTCAAGATAAGTAATATCAACCTGTGTTGCCTGATCAACAGGTGCCGCATTTTGGATCTGGGTATCGGTAAATTGCCCTTCAGGAATATCGACGTCTATGCCGTCAACTAGTTCAATCAAGGTGAACGGGCCTAGATATTTATAAAACCGCTGTTCAACCATGATGATGCCCGCAACCTTTACCTATTGGCCTCTAGGTGGCAATGTCGGCTTTGGCAAAGGTTTACGCGCCAAACGCTCGCGTACAACCGTGACAGTTTTCATCTGGCTGTTCAAGCGGCTAATAACCGTGTCCGTGATATCAACTTTTGGCCCGGCGAAAACTACTATTGAGCGGTCAAAAATCACGTCCGCTTGCTTTTCTGCTACAACAGCTTGAATAATAATTTCAAGTTGTGTTGTAATTTTAGCAATAGCTTTTTGCTCGGTTATTTGCAGCTCTGTTTGCTTGTATTTCGCTTCGAGTTGACTTTTTTGCATTTTTTCCTGCAACGTAACTGCGCGTTGTTGTAAATCAGGGCGAGTATTCAGAGCTTCGGCGCTCATATCTTTCAACTCGGCAACTAAACGTGCGCGTTCTTGGGCAATAGGGGTAACTTGCGCTTTCATCTCAGCTTCCATTTGCTTGCCGATAGACTGAATTTGCCGCTTGACGTGTATTCCAACATCAGAATCCAGCAAAACGCGTGACTGGTCAATGACCAGTACTGTCGACTGGGCCATAGCAACACTTTGTATTGCCGAGAAGGCAAATACGGTAACCACCATGGAGACGATAAATTTGGGCATTTTCATTTTAGAACCTTGTACTTGTATTAAACTGGAAAGATACGGCTTCGTCGTAATCTTCTCTCATAAGCGATTGAGTGAAATCAAACCTGATTGGGCCAAATGGTGAGTCCCAAAAAATACTGCTACCAACGACCGAACGGATGGACAACTCATCACGTATGATCAAGACATTTGGATCAGGCGTTACTTTAAATTCATCGTCGAGCAAACCAACTGTCCCAGCTTCAATGAATACACTACCTGTTAAAGCAGCCACAAGCGGAAAACTCACCTCGGCAACAGCATGGCCAAATGCATTACCGCCAAGCGCATTGCCGCGCCGAACCGGGAACGGCGCATTGGGGTTATTGTCCAAAATAACTTGCCTTGGCCCAATACCTGCACGGTCAAACCCGCGAAATGTCTGTGAGCCTTTGAAAAAGCGATCGTTAATTTGCACTGAATCGCCGCCCCAGCCAGTAATAAAGCCGCCAGAAACCTTGGCCGTGGCTACAACGTTTTTGATAATACCACGGTAAGTTGCTGCTCTAAATTCGGTCCGTAGATATTTAACATCCCCGCCGACCCCGGCAAAGTCCTGTGTAAAGAATAAATCGAAGCCACGGGTTGGCACAATTGGATCATTTCTTCGATCCCAGCTAAATGTATAACCTAGTACTGACGACAGACGATTGTTTTGCTGCAAACATAGTAACGGATTGGTGCGCGTCAAAGTGGGCGAACATTGTACGGTCTCGCGGCGTAATGCATAGCGGGCTTGCAAGCTGGTAAATTCTGTAACACGGAAAGCCAAAGTCGCCTGTGTACCAATACGAGTTGATCTAAACCCAGCTTGTCGGGTGAAATCATTGGTGATATTGAACAATTCTATACCAGCGGCCAGATTACGGTTTAAGAAACGCGGCTCGGTAAAGCGCAAATCTATTTCCTGGCGAAAAGAGCTGGCCCGAATAACAAACCGTAATTGCTGGCCACGACCACGTAAATTACGCTGGGTAATGGTGAAATCCACCAAAAAACGGCTGGCGGACGAAAAGCCTGCCGAGAACGACAATTCACCTGTTGGTTGCTCCACCACTTTTACTTCAACGATAGCCCGGTCCGGTGTTAGCCCCTGAATTTCCGTAATCTCAACCTCTTCAAAAAAGCGCAATGCTCTGATACGGTTTCTAGATCTATCCAATAAAATCCTGTTGAAAGCATCCCCTTCTACCAATTCCATTTCCCGGCGAATAACATAGTCCAGAGTTGTTGTGTTACCGACAATATCGATGCGCTCAATATAAACCCGTGGCCCCTCAACCATATTAAACACCAGATCAACGGTTTTTGTCTCGCGGTTACGTTTAATTTGCGGCTGAATATCAACAAATGCATAACCTGCCGCGCCAGATGCAAATGTCAGCGTATCAATGGCATCTTCCACATCGCTTGATTTATAAATGCGGCCGGTCTTTATGGGGATGATTGCTTCCAAGACTCTCTTGTCTAGGGTCTTCAGTTCGGTTTCAACAGAAATATCCCCCCAAGTGTATTCCAACCCTTCATCGACGGTAAAGGTGATATAAAAATCTTTCTGGTTAGGCACCAATTCTGCTACGGCAGAGACAACCCGAAAATCGGCAAACCCTCTGTCCGTGTAAAAAGTTCGAATTTGCTCCCGGTCATATTCCAACCTATTGGGATCATAATTATCATTTGAGGAGAACAATTTATACCAAATAGATTCTTTAGTGGCTAGCTGTGTACGCAAACGCCGATCGGAAAATTCGTTATTGCCGATAAAGTTGATCCGCTTGACGCCCGTGACCGGCCCCTCGGTAATCTCGAAAATTAAATCGACCCTGTTTTGTTCCTGCTGCACCACCTTAGGCACAACCCGCGCCGCAAACCGGCCCGATTGACTATATAGATCAATAATTCTTTGCACATCCGCCTGCACGCGCGATCGGGTAAACACTGACCGCGGGGCCGCTTCAAGTTCATCTGTGATTTTATCGGATTTCAAGGCCTTATTGCCTTCTAAAATCACCCGGTTAATAATCGGGTTTTCCACCACTCGGATAATCACATTGCCGTCGCCCGGTTCGATCAATACATCGGCAAATAACCCGGTGGCAAACAAAGTCTTAATGGACAAATCAATCCGCTCATCACTGTAACGGTCGCCGGGCGCTATCAACAAATATGAAGCAACCGTATTGGCCTCCACACGTTGATTGCCGATCACTCTTATGGATTTGATGAAATCTGGCRGGGCTTGCAAACTCGGTTGCGAACCACTTGCTGGCGGATTGTTGGCTGCTTGGGCGGCGGCATTTGGCAAGAACAACAAGCCAAAGCTCAACACGGCCCCCCAAAGCAAAGCAAATAAGCAGGCATGAATACTGTAATTGGTATCAGTTTTACTCATAACCCCTACACTTTATCCCGTTTTTTCAAATAAGCTCGAGACATACCCGATATCATTGAAAGTTAAAACAACAAACAAAGTTATAAGCACGGCAAACCCGACACGAAACCCTATTTCTTGCGCCCGTGCACTTAATGGGCGTCGCATGACAGCTTCATAGCCGTAGTACATCAAATGTCCACCGTCTAAAACAGGAATTGGCATTAAATTTGCGAAACCTAAGCCAACCGAAAGCATGGCGGCCAGGGAAAGCAAATTGGCAAATAAGGCCAGGGCTTTGGCACCAACCCCGCCCTCAACCTGTGTAGACATCACTCCAATTTTACCAGAAAATGCCAGAATTTTTACCGGGCCGCCAAGGGCTTTCCCGTTTTCCTTACCACGGAATATCCGCCCGATATAATATAATGTCGAAGACAATGTATTGCCAACACTATCGACCCCGTATTTCGCCGCCTCGGGTAAATTATAAGTTTGGTGAACAACCGTACCGCCAATTCTCACATCAATGACGCCGCCGGTCATTCTACCGCCAATCCCGTCTTTTTTCTCCCTACGCTCTGGCGTAACCACAAGATCCACTTTTTGTGTGCCGCGCAACACTTCCACGCCGAGCCGCTCACCACTGTTTAAGGTAATGATTTGTATGACCATATTAACATTACGAGCTTGTTTGCCGTCAATGGTCAATATTTTATCCCCGACGACAAAACCCGCTTGCGCCGCAGGCCCGCCGGGTGTGACGGTCTGAATTTCAGCCGTGCTTTTGTAAATCCCAAACCCCCAAGCCAGTCCTGCAAACAACACGGCCGCCAAGATAAAATTAGCCATTGGCCCGGCAAATGCCACCAAAGCCCTTTGGTAAAGTGGTTTGAAATGCAAACAGGACTTCCACACATCCTTACCGTGCTTGCTGTCCATTTCGGCTTTGATTTTCGCCAATTCGTCGGTGTCGGGATTGCTGGCAACACCGGCGTCACCTAGAAATTTCACATAGCCGCCCAGGGGAATGCGCGACACCACCCACTCCGTCCCGGATTTTGCTTTGTACCGCAGTACAGGTTTGCCAAAACCAACAGAAAACCGCTCGACAGCAACCCCGAAAAACCGCCCCACGGCATAATGGCCAAGCTCGTGAATAAACACCAACAAGCCGAGCACAAAGCCGAAGCTCAGGACAGTAATGACCGCGTTAATCAAAAATTGTAACATCTAGGGTTTTTCCACCAATTTATTAGCCACTTCATTTGCTTTTATTCTTGCGCGCTTGTCTATTTCTAGCACATCTTCTAATGTCTGCGGTGCCTTAGCAAAACTATTCTCCCTTTGGAAGTGCTCCAATACCGTTTCTATACACTTTGTAAGATGCAAGAAAGCCAGGTCGCCTTGCAAAAATTGCGCCACCGCAATCTCGTTGGCGGCATTTAAAATTGTTGGAGCCATGCCGCCAGCTTCAAGGGCAGCCCGGGCCAGCCGCAAAGCCGGGAATTTTTGCGGATCGGGTGCAAAAAACTCCAATTTTGCGACCTCGGCAAAATCAAGGGTTTTCACATCGGTCACCATACGCTCGGGCCAGGCCAATGCATAGGCAATGGGGGTGCGCATATCGGGTGATCCCATCTGCGCCAGAACCGAACCGTCCACATATTCAACCATGGAATGGATAATAGACTGGGGATGGATGATGATGTCAATTTCGTTGGACGGCCTGTCAAACAAATAGCTGGCTTCAATCAGCTCCAGCCCTTTGTTCATCAAAGTCGCCGAGTCTATGGAGATTTTGGCCCCCATATCCCAAACTGGATGGTTAAGGGCTTGTTCGCGGGTAACGGCCCTTAATTGCTTATCCGTAAATGTGCGAAACGGGCCACCGGACGCGGTTAAAATCAGTTTTCGAACATCCCCCGGGCGTTTGCGGCTCAAAACCTGAAAGATCGCATTATGCTCAGAGTCTACCGGCAGCAATGTCGTGCCCGATGCAGCGACAGCTTCCATAAAGAGTGCGCCCGCACTGACCAAACATTCCTTATTGGCCAAACCAAGCGTTGTCCCTTGGCTGACCGCCGCCAAGGTCGGCTCCAGCCCGGCAGCCCCGACAATGGCCGCCATGATAAAATCCGCAGGCCAAGCCCCGGCTTCCACTAATGCCTCTCGGCCAATGCCTATTTTAATACCGCTACCCGAGAGCGCATCTTGTAATATCCCGCGATTAGCCCCCCCATTACCTTCATGGCCCAACACGACAAATTCGGGTTTAAATTCAAGGGCTTGGCGGGCCAGTTTTTTCGCATTGGTGTTAGCACTGAGGCAAACAATTTTGTACTCGTCCGGTTCTGCACCGCATAACAAGCTAAGTGTGCTTTGCCCGATAGACCCGGTTGAACCTAATATGGTGACACGTTTAGCCATTGAAAGTTAAGCGAGGGGCCACAAATTTGGCCACAACAATAACGCCCCAGCCGCCACAACCACGATGAGCAGAAGCGAGTCTATTCTATCCAGCAAACCGCCGTGCCCCGGAATAAGCCCGCCCGCATCCTTGACCTTTAAATGCCGTTTAATCATGGATTCCAGCAGATCGCCGAGTACGGCAAAAACCACAATCGGTAAGGCAAACAAGACGCCGTAAAGGGGACTAAAGCCGATAATGAGGGCCGCTAATGCGCCAAATAACGCCCCGAAAACAAAGCCGCTCAGCAAACCAGACCAGGTTTTATTGGGGCTGATATTTGGCACTAATTTTGGGCCGCCAATCGTCGAGCCGCCCAAATAGGCGAAGGTATCAGCCGCAATAACCACAACCACAATAAACAAAAATATGGCAAATCCGGGCGCGGTAAATCCAGCCACATCGCCGCGCAGCCATAACATGGCCAGACTTGGCAATAAAACATACAAAATACCAAACCCGGCCCATAGACCACCGCCGCGCCCACTTTGGCGCCCACCACCACGTCTGGACCGCTCATATGTAGCAATCGCCCCGATAAAAAGAACCGATGTGAGAGCCTGTTGCCACAACCCGAATTGGGCCAGAGCCATAACCGCAAGCAAGCCCGCCCAGGGCAATGCAAAAGCCAAATTCCCGGCCCCGGTATCCGTCATGCGCACCCATTCATAAATCACACGAGCACATACAATGACGATAAAAACCGCCCAAACCCAGCCGCCAAAATAGATGGGAATGCCGCAAATGGCCATCAAAACCAGGCCAGAAAGCGCCCGCACGCCAAGGGTTTTCCAGCGAGATTTTTTGGCTGTGGCTTCAGTGATACCCCCCATAACCTTAAGCCACTTCTTCGGTGTTGGCAGCTGCGAGATTACCAAAGCGCCGATCGCGGTTTTGAAAAACCTGTATGGCCGCCCGCAAATCATCTTTGCTGAAATCCGGCCACAAAACATCCGTAAACACAAATTCCGCATAGGCCGCCTGCCACAACAAGAAATTACTGATGCGTTTTTCGCCGCTGGTGCGAATAACCAAATCAGGTGCCACTAAACCGTGGGTGTCCAGATAGGTGTCAAATTTGGCTTCGTCCAAATCAGATGTCTTGAGCCGCCCCAAATCCACATCATCCGCAAAAGCCCGGGCGGCGCGCAAGATTTCGTCGCGCCCACCATAATTAAAAGCGATATTGAGCAAAAATGTGGAATTGTCCTTTGTCGTGTCCTCAACCCTGTCCAGCATAGCCAGCATGTCTGGTTTTAGCCCGGCTCGTGACCCCAAAATCCGTACCCGCACACCGCGCCTGTGTAAGGTTTGCAAATCATCGTCGATATATTTTCGCATCAGCGAAAACAGCGCAGAAATTTCGGTTTTTGGTCGCGACCAGTTTTCCGTGGAAAAACTGTACAAGGTCAAACATTTCACCCCGATTTCAGAGGCATGTTCCACCACCCGGCGCACGGTTTTAACCCCGGCCTGATGACCAAAAATCCGCGGTTTGCCCCGCCCACTAGCCCAGCGGCCATTGCCGTCCATAATAATGGCAATATGTTGCGGAAACTGACCCGCAATGTGATCGGATTGGGGCGTGGTCATGCTCAAATTAAACCTGCATAATCTCTTCGGTTTTGCTGGCCAGAGCCTTGTCGATGTCTTCAATATGCTTGTCGGTGATGTCCTGAACATCGCTGGAACTATGCTTGTGATCGTCTTTGCTAATTTTTCTGGCTTTTTCCAAATCACGCAAGGTTTCCATGCCGTCGCGGCGCACATTTCGCACCGCTACCTTAGCCGCTTCGGCGTAATTGCCCGCAACTTTGGCTAGCTCCTGGCGGCGTTCTTCGGTCAGGGCCGGCATGGGGATACGGACGGTCTGGCCGTCGACCACCGGATTGATCCCGAGATTGCTTTCGCGCAAGGCTTTCTCGACGCTGGCCACCAGGGATTTGTCCCAGACATTGACGCTGAGCATACGCGGCTCGGGCACATTGACAGCCCCGACCTGGTTCAGCGGGGTTTGCGCGCCGTAAGCCGCGACCATAATATTATCAAGGATAGCCGTGTGGGCCCGCCCGGTGCGCAAGCTGTTAAACTCGCTTCGCATGGCCGTTATTGCCCCGTCCATGCGGCGGTCTAAATCGGCGAGGTCATATTCTTGTAGTGCCATTTTCAACTCCTTTGGTTGTCATAATCTCTAAGTCCAGAATTATGACGTTATTATGGTGCAGATACCTTTTCCGGTTATCACATCTTCAAACCGGTGTTTTTCGGCAATGGAAAATACAATGATCGGGATAGCATTGTCACGCATCAATGTCACAGCCGACGTATCCATTACCTGTAAATCTTTGGTGATCACATCCATATAGGACAATGTATCATAGCGCACCGCGTCCGCATATTTGGCTGGGTCTTTGTCATAAACCCCGTCAACTTTGGTGCCTTTCAGCAGCGCATCACAGCCCATTTCGGCGGCGCGCAAAGCCGCAGCCGTATCCGTGGTAAAAAACGGATTGCCGGTTCCGGCCGCAAATATGACAATCCGTCCACGCTCCATATGGCGGCTGGCRCGGCGACGAATATAAGGTTCACACACCGTGGTCATAGGAATGGCCGACATGACCCGCGTATCCAGACCAATATGCTCCAGCGCACTTTGCATGGCCAGCGCGTTCATCACCGTGGCCAACATGCCCATATAATCAGCAGTGGTACGCTCAATCCCGGCTTCGGAAGCCGCCAGGCCGCGAAAAATATTACCGCCGCCAATCACCAGACCAAGCTCCAGACCTTTGGCATGGGCGCTGGCCACTTCTTCGGCGATGCGGGCGGTGACGGCAACATCAATGCCGAAAGATTGGCTGCCCATCAGGGCTTCACCGGATATTTTCAGCAACACCCGTTTGTATTTCAGTTTGGCGCTCATACTCATCCCCTGATTATTCCCTAAAGACACGACTCAGTGCCCCTTTATAACGAAACTTTACGCCCCCGTCTCAAATAAAGATGTCTAAAAACAAACGCGGGCGGAGATTAAAACCGGTGGCCTGTAACTCTACAGGGCAATTTTATCCCTAAGCATCACCAAGTGTAGCCGCAACTTCGGCAGCAAAATCTTCGACTTTTTTCTCGATACCTTCACCAAGCTGCATGCGCACAAATGCCGTCATTTCAACAGATGTTCCTAAAGTTTTGGCTTCATCTTCGATAACTTTGGCGATGGTGCAGTCCGGGTTCATAACAAACATCTGGTTGAGCAAAACCGATTCTTTGAAGAATTTTTGCATGCGGCCATCAACCATTTTATCAATGATGTTTTCAGGCTTGCCAGACGCACGGGCCTGATCAGACAGCAAATCACGTTCTTTTTGCACGACCGCCTTGTCCATATCGTCAACACTGAGGGACAATGGTGATGTGGCAGCAACATGCATAGCTATTTTTCGGCCAAGAGCGTTCAACTTATCCGTATCTCCGTCCGATTTAAGTGCGACCAATACACCAATTTTGCCCAGACCATCAGCCACTCCATTGTGCAAATATCCCGCAACCACGCCTTTATCAACGCTGAGCGCAGATGTACGGCGTAAATTCATATTCTCGCCGATTTTGGAAATCAAAGTGGTGATCGTTGTGGCTATATTTGTACCAGTTGCCATATTCATGGCGGCCAAAGTTTCCACATTGCTGTTGGCGTCTACGGCCAAGCCGGCAATTTCGCGAACCATGGTTTGGAACCCTTCATTGAGCGCAACGAAATCGGTCTCGGAATTTACTTCGACCAATGCGGATGTTGTTCCCTTTTGCCCCAGACCGATCAGGCCTTCGGACGCCACGCGGCCAGATTTTTTGGATGCTTTGGCTATGCCCTTTTTGCGCAACCAATCGGCTGCATCTTCGATATTACCGTCCGTTGCCATCAAGGCTTTTTTGCAGTCCATCATACCTGCTGATGTTTTTTCGCGCAGTTCTTTGACCAGCGCAGCTGTAATCATAGCCATATCACTCTCCGTATATGTGTGTGTGGGGCAAAGATGGGGGTCTTTGCCCGCAGTTCAATACCCGCAATTCAATGAAACATGAACCGTGGGATCAAGCCCATATTTTAGGCTCTGGCAGCGTCACTTTTTGCACGCGGCGACTTGCCAGCCAGTATTTCTTTGGCTTGCTCAACCCACTCACCCGAAACGATCTTGCCTTTAAGCTCAAGTTTCTCGTCCAGGGCTGCAATGGCTTTAGCATCAAATTCTGCGATTTGTGCCAAAGTGTTGATGTTTTCACCTTCAAGTTTTTTCTTGAATATTGGGCCGATGCCATCGATCAAAGAAATGTCAGTTGGCGTTTCGGCAGGCGTTTCGGCCACCGCTTCTTTAGGTGCTTCTTCTTTGGCTGGAGCTGGAGCTGGTGCWGGTGCWGGWGCWKKYGYYWCTKCCKKYACWKSYKCWKKMGCAGGAGCMGGCGTTTCWRYYTTTRCTTCTTCYTTSDCAGSWKYTKKYWCWKCAACMGCGATKGCAGTTTCRACCGGGTTTTCKGCCGCGCCGATATCAACACCGGCAGCAATSGCRCCTTCWGTCATRCCGTCRAGAATGGCATCGGCCATCAAATCACAGAATAAAGTGATAGAGCGTACCGCATCATCATTGCCCGGAATTGGCATATCAACATCATCAGGGTTACAATTGGTATCGAGGATCGCAATCACCGGAATGCCCAATTTGCGGGCTTYTTTRATRGCGATAGTTTCTTTGGTGGTRTCRATMACRAACATMARRTTSGGGATTTTSCCCATRTCTTTGATACCGNCCAANRGCACGRTCWARTTTGTCTTTYTCGCGGGTYAGTTTKAGCAATTCTTTYTTGGTCARRCCGGATTGCTCAAYATTYTCMAKCATGYCTTCWAGTTCRCGCAARCGGGCRATAGACTTKGAAATGGTCTGCCAATTKGTCAGCATRCCRCCRAGCCAGCGATGATTGACRTARTATTGSGCRCAACGYGTMGCRGATTCTTTMACRRCATCAGATGCCTGRCGYTTRGTRCCAACRAACAAAATSCGWCCGCCGCCHGCAGCMACRTCRCGCATTTTSACCATWGCYTGRTGCAAAAGCGGAACCGTCTGGGATAAATCAAGGATGTGGATATTGGAACGTGACCCAAAGATATAGGGTGCCATTTTCGGGTTCCAACGGTGGGTTTGATGTCCAAAGTGAACGCCTGCCTCTAATAGCTGACGCATGGAAAATTCTGGTAGTGCCATGGGTTTCTCCTTCTCCGGTTGGCCTCGAACGGGGGTGAGAAAGCTAACGGAATTGTCAATTTTCACCGGAAAGACCAGCCACAATATGTGCGACAGCCATTCCCCGTTCTGCGAATTTGTGCGCTATATAGCAGGAAAAATGTGGCTGGCAAGGGAAAAAACAACCAAAAACAAATGTTAAAACTCGGAGATTTTCTCCACCCCGTCCACAGCTTTGAGAGCCGCCTGATATTTGGCATCAAGACCATGTTTTCCTGGCAGTTTCAAAGCTATCTCCCGACGATCTTCAATGGGGACAATGATATTAATTTTTCCCGTATCGATTACAGGTGCGCTCGCAAGCCCTGCCATACATTTTTTGAGGGCTTCAAGGGTGTCAGCATTTCGAATATATATATCCAGTCCTTGGATTTTGGCAGCTGTTTTTGGCCCGCTGCTTGCTCCTTGCGAGCTGGCTAGAGGGCGTATGGAGTTGGCCGACAAGCGTAATTCCCCGTCGCGCATATCCAGTTTAATTTGCAACTCAAGCAAGGTGCCTGCCTGGAGCAAATCGCGGGAGTTGACCAACAAATCTTCCCCGATAAATACCTCATATTCACCGCTTGGGTCGGATAAATTCAAATAAGCAAAGCGTTTTTTCGTTCGCTGGGACATCCGCTCCTGGCGTTTATGCAGCACGCCCGCCATGGGGATCACCCGCTGACCGCGCAGATAAACCGCATCCGTATCTTCGAAATAGACGATTTTTCGCCGTTTTAATGCCGCACTTTGTGTCTCCAAAGGATGGCCGCTGAGATAATAGCCAACCGCGCCCAATTCTTCGCCCAGTTTTTCAACTACGCCCCAAGGCTCGACCACTGGCAACACCGGCTCTGCCATCACCTCTTGCGCATCACCGAACAAATTTACTTGGGCGGAATTACGTTCCTCAAAGGCGCGCGCACCAATAGACAACAGCACGGCGGCAGAGGCATGGGTTCTGGCCCGGTTAGGCTCCAAATCATCGAACGCGCCGGCGCGGGCCAGATTTTCGTAGGCGCGTTTATTGACAATGCGCGTATCTACACGCCGCGCGAAATCAAACAAATCTGTAAACGGCCCGCCCGCTTCGCGCACTGCCACCAAATGGCGCATGGCTTCCAGACCAACATTTTTAATGGCGCCGAGCGCATAGAGAATTTTCCCATCTTCACCCTCAGCATTAGCCATGACTTCATAATCGGCGAAACTATGGTTGACGCAAGGCGGCGCAATTTCTACGCCCATGCGCCCAGCCTCCTTGGCAAAGAGCGATAGCTTCTCCACATTGGAAATATCCAAACTCATGGAAGCGGCAAGAAATTCCACCGGATGATGGGCTTTGAGATAAGCCGTGCGAAAGGATATCATAGCATAGGCGGCGGCGTGGGATTTGTTAAACCCGTAGCCAGCAAATTCATTGACCAGATCAAAAATCTCTCGGGCCAACACACCCTTAACACCATTTTTTGCAGCCCCGTCAACAAACCGGTTTTCCTGGCGGGCCATGACGACTTTGTCTTTTTTGCCCATAGCCCGGCGCAACACATCGGCTTCACCTAGGGAATAGCCCGACAAAACCTGAGCAATTTGCATCACCTGTTCCTGGTAGATAATAATGCCGTAGGTTTCCTTGAGTATTTCCTCCAGACTGTCATGGGGATAACGGATCGGTGAGCGACCAAATTTACGCTCAATATATTCAGGAATATTGCGCATGGGGCCGGGACGATACAGGGAAATAATCGCGGTTAATTCCTCAATAGAATTGGGGGCCATTTTGCGCAAAGTATCGCGCATGCCCGAGCTTTCCAACTGGAAAATGCCTTGAGACAAACCTTGTTCCAGAAGTTGATATGATTTTTCGTCGTCAACGGGGGTAGCGTCCAAATCCAAATCAATGCCCTGAGCTTTAAGATATTTCAAGGCGCGGTCGATCACGGTCAGGGTTTTGAGCCCCAAAAAATCAAATTTGACCAGGCCGGCTTTCTCGACCCATTTCATGGTAAATTGGGTGGCCGGAATTTCGGAGCGCGGGTCGCGGTACAACGGCACCAATTCCGCCAAAGGCCGATCACCGATCACCACCCCGGCCGCGTGGGTCGAAGCATTGCGGTACAGACCCTCCAATTGCAGGGCGATGGTCAACAGCTCTTGCACGGCCGGTTCACTGTCACGTTCGCGTTGCAAGGCGGGTTCTATGTTGATGGCTTCGGCCAGCGAAACTGGATTGGCCGGATTGGACGGCACCAATTTGGCCAGCCTGTCCACTTGCCCGAGCGGCATTTGTAAAACCCGCCCGACATCGCGCACCACGGCGCGGGCTTGCAATGTGCCAAAGGTAATAATGTGAGCAACTTGCTGTTTGCCGTATTTGTCTTGCACATAGCGGATCACCTCGCCGCGCCGCTCCTGGCAAAAATCAATATCAAAGTCTGGCATGGAAATACGTTCGGGGTTCAAGAACCGCTCGAACAGCAAGCCGTAACGCAGGGGGTCCAAATCCGTGATCAACAAAGCCCAGGCCACCACCGAACCAGCCCCGGAACCCCGGCCCGGCCCGACCGGGATTTTTTCGTCCTTGGCCCATTTGATGAAGTCTGAAACAATGAGAAAATATCCGGGAAAACCCATTTTATTGATGACTTTCAGCTCAAAGTCCAAACGCTCGAAATAGGCATCATGACTGGCGGCAGGCGCGGCATGCTTGAGCCGTGCCTCCAGACCGGCCCGGGCTTGCTGGGCCAGCATATCAGTTTCGCTAATTGTCCCGTCGCCAAAACCCGGCAATATGGGCTCACGGTTCGGGCTCCGAAATGCACATCTTTTGGCGATTTCAACCGTATTTTCAATGGCTTCTGGAATATCCTTAAATAACTCTGCCATGACTTCTGGCATTTTCAAATAATGCTCGGGCGAGACATGCCGGCGGTCGGGTTCCAGCACATAGCTAGCTTCGGATATAGCCAACAGCGCATCATGGGCTTTGTGCATATCCGGGTCGAGAAAATAGGGTTCATTGGTGGCCACAAGCGGCAAGCCCATATCATAAGCAAAGTCGATCAAATGCGGTTCGGCGGTTTTCTCATTGGGCAAATCATGGCGTTGCAGTTCTATGTAAAAGCGCCGCGCAAACCAGTCCGCCAGCTTTGCCAGCCAGACCTGCGCTTGCTCAATTTGACCGGCACAAATAAGCTTGTTGATAAATCCGTCGCCGCCGCCCGTGAGCGCAATCAGACCTTGGCTGAGCTCTTGTAATTGTGTGATTTTTATGTGGGGAAGTTCCGTAGCATCCACATCGAGAAATGCCGAGGACGACAATTTCAAAAGATTGGCATAGCCCTGTTCGTTTTGGGCCAACAGCACGATTGTGCCAGCAAATTCCTTGCCTCCATGACCACCATGATGACCACCATGAGGATTAAACTGATCATCATCCTGCTCCAAATCCACCATCAGGGTGCAGCCAATAATCGGTTGAATACCTGCGGCGCACATTTTTTCCGAATATTCCAGCGCCGCACAGATATTGTTGGTGTCGGTCAGGCCAGCCGCCGGAATACGCCATTCGCGCAACCGCCCCGCCAGCTCGTCGATCTTGATCGCCCCCTCCAGCAAGGAATAAGGCGTGCGACACCGCAAAGGCACAAAGCCCGATACGCGTGTTGATTTCACTCTCTGCTTGCCCGCCACCAGACACCCTCGCTTATTACCCGCCCAAAACCATCATCCAGACGCTCATCACAATCACGAACCCACCAAGCACCATACCACTGGTAATGTCTATAACAATTTGTTTCATTTTTAACTCCATAATTTATGTTCACTTTTTGTTCTTTTACTGGGTACATAGGGAAACGTCAAGGGGAAATTTATTAATCTAGAGCGTTCCCGACTACGATCGGGAATCCAGCGCATAAAGAGCGGGCTTTGCCCGCACATATTTGTTTGAACTGGATACCCAATCAAGCTGGGTATGAGCGGAAGTGGGGGAGTGAATCGTCTGAACCCAACCAGGCGCGAATTGCTATAACTTTGCATGGGGCTGTCCTAGATAACGCTGATTAGGTGTTGTACATGGGGCATATGAGGAAGAGTAGGATTAGTTGGGTTAAGCAGGTTCGTTTGATAGAGCATTTT
>NVVO01000034.1 GCA_002733385.1 Robiginitomaculum sp.
CCGCCGCCCCCGCCGCCGCCTCAACAAGTCTCTCCGGGTTTTAAAACCGAGACGTCTACGGCCCAATTTCTCAGCCGTTCAACATTTGGTGCAACAAGAGCGCAAATTAACGCGCTCACCGATACGGAAGTTTCCGATTGGATATTGGCCGAATTTAACAAACAGCCCGTATTATACCGGACGCGCATAAGTGACCAGTTACTGGCCCTTCCCCAAGGCGACTTATTGCCAGCGAGTAGTGTGACCAATTTGTTTTTGGACGAAGCCATTGCCGGTAATGACCAGCTTAGACAGCGAATGGTGTTGGCGCTGTCGGAAATAGTTGTCGCCTCAAGCGATGGTGTCCTGAACGGCCTGCCTGCAACCATGGCCCAATATGTGGATATATTGTCTGGGAATGCGTTTGGCAATTACCGGGATTTGATGGATGACATTACATATTCACCGGCTATGTCCGTATATTTGACGTATTTGGCCAATGAAAAAGGCAATATGGACACCGGGCGGGTGCCGGACGAAAACTATGCCCGGGAGATATTACAATTGTTTTCAATCGGCCTTATCGAGCTGGAAATGGACGGAACCCCGAAAACCGATGGACAGGGCCAGCAAATCGACACTTATGACAATAGTGACATTACCGGGCTTGCCAAAGTGTTTACGGGACTTTCCCTGCGAGACAGCAATTTCTATAATATTTTTAGAGATTGTCCGGATTTTCAAAAATGTCCGCGTCTTCACCAACCTTTGGAAATGTTTGACCAGTTTCATTCCGAGTTGGAGAAAACCTTTTTAGGCTTAACCATTCCGGCAAATACCAACGGAACCGATAGCATTCAAATGGCGCTGGACGAAATTTTCAGCCATCCCAATGTGGCACCATTTGTCTCGCGCCAACTGATCCAGAGATTTGTCACCTCACATCCCAAGCCGGAATATATACGCCGGGTTGCCACCGCCTTTGAAAACGGTAGCTTTACGCTGCCCAGCGGTACGGTGGTGGGCACGGGCCAAAGGGGTGATTTGAAAGCCACATTGGCTGCCGTATTGCTGGACGCCAACGCTTTGCGTGATCCGGCAACCACGCCTGAGGATTTTGGGAAAATCCGTGAACCTATGTTGCGGTTCATTAACTGGGCCAGAACATTTGGGGAAACGACGCCCGATAGCGGTGAAGAATTTTTACTTTACGACATGACACAATTTTTGGGGCAACACCCGTTTCGCGCCCAACATGTATTTAATTTTTTCGAGCCTGAACATGTGGCACCCGGCACCGAGACCGGGGCGGCGGGGTTGACCATACCGGAGCTACAGATCATCAATGAAAGTAGCTCTATGAGTTATATCAATTTCATGAACGCATTTATTTATGATTTTTCCAATACAAGGTCAGGCGAACCAGACGCTGGCGTCAATGCGGACTATACGCCGCAACTTGCCATTGCAGATGATGCCCAGGCGCTCGTCGACAATTTGGATCTATTGTTAACGGGCAAACAATTAAGCACGCTCACCAAAGACCGTATCATTAGCCTTTTAAACGAAATCCCCATTGATGCGGGTTCGCAAGAGGAAGACCGGATATCGCGTGTCCGGGTTGCCGTTACAATGGTGATGTCGTCCCCCAGCTATATTGTGCAGCGTTAGGAGAATATTATGACAGATAGACGTCATTTAAATAACAGACGATCATTTCTCCAAGGATTATCCGGCGCAGGGGCTTTGTCTTTTCTGGGCGGTACGGGTATTTTGTCGGCACTCGGCAGCACCCAAGCACAGGCGGCGGAAGTGTCGGGCTATAAAGCTCTGGTCTGTTTGTTCATGCACGGGGGACAAGACTGCAACGATACGGTTTTGCCCTATGACCAGACCTCCTATGATGCCTATGCCCAATTACGTTCGGGAATATTGGCGGAATATGCCGCCAAGCAAGGTGGGTCAAATAGAACATTGGCGCGCTTGTTGCCGCTTAACCCTGATAATGCCGCCGATTTCGGCACACGGCAGTTCGCACTCCCGGATGAATTAACGCCGATAAAAACCCTGTTTGATATGGGCAATGCGGCGATAGTTGGTAATGTCGGGCCGTTGATTGGGCCGCTCACGGCGGGCGAATTTGCCGCTGGCCTGCGGCCACGGCCTAAACAATTGTTTTCCCATAATGACCAGCAATCCACATGGATGAGCAATGCGCCAGAGGGCGAGATTGTTGGCTGGGGCGGGAAATTAGCTGACGCGGTCGTGGCCTCTGGTGCCAATCAGGVAGAATTGTTTACGGCCATAACCACTTACGGCAATACTGTGTTTTTGTCCGGGGACGATGTGCAACAATATGCACTCAGTACCAATGGCCCGCCCCAGGTCAACGGGCTCAATAATTTTGGCAGTGCCTTGCTCGGAACCGGAGCCCAATCGGAAGTGGCCCGGCAATTATTGGAAGACCATTACCGCAACCTTGGCCCGACCAATACCAATTTGCTCAAGCGTGATATTGCCAGCATCAATAACCGGGCTTTTGATCTCAATGCCACATTTGCCACCGCCCTTGAAAATGCGCCGACTTTGCAAACCATATTTCCTGAAAACAGCATTGGGCGACAACTGAAATCCGTTGCCGAAACCATCAATATCCGCAATGCACTTGGGGTCGGACGGCAAGTATTTTTTGTGGGTATGGGCGGGTTCGACACCCATGACAATCAGGCGACAAATCTACCCAATCTGCAAAGCCAATATGCAAATGCCATTGCGGCCTTTTATCAGGCGAGTGTGGAGTTGGGGGCCGAGAATGAAGTGACTTTGTTCACTGCATCCGATTTTGGCCGGGCCTTGCTGGAAAATGGTAACGGTACAGATCACGGCTGGGGCGGGCATCATTTCATTGTTGGTGGTGCGGTCAATGGCAACAGGATTTACGGCGATATTCCGCCCTTCGTGACCGGGCACGGGCAAGACGCCGGCAATGGCCGCCTGATCCCGCAAACTTCCGTGGAGCAATACGCTGCGACATTGGGGCGTTGGTTCGGGCTTAATGACGCAGAGCTTGCAAGCGCTTTGCCAAATTTAGCCAATTTTGCCCAGCAAGATTTGGGTTTTATGGCCGGGGCTGTCGGATAAGAATTACAGACATGACTTGATGCGCTCCTTGGCTTGCGCTACATATTCCTCACCTTATACAAATCAGATTTACTTGGGAGATTCTCATGGCTGGACATTCAAAATGGGCCAATATTCAGCACCGTAAAGGCCGTCAGGACAAGGCCCGCTCCAAGCTGTTTTCCAAACTGTCCAAGGACATCACCATAGCCGCTAAACTCGGCAGTCCCGATGTGGATATGAACCCGCGTTTGCGCCTTGCCGTCAACAATGCCAAGGGGCAATCTATGCCCAAGGACAATATCCAGCGGGCGATTTCCAAAGGCTCGGCTGGAGAGGGCGCAGATTACGACGAAATGCGCTATGAAGGGTTTGGCCCGGCGGGTATCGGGATAATTGTCGAGGTGTCCACTGACAATAAAAACCGCGCCGCTATGGAAGTGCGCACGGCGTTTTCCAAAAATGGTGGTGCGCTCGGCGAAACTGGAGCGGTATCATTTGGCTTCGACCAAATCGGCGAAATCACCTATCCACTGGGTATTGGCGATGAAGACGTTGCCATGGAAGCGGCTATGGAAGCCGGGGCGGATGATGTGCAGTCHGACGAVACGTCCBADGAMCCKGAHGATGSSCCWGWAVATRCVYWTTTCANHBDBCYBHGAYCNATYVGCGVTCGTVGCGGBNGAACYHGNAAAAACCCTGGGCGAAGCCCCCAAAAGCGTCAATCTGATCTGGAAAGCGCAAAACATGATCGACGTTCCTGAAAAGGTATCAACGGTTATCAATCTGGTAGAAGCGCTGGAAGATTTAGACGATGTCCAAAACGTCTACCACAATCTCGAACTATCAGAAGCGGCACTAGCTGTTTTGGCAGCATTGGAAGCATAAACCACATAGCGCAGCGGTGTATTACCATCTATGTTGTGAAAAGGGTAGGGAGCTACAAATATCAACTGTGATAAATCGACCGGATTTTCGAGTAGAAAATCGCAGTGAACAATGTTTACTGAAACAATACGGAACTTTTGCCGATTGCCGCACACCGACGGAAACTCAAATTCATCGCCCGTCCGTAAGGTCTGGATGAAATCGGCGTTCATGAAATTTGTTGGGACTTGAACAGGAGCGTTCACGCCCTACACATAGAGTGATATCAGCATGACCAAACCAAGCGCTAATGCCCCGACGCCAACAAATTTTTCGAAAGCTAAATGTCGCATGTGTATCTCCATCATTGTATGCTATGATATTGAAAGTAGATTTTGCGGTCGAAAGGGCAGTACCAAGGTTATATTGTGGCAAATACGCCTAAATTTCGCCTAAATTAAGTTTTGGAGCCTTGTATTTTAATCAAGGCGTCCTATATATTTAGAATAGTTCTAAAGTATAAAAGGAGAGAAAATCATGGACATAAATATAGGCATAGCAGCAAAAGACCGGGCGCGTTCCGCCGAGGCACTTAGCCGTTTGTTAGCGGACACATATACGCTCTATCTAAAAACCCATGGTTATCACTGGAATGTCGAGGGGCCGCATTTTCAATCCTTGCACATTCAGTTTATGGACCAATACACGGAAATGTGGACGGCCGTTGATGATTTGGCTGAGCGTATTCGGGCTCTCGGTCATAAGGCACCGGGATCATATGCCCAATTTGTTGCTCTGGCGACAATCAAGGAAGAAGCCGGGCAACCGGATTGGCAGGAAATGGTTCGAAATTTAGCCCAAGGCCATGAGCAGGTGGCTAAAACCGCCCGCGAAGTCTTGCGCATTGCTGAAGGTATTTCCGACGATGCAACGGCAGATGTGGTAGCACCGCGCATAACTTTGCACGAAAAAACCGCCTGGATGTTGCGGGCGACAGCGTCCTAGGTGTGGCGCCTCAATAGGTTGTTAGTATTTAGGTTTAACCTTGAGATTGATGTTATGTAAAAGAGGCAGGCTACGCACTTTTTTATGCCTCCATGTGGTCTGTGCCAGTTATACAAATGTTGCTATAAGGGTAAAGCTTCGGCGCGTTCATCGGAAGTTTGGTATTTGCGGGCATAAGCCCATTCCCGGATTACGCTTTGGATGAAGCATTCGGCTTTACCATTGGTTTTGGGTGTGTAGGGTTTTGTGCGGATGTGTTTCAGGCCCAGTTCTTTACAGGTTTTAGCGAAGTTTTTGATATATAGCTACCGCCATTATCCGTCATCACGCGTTCAACCTTTATCCCGAGTTTTTAGTACCAAGCGACGCAGGCTTTAAGGTGCCTGGCAGCACTATCGGCCTTCTCATCGGGAAAGCTATCCCAGACTCAAATCTGTCTCATAAGCGTTGACGTCAGACACAAGCCAATCGGCGATGACGGCGGTCTCATAGCTAAGTTTTGGCTCATACCGATTTACCAAAAACCCAATACCAGTAAACCTGCCAAGGGGCATAAAATATGTCCGTATCTGTTAAAACACTTAAGCATCACGCAGGCTAATCATGTCTGGTGCGCCGATATTACCTATATCCCGATGCATAAAGGTTTCTTGTATTTGGTGGTGATTATGGACTGGGCAACGCGCAAAGTTCTGTCGTGGAGATTGTCCAACACTATGGACGCAGAGTTTTGAGCCGAAGCATTGAACGAAGCCATTACCCGCTTTGACTCGCCCAAGATATTTAAAACCGACCAAGGTAGTCAGTTCACATCATGGCAATGGATTGATACGCTCAAGGCTGCCGGCATTAAAATATCCATGGACGGTAAAGGGCGGTTCTTAGATAACATTTTTATACCAAGAGGGCAGGCTTCGCACTCGAACGGTTGTGGTGCTCTCTAAAGTATGAATGTGTGTATCTACATGCTTGGAGCAGCGGACGAGAAGCCAAAGCCGGGATATGCAAAAGGATAAACTTCTACAACACCCAAAGACCCCAGTGCGCAGCCTGCCTCTTGTACAAAGCCCATTGTACCTTAAGGGACTTCCTGCGGGCGCGGCCAAACCCTGATGTGGTCTATTGGAAAAACAAAACCGAAAGTAACCAGGGCTGGTCTGAACAAAGTGTAGCTTAAATCACACCAAAAACTGTCCAATTATTGGGGAGCACCTCAAGGGTTAATTTTAGCCGTAGTCAATGGACTTTTCAAAGATATAAATGAAAAAAATAGCGACCTTTGTATCCTTGTTTATATTGACGGCCTAAACCACCTCAAAAAGCCCCGCCGCGCCCATGCCACCGCCTACGCACATTGTGCTGACCACGTATTTTGCGCCGCGTCTTTTGCCTTCGATTAGTGAGTGCGCGACCATGCGGGCGCCGCTCATGCCGTAAGGGTGGCCAATGCTTATGGCACCGCCGTTTACATTCATAATCTCGTTGGGGATACCGAGTTTGTCGCGGCAGTATATGACCTGCACGGCGAAGGCTTCGTTGAGCTCCCATAAATCGATATCGTCCATAGTAAGCCCGTTGGCGGCCAGCAATTTCGGGATTGCGAACACCGGGCCTATGCCCATTTCTTCGGGTTCAAGCCCGGCGACCGCCATGCCCCGGTAAATCCCTAAGGGTTCCAGGCCGCGATTTTCGGCTTCGCCCGCTTCCATCAACACACTCACCGAAGCGCCGTCTGAAAGCTGGCTGGCATTACCGGCGGTGATCGTGAAATCAGGGCCGCGCACAGGTTTCAGGCCGGACAAACTTTCGGCGGTGGTGCCGGGTCTATTGCCCTGGTCTTTGTCTAGGGTATATTGCGCTTCGGAAATTTCGCCTGTCTCTTTGTTCTGGATTTTCATAGTTGCGGTCAGCGGGACAATTTCGTCGTCAAATTTTCCGGCTTCTTGTGCCGCGTGGGTGCGGGTTTGGCTCTGGGCCGCATATTCGTCCATAGCTTCGCGGCTAACCCCGTATTTCTTGGCGACAAGTTCCGCCGTGTCGATCATTTGAATATACGCGTTGGGATGGTTTTTGAGAACGGTCGGATCAACGGCATAGCGCATTTCCGCCGTCTGCACCATGGAGATACTGTCTACTCCGCCGCCTATGGTAATTTGGTGGCCGTCGCATATGATCTGCTTGGCGGCGATGCCAATGGCCATCATGCCGCTTGAACATTGGCGGTCAACGCTTTGGGCCGAGACGCTGACAGGCAGGGACGAGGCCAATACCGAATTGCGGCCAATGGTCACTTGCACACCCTGTTGCATGGCACAGCCAATGATCACATCGTCAATTTCGCCGCCCTCAAGCCCGGCGCGTTTGACCGCCGCGTCTATACAATGCCCGGTCAGGGTCGGGGACGGGGTGGCGTTAAACGTACCTCTATAAGCTTTGCCAATGGGGGTGCGGGCGGTGGATACGAGTACGGCTTGTCTCATGGTGTTCTCCAATCATATGCAAAAAAGTGTATATGCGGGTTTGAAGATCATTTGCCAAGAGAAAATCCGCTTAAACGCAAATTTACGTTTAATCACTATTATTTTACAATTGTCGGGCTAAGGTAGTTGCAAACTAAGAAAGGGGGTCTGAATGTTTATACGTAAATTCATGATTGTCTTTACCTCCGTTTTTTTTGCGGCGGTTTGCACTATTGGCATATGCGTCTCGGCTTTTGCGCAAAGCACACCGCGACAAGCCCAAATACAAACACCCTTTAGCGAAAGCCGTTTAACGGCCGAAATTGCAAATATTGAAAATTCGGCAAATATATCGACCGAAGAAAAGCAACAAATCACACAGCTTTACAATGCTGCCAAAGCAAAATTGGTTGAAGGGCGGGAGAGCCAGGACCGCGCCAAAACCTTCACAGACCAGCAGAGCAACGCGCCGCAACTCATCGACAATCTGGACCACGAGACCACGGATGTGCGTAAAGCCTTGCGCCGTTCCCGTGACGAGATGATGAGCGGTTATGAGGGAATAAGTCTGCAAGAACTGGAGCAAAGCTTGGTGGCGGAGCAAGTCAAACTTTCGACATTTCGCGGCCTAAGGGGCCAATATGATGTCGATCAACAGGCTTTGGACGCCCGGCCGGCCCAAGCCTTGGCTGAAATATCGGCTTTGGAGCAAGAAATTGCGGAAGGGTCGGCGAATTTAAACAGCCAAAACGGCGAAGACCCAACCCCTTTAGCTAGTGCGATGCTGGCACTAAACCAGGCCAGTTTTTACGCGGATAGGCAGAAGAAACGCGCCCTCGAACAAGAGGTCGCCAGCATAGGGGCGCGGCGGGCAATTTTGGATAAACAGATCAGCTTAACGGCGGCGCGGATCACCCAATCAAGCGATCTGGTGTCGGCGCTGAGTGCGCGAACCGGGTCGGCGCGAACTGACGATGCGTTATTGCGATTGGAAGATGCCAAGAATGAAGAGCAGGAATTTTTAGTAGACCATATTTTGGTGCAACAATATGCCAACGCGAATGTTGCACTTGCAGACAGGAATTACAAGATAGCTTTGTCGGAAGGTAATTTGCCGAACGTAGAAAGAGGCATCGGCATACAGTTGCAGCAAGTGCGCCTTGACAGAAATGTCACAGATCAAATTTTGGGTAGCAAGAAAGTTAGCACAGCCTACGGCGAACATTTACGGTCTTTGCGTAAAAAACAACCGGATATCACCCTGATCGGGCAAGCCATAAAATCCCGGGAAATTGATTTACAAGACGTTCTGTTTCAAAAAATTACTAATCAGGAAGCTCTCGGGATATTTCTGGCCGGCTCGCTGGATATTGAAATTCTCAAACAGGTATTTGATGTTGAGAACGGTGAAACCCCGGCTTTAAGCGAAACCGATATAGAGCATCTGCAACAAGCTTATGACAGCCGCAGAGGTCATTTAAGTGAACTGGCAGCCATTACTTCATTGCGGGCGCGCAAGCTGGAGGAAGTTAACGCCCTGCATAAACAATTATTGGATGAGGTTAAAAACCTGCGCCAATTGCTGGATAGCCGTTTGCTTTGGCTTCCCAGCACCGAAACCATTGGCTTGGCCTGGCCCGCCAAGCTGGTGCAGGGGGTCGCACAAACCTTCACCACTGCTAATCTTGGAGCTGCCGGGCGGGCCTTAGGCTCTGGCTTGAAAAATATATATTTTCTGGTCTTTTTATCTTTGGGGCTACTGGCGGCTCTGTATGCGCTTGGTGAGCGGCTTGGGCCGATAATGACCAAAATGTCAGCGCGGGTTGGTCGTGTGCAAAAAGACGCTTTCGGCTTGACGCCCTTGGCCATGTTTGACGGCATTGCCCGCGCCGCGATTCCGTCCGGTATCCTAATAATTTTAGGGCTAATTTTTGCTAAGTCAGGGTCTGACAGCAGTTTTGTCAAAGCATTGGAGCGAACATTTTTTATCACCGCAGTGCCAATATTTGTGCTTTTATGCTTACGGGCATGGAGCGCAAAAGGGGCTTTGTTTGATCTACATTTCAGGGTCGACAGGCAATTGCGCAAACGTTTGGAAACCTACATTTTGCCGCTTCTACCTGTCATTGGTATCAGCGTATTTTTGGTCAGCTTGACCAGGGACGGGCTGGATTTTGATTCCGGTATTGCTGCGCTGGGGGTTTTTGGTTTTATACTCGGCGCTCTTGGCGTGACCTGGTTTTCTTTCAAAATAGCCCGAGCTCGTTCCAAGAAATTTCTCAACAAAACCCGTGAGGTTGAGGGTTTTTATTTGCGCAATGAACGCTGGCTGCTGGCTTTGGCGATCTTCGTGCCTATAGGACTGGCGGTTGTGGCCGCGTTTGGATATTCCGAAACCGCCCTTTTACTGATGGCAAGGTTTTTTGCTACATTTTGCACCTTATTAGCTGCTTATCTTATTCATGGCCTGCTTAGACGGTTCGTCGTCATTGCCCAGCGCCGGTTGGCGTTGGAGCAGGCGCGGGAACGGCGTGACCGGGCGGTAAAAGAACGTATGGAGAAGGCTGCGGCCGAACAGCGCGGGGAAATCCCTGTGCCGAAGCTGGATACGGCCAGTATTGATCTGGAAACCATTAACCGGCAGTCTCGGCAATTGGTCAATGTTACCGTTTTTGTTGCCGCTATTGTCGTGCTATGGGCACTTTGGGGCAGTATATTGCCGGCCCTTTCGGTGGTTGATGACGTGAAATTATGGTCATATATGGACGCGTCGGCAGATGCCGGAATGCAGAAAGTATCGATCACATTATGGAATGTTATGCAAGCGCTTGGTATTGGTTTGATCACATGGTTGGCGGCCCGTAACCTGCCGGGGTTTTTGGAAATGTTTGTGCTTAAACGTTTTACTATGGCGCAAGGTTCGCGCTTTGCAATCGTCACGGTTCTTGGTTATGTAATCTTTATCATCGGGGTGTTGGTGGCTTTTGATAAATTAGGCACCCAATGGTCTCAATTGCAATGGGTTGTGGCCGCACTCGGCGTTGGTATCGGTTTTGGTTTGCAAGCAATTTTTGGTAATTTCATTTCCGGGCTTATTATATTGTTTGAACGTCCGATCCGGATCGGCGATTACATTACTATTGGCGACATTAGCGGCACCGTTACCCGTATCCAAATCCGTGCCACCACACTTCTGGATTTAGATAACAGGGAAATTTTAATCCCGAACCAGGAGCTGATCAGCCAGCAGGTTGTCAACTGGACTTTGGAAAATCCGGTGACGCGCCTGATCATCAAGGTCGGGATTGCTTACGGCTCAGATACCGAGAAAGCCCACCGCATCATGTTGGAGACCATTAAGAAAAATCCTAATGTGCTGGATAATCCTGAACCAAGAGTTTTGTTTTTGGGGTTTGGCGACAGCACGCTGGACTTTGAGTTGCGCAACTTCCTGCGTGATTTCACCCAGAGATTTATTGTCTCCCACGAATTGCATATGGCTTTGGATGCGGCTTTACGCAAAGCCAATATAGAAATCGCCTTCCCGCAACGGGATTTAAACATCAAAAACCCCGAAGGGTTGAAGGCTATATTGGAAGAGACTGTGCCGATACCAAAAACGAAACCCGCTTAACCAGCTTCAATCAAACCCGAGCTCTGTGCGGCGGTAAGCATTGCGGCTTGTAATTTCTCAAAAGCCCGGACTTCGATTTGGCGAATGCGTTCACGCGAAACCTTGTAGACGCCCGCCAATTCCTCAAGGGTTTTGGGTTTGTCAGACAAACGGCGTTCTTGCAAGATATGTTGTTCACGCTCGTTTAAATCTTTCATGGCGTCTTTCAAAAGTCCCATGCGGGCAGTATGTTCCTGGGAATTGCCGACCATGGTTTCCTGGCTGACATAATTTTTGTCCTCCAGCCAATCTTGCCATTGCCCGCCGCCGTCTTCGCCGCCAATGGTGACGTTGAGGGACGCATCGCCGCCCCCACCCATACGGCGGTTCATGGAGACAACTTCGGTTTCTTTGACATTGAGACGGGTCGCGATTTTCTTAACTTGGTCAGGATGCAGATCCCCATCGTCAATGGCTTTCATTTCGCCTTTCATACGGCGCAGATTAAAGAATAATTTTTTCTGGGCCGCGGTCGTGCCCATTTTGACCAATGACCAGGAGCGCAATACATATTCCTGAATAGCGGCGCGAATCCACCACATGGCATAAGTGGAGAGACGAAAGCCTTTGTCTGGGTCAAATTTCTTAACCGCCTGCATCAGGCCGACATTGCCTTCGGAAATCACTTCACCGATGGGCAGGCCGTAGCCCCGATAGCCCATAGCGATTTTGGCGACGAGCCGCAAATGTGACGTCACCATTCTTTCGGCCGCCGAGCTGTCCTCGTGCTTGACCCAGCGCTTGGCCAGCATAAATTCCTCGTCGCGTTCCAGCATGGGAAATTTGCGAATTTCGTTAAGATAACTCGACAATCCCTGCTCAGGCGATAGCGCAACAGACAAGCTCATATTGCCAGTGGTTTTCCCAGTTTTCAAAGCGGTCTTTGCGGTTTTCTTGATGGCCTTATCAGTCAATTCAATTCTCCCAATCTGCCCATTACAGAAGGGGCATTAAGCTTACATATAGGGTTATTTTCTCAAATTTAAAGGCCCGGTTCGTGAATTTTTGGAAAGGCGTTAGAGCATCAAGCCGACAATCGCCGCACTTAATAGATTGGACATTGAGGCGGCCAGTACGGCTTTCAGGCCAAATGAGGCCAGCTCGGCCCGCCGACCTGGTGCCAATGTGCCGACCCCGCCGATGACAATGGCGATAGAGGAGAAATTGGCAAACCCACACAGGGCGATTGTGGTGATCTTGTTGGCCCGGTCGCTTAGGAGGGTTTTGCCCGTCTCCAACACGGCGGTTTTATCCATTTCGATGAAAGTCGAGTATGCGACAAACTCGTTTAGGACTAATTTTTCGCCAAATAATGTCCCGGAAATCCCGGCCTCGGCCCACGGCACACCGACGACAAACATCAAGGGTCTGAAGATTTGCCCAAGCAAGCTTTGAAAGGTCAGGCCTTCAAACCCGAACCAGCCGCCAACGCCGCCGAGAATGCCGTTCAGGAGCGCAATCAGCGAGATAAAGGCGATCAGCATGGCGCCAATAGTAATGGCCAGTTTGACGCCTTCGGATGCGCCGACGGCGGCGGCTTCAATGACATTTGAGTGTTTGGTTGTTTGAATGTCGATATTTTCAGGTGTGGTGTCCGCGTCCGCCGGATCGCTGGGCATAATCATCTTGGCCATGAGAATGCCGCCTGGTGCGCCCATAAAACTGGCAACGATTAAGCTTTGCCCGTCAACGCCCAAAGCCATAAGCCCGGCCAAAATAGAGCCGGCAATGGTCGCCATGCCTGTGACCATAATCAGGAAAAGTGTCGATTTGGGCATAGTCTCAAGATAAGGCCGCACGGCGAAGGGGGCGCTGTCCTGACCGACAAAAATATTCATGCTGGCGGCAATGGCTTCGATACCGTTAATGCCGATAGTCTTACGCAAGACAAAGCCAAGCCCGCGCATAATCAATTGCATGATACCGAGATGAAAAAGCACGGTCATCAAGGCTCCGACGAAGATAATCACTGGCAGAACTACGGTGGCAAAACTGAGCACGACATTGCCGCTATTGGCCCAGTCGCCAAAGATAAACCCGATGCCCTTCATGGAATAATTGAGAACATGCTCGATATAAAAGGTGACTTTCTCCAGCACCACTTTACCCCAAGGCGTTTTGAAAACAAACAGCGCAATGGCGAATTGTAATGCAAGGGCGGAAAATATAGTGCGCGGGTTGATATGTTTACGGTTGCTTGAAAACCCGTAGGCGATTGCAAGCAGAACCATGACACCTAAAATACCAATATATTTTTCCATAATTTCCCCAAAGATTGTTTTTAAGTTTTCATATACTTAGTGGAGGCGCAACATAAAAGCGAGAGAAATTTTATACGTGAATTGGCGCGTTTCAGACAGGCCTTTAGCGGGTGCATTGGTTTAATAAATCCACTAAAATTTCTATGTCCTCGCGCGGGGTGTAATGATGAAAAGAAAAGCGGAAACCTTCGGGACGTTCATCAAATAAAATATTGGCGGCGTTTAGGGTTTTCGTTAATTGCTGACGGTTTTTAGGTGCAATCACCAATGTGCCGCCGCGTTGGGACGCCTTGCGCGGTGAAACCAAAACCTTGTCGTCCAGGCCGGAAACCAATGTGTCCAAAATGGATTGTACATGGGTATGGGCAGATTGAATACCCGACTTGTCCAACAGCTTATGGGCCGACAGAGCCGCAGCAAAGGGGGCCGGGGACGGGGTTCCGCCAAAAAACCGCATGGCATCGGCGGCRTAGCGAAAATCGCGKATRTYCATKGCAAACGGRTTYTCATGGGAGAACCAGCCCACATCTACGGGACGGCAATTTGGTATAATGTCCGGGGCGGCGTACATAAAACAAGCCCCCGGCCCGCCGCACATAAATTTAACGCTGGTGCCGATCACAAAATCCGCCTGCCAATCCGGAATATGTATGGGGACAATGCCGACCGATTGGGCGATGTCGACGATGGTGACAATATCCCCAGCTTTGGCCGCTTGGCAAATATCGGCCACGGGCAGCAAGTGCGAAGTGTTGGACAGGGCATGGGTGATGTGGACAATTGCCACTCTGTCGTCCACGGCATCAGTCCAAGTTTTCGCGTCCGTAATGTCGCCCGTGATGAATTTTAGCTGATAGCCTGCCCGTTCGGCTTGYKTSAGSRCAAARCCWATGGTCGGGAAGTCTTGTTCMSWGAGCAARATMACATYGCGTYYTKKRYKSAKRGGYARRCTRTGGATGATTTTGGTYAGRGCGCTGGAGACATTGGTTTGCGGGCAAATCGTGTCCCCGCTAACGCCGAGAATTGCCCCCATACTGGCGCGAAACCGTGTGAGGATTTCCAACCAGTCTGGCCAGGCATTGCCGCCCAATGACTGCCACGGCCCAAAAAAATCCTTCGCCAGATCGTGCTGGGTCTGCCTGGGCAAACACCCGACGCTGTGGCTGAGGAAATAGGTTTTCGGGACGTGGTAGTGTTTATGCATTTATGGTTTGGCCTTCGGGTCTAGCTTGTCGCGGGTCTTGCCGTAGGTTCCGCCCCATCTATCTGTCATATCGGCGCGGATTTGCCATAAATCTGGGAAGAATTTTTGCCGCATGCCAGTGCGCAATATTTCAACCGAGCGCCCCTTGAGCGAGTTGGCGTTGACGCCGATGGAACGGTAAATCAATTGCATGTGGGAATGGCGGAATTTTTGAAATTGTTCGTCAAATTCGGCCAAAGCTTCTGCCACCATATAGGCATCGCCGTGGTCATATTCACTGTCATAAATCTGCTCAAGGTTTTTGGCGCCGCCCTCCAGATAAATGGCCGTAAATGTCGCCCAAATATCCGCAGGCATTTTCAGCAAAACCCGAAAGCCCGGACTTTCTTGCCCGGAGCCATTGCCGAGCAAAAGCCGGATTTCCTGATAGTCTTTTGGCGACATGGTTTCCAAAAGACGCAATTGCTGGGTCATCATTTCCTGGCACATTTCGACGCGGCGAAAGAGTGTCAGGATTTTATAGCTACGCCTTGCCAGCATTTCGTCGTTGATCTCAAGCAATGTGGTGGCCATGAGCTTCATCCACAATTCCTCGATCTGGTGTACAATCATGAACATCAGCTCGTCGGGGTTGCATAGCTCGTCTGGTTCTTTTTGGCAGCCCAGTAATTGCTCGGTGTTTAAATAAATTTCGTAGTCCAGCTTGCCTGCCCCGCGCAGTATTTCCAAATAATGTTTCTTATCCATAAGTCTCTCCAAATTGTTGTTAAAGCAAAAAAAGAGACAGGGGCTAGGCGTGCCCGGTTAGCCAATTGCGAAGGACGTGCTGCGCTAACGGTATGTGAACTACGAATTGCATAGGAGGAGGGTATACGGGTTTGGTTTGGATGTATAGTACTTTGGCTATCTTCCTTCCTCCGTGAAAAACGGAGGAAGGCAGAAAATGTTTTTATTTCATTTAATGCTGACCACGTTCCCCAAACCTCCGATGGAAAAACAGCACCATCAGTACGGTACCCACCAACCCTAATGCGACGAACGGTAAATACCGCTTTATCTGTTCACCGACTAATTCGCCGAGCAGGTGGAACGCCAAGAAGAACGTACTGACAAATAAAAAACCTGAAAAGGTAATGGACAGCCAATATTTAAGGTAACTCACACCGAAAAACCCGGTGGCCATATATGCGGCGATGCGGGCCATGGGCAGGAAGCGGACTGTGATCAGGGTTTTTACCGCATTGTTGAGCACGGCGTGTTTCATTTTGGTGACACGCGGTCTTTGCCCGAATTTTTTGGCCCAGCTATGGTGCTTGGCGGCCCAGCCAAGCCAGTATTTCCACGAATCACTGGTAATCAGCCCGGCCAAAACGGTGACATATATGAGGAGCCAAGGCTGGCTAGAGGACAAAGACAGGCTGGCGGCCCCAATGACGGCGGTATCTTCTTGCACAAATGGCCCGATAAACAGAACCAAATAGAGAAGCCACATGCTGCCTTCGGGGATAAAGTCCATAATATTGCTGTTTTCGCCTGTTTACCCCATTCTATCTGGCATAGAAGGCGATAATGTAAAAGGGAAAAATCCCCGTTGCACATTGCGTTAAGCCGTGACATAAGGCGCGGCACAAACTTGGCGTAATGCACAGTTTTATGAGTTTTATTAGGAATACCAAGCGCGGATATGCTAGATATTATGCGCTACATAAACAATTTTGGATGTGAACATGAACATTAAAGAATTAAAAGCTAAAGGGCTTTCCCGCACTTTTGAAATCACTGTGGCTAAGGACGATTTGGAAACAAAGCTGGCGGCTAAGATTAAAGAAATGCAGCCACAAGTCAAACTCAAGGGGTTCCGGCCCGGCAAAGTCCCGATCACCCATATTCGCAGAATGTTCGGCCAAAGCATTATGAATGATGTGATCCAAGAAGTGGTCACCAAGACCACCCAGGACACTCTTGAGGGCAATAAAATCCGCCCGGCTGGTCAGCCAAAAATAGAACTTAGGGCCAACGGCGCCGAAGTCACAAGCGGCAAGGCGGATCTGCAATACACCATCGAAGTCGAGACCATCCCCGAATTTGAACCCGTTGATCCCAAGACATTAAAATTCATCCGCCTTGGCTGTGATTTGACGGACGATCATGTTGATGAACGTTTGGCAGATTTGACTAAAGATCAAGTGAGTTACAAGAAAAAAGCCAAAACCGCTAAAGCCAAGAAAGATGATGCCGTTTTGATCAATTTTGTTGGCCGGGTTGACGGTGATGCCTTTGACGGCGGGGCCATGGACGAGCATCAATTGGTGTTGGGTTCCAATAGCTTTATTCCAGGCTTTGAAGAACAGTTAATTGGGGCCAAGTCCGGTGACAAACTTGATGTGACAGTGACTTTTCCCAAAGAATACCAGGTCGAGGAGTTGGCTAATAAACAGGCGATTTTCGAAACTGAAGTTTTGGAAGTACAAGGTTCCAAACCAGCCGAGCTTGATGATGATTTGGCCAAAAAGTTCGGCTTTGATGATTTGAAAGCCCTCAAAGAGGTTGTCAGCAAGCAAGCCGAAGCCGAGCTTGAGGGCCAAGTCCGCATGAAGCTAAAACGGGCGATTTTAGATGATCTTGATAAAAAGCACGATTTTGATTTGCCGCCAAACATGGTCGAAGCCGAGTTTTCCAACATCTGGGAACAGGTCGAGAAAGAAAAAGAAGCCGGGYAGTTGGACGAGGACGATGCCAAAAAAACCGATAAAAAACTGAAGGCTGATTATAAAAAAATTGCCGAGCGCCGTGTGCGTCTGGGATTGGTTTTGGCGGAAATGGGTTCCAAGGCCGAAATACAGATCAGTAATGAAGAATTGCAGCAAGCCATGGTCGCTGAAGCCCGGCGTTATCCAGGTGAAGAGCAGCAAGTTCTTGAATTTTTCCAAAAAAACCCGGATGCAGTCGCTCAATTACGTGCGCCTATATTCGAGGAAAAAGTCGTCGATCTGATTATTGAGACCGCAAAAATCACGGACAAAAAAGTTGACCGCGACGAGTTGTTTGAAGAAGATGCGTTCGAATAAAGGCGTTTTGCAGGTAAATTTGAAATTGTAGAGTGGATTAGCGGTTCTTGCTGCACCAAGAGGGTGTTCCCTTTGGTCAGAATCCATCTTGCGGTGTGCGCCAACGGTGGATTACGCGCGGGGAAACGATAATCTGCCTACAGCCCCTTGAAATTTATTTCACAATATAAATATTGAGGTAACTATTCCCCGCGATTGTAGGGGCAGAATCACTGTTGCTGTCGGCAACCCCAAATGCATAAGGAAATAACATGCCAAAGTCATTTCAAGACCCCTATGAAACAAGTGCCTATCTCGTACCCACCGTTATTGAACAAACCAGCCGGGGTGAGCGGGCCTTTGACATTTATTCGCGCCTGCTCAAAGACCGGATTATATTTCTAACCGGGCCTGTTGATGATGCTATGGCCATGTCGATCACGGCGCAACTTTTGTTTTTGGAGTCCGAGAACCCGAAAAAAGAAATATATATGTATATCAACTCGCCGGGCGGTATTGTCACTTCCGGGCTGGCGATTTACGATACTATGCAATATATTAAATCTCCGGTTTCGACCGTATGTACGGGCCAGGCGGCGTCAATGGGCTCGCTGTTATTATGTGCGGGTCACAAAGACATGCGCGTCGCCCTGCCCAATGCCCGTATCATGGTGCATCAACCTTCGGGCGGGTTTCGCGGACAGGCTTCGGATATTCAGCGTCATGCCAATGATATTTTGGCCCTCAAAAAACGCCTGAACGAGATTTATGTGAAACATACGGGTCAAAAATACGCGACCATTGAAAAAACGCTGGACCGGGATTTCTTCATGACTTCAGAGGATGCAATGGCCTTTGGCATTGTTGATCATGTCTATACGTCTAGAGAGGACGCAAAATAATTGACTAAAGGCGCAAATTTGCAGTAAAATGTTTCTAAGTGGGATTTAATAAGCTATTTGTAATGAAATTGTTGTATTCTAGAACAGTTATTATGATATTTAGCGGCATATCTCTTGCAACAAATTTGCAAATCGGGGGTTTCATGGCAAAACCGCACAACAATAAGAGACCAAGCACTAAGAGACCAAGCACAAAGAGAAGTGGAAACACGAATGAGTAAGTCAGGCGGCACAGACGCGAAAAACACACTATACTGTTCCTTTTGTGGCAAAAGCCAGCACGAGGTTCGTAAATTGATTGCAGGCCCGACGGTTTTCATCTGTGATGAGTGCGTCGAGTTATGCATGGACATCATCCGCGAGGAAGGCAAAAGCAGCATTTCCCAAAACAAGGAAGGCGTGCCGACACCCCAGGAAATTTGCGACACGTTGGATGATTATGTTATTGGCCAGGATTATGCCAAGCGCGTATTGTCGGTGGCCGTCCACAATCATTATAAACGCCTGAATTACGCCGGAAAAGCTGGCGATGTAGAGCTGGCGAAATCAAACATCCTGCTGGTTGGCCCGACCGGGTGCGGTAAAACATTGCTGGCCCAAACGCTGGCCCGGATTTTGGATGTGCCGTTCACTATGGCTGATGCAACCACATTGACCGAAGCCGGTTATGTGGGCGAAGATGTTGAAAATATTATCCTCAAACTATTACAATCCGCCGATTACAATGTGGAACGGGCCCAGCGCGGTATTGTCTATATTGACGAGGTCGATAAAATCAGCCGCAAATCCGATAACCCGTCCATCACCCGTGATGTATCGGGCGAGGGCGTACAGCAGGCTCTCTTGAAGATTATGGAAGGCACAATTGCCTCCGTACCGCCACAAGGTGGCCGTAAACATCCCCAGCAGGAATTTTTGCAGGTGGACACGACAAATATCCTGTTTGTTGTCGGTGGTGCCTTTGCCGGACTGGAAAAAGTTATCGCTGATCGTGGTAGTAAGGTCAGCATTGGTTTTGGCGGCGAACTAAAAGAGGCTGATGAGCGCAATGTCGGCGAAATCCTGCAAGGTATTGAGCCGGAAGACCTGGTGAAGTTTGGGCTTATCCCTGAATTTGTTGGCCGTTTGCCTGTCATCGCCACTTTGACCAATCTGGACGAAGCAGCTTTGGTGACAATCCTCAGCAAGCCGAAAAATGCGCTGGTTAAGCAATACCAGCTTATGTTCGACATGGAAAATGTTCGCCTTAGCTTTAACGAAGGTGCGCTCAAAGCCATTGCCAAGCGGGCTATCAAGCGTAAAACTGGTGCCCGTGGACTGCGGTCGATCATGGAAAGTATTTTGCTGGACACCATGTATGATCTGCCAACATATGAAGGCGTCGAGGAAGTGGTTATCAATGCAGAAGTGGTGAACGGCAGCGCCAAACCATTGTTAATCTATACCAAGCAGGGCAAAAAGGCCGATAAAGCGTCCTAAAATCGTGTTCCTAATTTACTTCATCAAGCAATCTTTCGGCTCCCTTTTTTTAGGGAAGTGTGACGTTTGAACTACCCTAAGTTAAGTGCGAACCGCCTTGTCAGAAGACCTCAAATTATTCCGTATCTTTTCTTTTTAGAATGATTATAATATGAGACGTTATGAACTTAAAAGACCTGAAATATCTTGTTGCTGTGGCGGATCATCTGCATTTTGGCAAGGCGGCTGATGCGGTATTTATTTCTCAGTCAACACTGAGCGGTCAAATAAAAAAACTGGAAGAGCAGCTTCAGGTTACAATATTTGAACGCACGACACGCGGTGTCAATATAACGCCTATCGGCGAGAAGATTATTGGCGAAGCACGGCAGATTATGACCCATGCGCAAAAAATCGTGCATTTGGCCGCCGCCCAATCGGACATTTTGTGCGGGGAGTTGAAGCTTGGTATCATTCCAACAATCGCCCCCTATCTTGTTCCACATTTTCTGTCTCAAAGCCTTGCTGATCATCCCCGAATGACACTTTCGCTGCATGAAGACAAGACCGAGGCATTGTATGCAATGCTGGCTAACTTTACAATTGATGCGGCCATAATCGCGACGGAAATTCCACCTGAAAATATCGAAGAAATAGAACTGTACCACGAAGACTTTTTGTTCCTATGCCCAACGGCCCATCCTCTCAGCAACAAATCTTGTATCGAAGCTCAGGATATCAACCCTGAAGATTTGCTTTTATTACCAGAAGGGCACTGCTTGCGCGATCAAACTCTGGAGCTGTGCAAGCTAAACAATGAAGTCGTAAGCGGGCAGGCGGACTTACGCGACGCGGGGTTACAGACCGTGATCGAGCTGGTTCGTGCAGGTAGGGGCTATACGTYTTTGCCCAAATTAGCCACAGGTGCTCTGAATGATCAAACAGGTTCGACGTCGCTTAAACGTTTCTCCCCGCAGCCCAAAAGAACTGTACGAATGGTTTTTCGAAAATCTTTTCCCCGCAAATCATGTCTTGTAGCCTTGGCCAAACTCATTTCCTCTGCGCCGAGCCTTAATAATGACTTGGCTTTACGGCTGCAATAACTCGCTTATCGGTTTCACCGATAAATCACATCGTAACTACCAATTTCAAATTCAAATTTTCCGCCCTTATAAAGAAACAACAACAGCGCACTCTGTGCTTTTGAATGTTAAATTAAAGCGGAGATTTTAGTATGAAAACGAAATTTTTAATAACGGTAGCCATAAGCACCTTAATGTTAGCCGGGAGCGCATTTGCACAAAATCCACAACTGACCCAAGATTCGGGTGCGCCTGTTTCTGACAACCAAAATTCTNAAACCGCAGGTGAATTTGGCGGGGTTTTACTGGAAGATTTTCATTTGATCGAAAAATTGGCACGCTTTGACCGTGAACGAATTCCTGAGCGGGTCGTGCATGCGCGCGGCACCGGTGTAGAGGGCGAGTTTGTGGTTACAAAYTCTGAAATTAGTGACTATACCRCAGCTTCGTTGTTCGCRWMSRAGRRMAMWWSMRSRYCKGTMTYKGWSCKKAYKWYCRMGRYTMYTMMMMYMARMGGCYMGMCKRWMSMWWTGCGCGATCCACGCGGATTTGCCACTAAGTTTTACACGGACCAAGGAAATTGGGATTTGGTTGGCAATAATCTACCGGTTTTCTTTATTCGTGATGCGATAAAATTTCCTGATATGGTGCATAGCCTAAAACCATCCCCGGTGACCAATCAGCAAGACCCGAACCGGTTTTTCGATTTTTTCTCCCATCTTCCGGAATCGACGAACATGCTCACCCAAGTCTATACAGACCTCGGCACCCCTGCCGGCCTACAATATATGGACGGAAATTCGGTGCATGCCCTGCGCCTGATTAACAAAAGCGGGGATACTGTCTTTGCTAAATTTCGCTGGAAAAGTCGCCAAGGCGTTAAAACCCTTACGGCTTCGGAAGCATCCGCCAAACCGTTTAACTTTGCGACCAAATCTCTCTATGCCGATATTTCGGCTGGCAAATACCCCAAATGGGATTTAAGCGCGATCATCCTTGACCCCAAAGATATTGGCAAGCTTGATTTCAATCCTTTTGATGCTACGAAAGACTGGGCCGAGGAAGGCTCAGTGTTCAAAACCGTTAAAATTGGCACGATGACCCTCAATAAAGTGCCGGACAATTTCTTTGCCTCAACGGAGCAAGTCGCATTTTCACCGGGTGTTTTTGTACCGGGAATTGCCGCTTCGCCGGACCGGTTGTTGCAGGGGCGTTTGTTTTCGTATTCTGATACCCAGCGTTACCGTGCTGGTACCAACTATCAAATGCTGCCCGTAAATGCGCCGCGTGTTAAGGTACGCAATGGTAGCCAAGACGGCGCATTGAACTTTGGCAAACCAAGCGGAGATGTAAATTACCAACCATCGCGCACGCGCAATGACAATGCGTATTCCGACAATGCCAAAATCACCACGGCGTCTTATGTAATTTCCGGCACAGCGCAGAAAAAGGCCATCAGCATTAAGGCACCGTTCAAGCAAGCAGGAGAGTTTTACCGTTCTTTGGATACCGGGCAGCAAACCAATTTGGTCAGCAATCTTGCGGGTGATTTGGGGCAGGTTAAAAATACCGAAGTGAAAGAAATCATGGTGGCGCATTTTTTCCTCGCGGATAAGGATTACGGTATGCGTCTTGCCAAAGCCGTCAACGTCAATTTGACAGCGGTAAAACGCCGTGCCAACAAAATTCAGGAGGCTTCGCAATAATTTGCGGTCATTCTGAGGCGCAACATTCGCCCCAATGTTGCGCCATTTTTTCACGAGAGGTGTATTATGAAATATTTTCTGACGATAATCTGCTTGCTAGCCAGTGCATTGCCCATGCATGCACATAGCGGAGAAACATATTCATCCGAAAAAATATCAGTGTTGTATTTTGATGCGGCCCGTAATGGCCGGGTAGATATATTAC
This sequence comes from Robiginitomaculum sp., assembly GCA_002733385.1. GTDB lineage: Bacteria > Pseudomonadota > Alphaproteobacteria > Caulobacterales > Maricaulaceae > Robiginitomaculum_A. Next base: position 22,969 of record NVVO01000034.1, read on the forward strand.
ACGGCTTGATCAAGGCTGGCGCTCCCATTGAAGCGCGCAACCAAAAAGGCTATACGGCCTTCATTTTGGCTGCCTACAACAACCAGTCTGAAACCGTCACCTATCTCGCGGCCAAAGGCGCTGATATCTGCGCCGGAGACAGCAAGGGGAACACCGCACAAATGGGCGTAGCATTTGCGGGGCATGAGAATATGGCACGCAAATTGCTTGAATATAAGTGCGCTGTTGATGCCGTAAACAATAATGGTCAAACAGCTTTGATGATGGCGGCATTATTTGGACGAACAAAGCAGGTGCAATTGCTGGTTAGCCGGGGTGCAAATATAGGCAAAAAAGATAGGTTAGGGAATACCGCCGTTTCTCTCGCCGAGCAACAAGGCAATCACGAAATGGTAGCTTTGTTATATTCGAAAACAGCCCGCACATCAGACCAATGAGCTTGGGGCAGGGGCTAAAATAAAGTTTGGGCCTGCTTTTTTCTATTTCTACAGATGATATGGGTTGATATTGCGGGCCACCTTACCCATATTCGGGTGAACGGTGAACCTATAATGTGAAGATATGCCAATGACCCAAACTGCGACACAGACTGCAAAAATATTACCTGTTCTCCCCTTACGCGATATTGTGGTGTTTCCGTTTATGGTGGTGCCGTTGTTTGTAGGCCGCGAAAAATCCATCAATGCACTTGAACAGGTGATGAAGGGGGACAAGAAAATCCTGCTTATCACCCAAAAAAGCGCCAAGACCGAAGAGCCGACACCCCAAGACATTCATGATATTGGCTGTGTTGCCAAAATTCTGCAATTATTAAAACTGCCAGATGGGTCTGTACGGGTGCTGGTTGAGGGTGGTATGCGGGCAAAAGTTGTCAGCTATACTGATAATACGGATTATTTCGAAGCTGAACTAGCCCCGTTGAAAACCACCGGGAAAAAAGATGAAAACACCAAAATCTTGAGCCGCAGCGTGTTTGAGCAGTTTAAAAAATATGTAAAACTGAACCAGAAAATCTCTGAAGATATTGTAACCGCCGTAGCTGATATCCAAGACCCTGCGAAACTGGTAGATACTATTGCCGTACACCTGGGTGTAAAAATTGACCAAAAGCAAAAATTACTGGCGCAGGCCAATGTTGTCACCCGCCTTGAGTTGTTGTTCGCACTTATGGAGGGGGAGATCAGCGTGCTTAGGGTTGAGAAGAAAATCCGGGGCCGGGTCAAAGGACAGATGGAAAAGACCCAGCGCGAATATTATCTCAACGAACAGATGAAGGCCATCAAGACCGAGCTTGGTGGTGAGGAAGATAGCGACGAAATTTCCGATCTAACCAAACAGATCGCCGAAACTAAATTTACCAAGGAAGCCGACAAAAAGGCCAAGGCCGAGCTGAAAAAACTGTCGCAAATGAGCCCGATGTCGGCCGAAGCCAATGTGTCGCGAAATTATCTCGACTGGTTGCTGTCAGTGCCTTGGGGCAAGAAAAAACGGGTACGCAAGAATTTGGTTGAGGCCCAGACCATCCTTGACCGCGACCATTATGGTCTCGACAAGGTTAAAGAGCGGATCATTGAACATTTGGCCGTACAGACCCGGATGAAAAAACTTAAAGGCCCAATCTTGTGTTTGGTTGGCCCTCCCGGCGTTGGTAAAACTTCGCTGGGCAAGTCTATCGCCGAAGCTACGGGGCGCGAATTTGTCCGGGTATCCCTGGGCGGCGTGCGCGACGAGAGCGAAATTCGCGGTCACCGCCGCACCTATATTGGCTCCATGCCGGGCAAGGTTGTCCAAGGCATGAAAAAAGCCAAGGTTTCTAATCCTTTGTTTTTGTTGGATGAGATTGATAAAATGGGGGCCGATTGGCGTGGTGATCCGGCTTCTGCTTTGTTGGAAGTTTTGGACCCAGAACAAAACTCGACCTTTAACGATCACTATTTAGAAGTTGATTATGACTTGTCCGACGTGATGTTTGTGACCACCGCAAACACCATGAACATGCCCGGACCGTTGATGGATCGCATGGAAATCATTCGTTTGTCGGGCTATACCGAAGACGAAAAGGTCGAAATCGCCAAGCGTCACCTGATTGAAAAACAAGTTGAAGCCCATGGCCTTAAAGAAGGCGAATGGAGCATTTCAGACGGGGCTCTGCGCGATTTGGTTCGTTATTACACCCGCGAAGCCGGGGTGCGGAACTTAGAGCGCGAAATCGCCAAATTGGCGCGTAAAGCCACCAAAGAAATTTTGATGAACCCAGAAACGGACCACATTAAAGTCACCACCCGTAATTTGGAAAAATATTCGGGCGTGAAACGCTTTATGTTTGGGGAAATCGATGATGAAGACCAAGTCGGTGTCACCACAGGGCTGGCGTGGACCGAAGTCGGCGGCGTGATTTTGCAAATCGAAGCGATCATGAT
>NVVO01000035.1 GCA_002733385.1 Robiginitomaculum sp.
ATACCGCAAAGCCATAGCTTAATAACAATCAACAATAGGTGAGCAAACTCTCTCTTAGCACAGACCTAAATCTGTGCCATTTTATATGACGACGGACATTTTAGTGGGTTTCATATCATCTTTCCCCATGTTTGATGTGGGCAGTTTAGCATATGGACCCTGAACCAGAGTTGCCAATTCTCGTTCCCCCACAAGTTCTGACCCGGGATTGAAATATTTTTCCTGCCCCTGGTAAACCAACTTTGTAAGTATGATTACCACTTGCGGAGGTAGCCCGATCTGGGAGCGCTTGATCCGGTGCGCCCGGATTATCTATTTGAGTTGAACGATTAGAAACTGCCCCCGACGCAGAATTACTATTAGCGCCGGGGCTCAGCGTAAATCTTTGGGGAAACAAACCATAATCCGGGTTACCTGTCGTCGCATTTGCAACCGCTTCTACTGTGGCATCAGAAGCATTGATAGATTGAACCTCAACCCCTAAATTCTTCGCACTCATACTTTTCCAAGCTCTATAGTCGTCCTCTAAGGTTTCCGTTCTTCTTCCTTGTGCCAATTCCGAATGACTGACCAAAGCGGTTTTGTTGCTTCCGGGCATTTTCCCCTGTGCCCAACTGACAACGGTTGCGTTTGGGTCGCCGATGTAATCCGCATTATAGACAACGTACATGTGAGAATCCATACTACCTTTTACTGGACGCGCCCCAAGATAGGGTGCCATTCCAAACGGATCCGTTAGGTTCACCGGATCATTGCCTACATAGGTATACCGGTTGAACATGAACGGCTGGTTGGGACTAAACCCTACCGGATCAATCGACAGGAACCGCCCGATCAGCGGATCATAGTACCGCGCTTGCATATAGTTCAGCCCGGTCGCGGAATCCTTGATGTGCCCCATACCAACAACCATCTAAAAATAGCCCAAAACGAATTAAAGTTGGGTTTGCCAAATATCATCTTAGTTCTCGTCAAGTTACTTAGGGGCGTTTTGCATAAAATCTCCAAGGCGCAAAATTGCGAACCCTCTTACTATGCTAATGAAAAGGTCTGGTCTAGGGGTATGGTGACTTGTGATGCATAAAAAACTGTTAACCTGATCGGAATGGTTGTTAGTGATTGTCATGGAACAGCGTTTGATGTATAGTTATTGTTATGATGGAAAAATTTAAACCATTTGATAAAGAACTTGTTCGGGCAGCAATGGATAGCCCTTTCAGAGATGTTATTGAGTGCGAAGAATTTCGAAGATTAAAAAATATTTCATTTCTAGGTGCGATTGACACTTGGCTGACTAGTAGAACAGAAGAAACCACAGGGAACTCCAATCGGTATCACCATTCGATCGGGGTATATTCGATTGCGCTATTTATATCAAAATTTGATACCAATATTCCAAAAAATGAAATAAAACTTTTTCAGGCAGTGGCGCTTCTTCACGATTTAGGGCACGCCCCTTTATCCCATAGCGTTGAATTTTTATTTGAAAAACAATTTGGGCTTAATCATCACAAAAATACGAACAACTTAATAAATAATAGAAAAAGCCAACTGTTTGTTATTTTACGGTCGATGAATATTCAGCCGAGCGATATCACTTTGGCGCTGGATAAAAAAGTAAACCTTTCTTTTTCAAAGTATTTTAACGGGCATTTCAATATCGATACTTTAGATGGAATATATAGATGTTTTTCGATTTTGAATAAAAAACCTGATTTCTCTCTTAATCAAACAATAAAAGCATCGCTTCTAACTTATAATGCTAATAAAAATGAAATTATCTTAGACTCATTTTGGAGAATGAAAGGGTATGTTTATAACCTTCTTATTTATGACGGTTTTGGGCGAATAGCGGATGAGTTAGCGCAAAACCATGTTGCAAAGCGAATTGATTTGCTTAGGGAGGAAATGTTCATGTATTCTGACCAAGAGTTTTTTTCTGTATTTCCAGAGTTGGAGAACGAAATCAGCAGTGATGTTTCCAAAGCAACTTCAGGGCATTACCCTAACCATCTTGAAAGGTATAGGCATAGAAATTTTTCAATTCGAGAAAAATGCCACTTGAAGAGTTATCGTGATATTTGCGGTCGATATTATCAAGAAACACTTGCTTGGGAAAAGGGTCGTTCAGATAAACTCCGAGGGATAATTCCAACGCAGGAACCTTCACAGAGAGAGTTGGCTTTTTAATTATGCCTTACATCGAATTCACACGTAGAAAATTGAAAGAAATAACAGCAAGTTTAGAAAGTGTACTTACAGAAAAAACTTTTTGTATAGTTGGGCATGGTTCTTATGCCCGTGAAGAAGCGTGTGAAGATTCTGATATAGATTTCCAAATTATCTATTCTTCGAAGTTGCCTGATGATAAGGATGAAGTAGAGGAAATACAGAAAATTATTATTAACGAATTGCAAAAACATGTGTCCAATTTGCCTTCTCAGGAAGGCGCTTTCAATTCTGTAACTTGCTTAAATGATATGATTATTAACATCGGCGGAGAGCATGATCTGAACGGTAAGATGACTAGAAGGATGCTCTTACTACTGGAAAGTGTGTGTCTGTACAACTCTGACTGTTACGAATTTATAAATACAGCAGTAATCGAAAGCTATGCATCTTTATTGATTGAAGACACGCATCTTACTCTATTGCTGTTAAATGATATTATTCGCCTATACAGAACTATTTGTGTTGATTTTAATTACAAGACAATTGAGGGGGATAAACCATGGGGAATACGAAAGGTTAAATTGGTCTTTTCAAGAAAATTACTCTATTTTAGCGGAGTTGCTTCGGTAGCGGAAACGGTAAACTTATCTGCCTGGGAAAAACGGAAGAAAATCGCTGAATTATTTAAATTGAAGCCAACCGATAGGATAGAGTCAATTTTTGGGGAACAATCAAAGTCAGTTTTGACAAGTTATAAGAAGTTTATGGATATAATCATAGTCGCTGAAAATAGGCAAGAATTGAAAGAGGTCACCCCCGATACTAGCACGCATACTCAGTTATATATCGAATTAAAAAAACAAGGTCGCGTGTTTACGGATGATTTAATTGCTTTGTTTCGAAATAGATATGAAGAAGCCCATGAAATTAGACGGATGATACTAATGTGAATTAACGGTGTGTGATTGCTTGACGATTTTGTCGCAGAAAATCTTCCAAAACGCCAAAATCTCCATGTATTAACAAGGTATACGCAATTTCCCACTTTACTTTGTTCTTTACATGTTCTTTAAAACATCATGCATCAAACCCTTAAAAATATATTTGGTTATGACGAGTTTCGGCCTGGGCAGGAGCGGCCTATCCGGGATTTGCTTGCTGGCGAAAATGTGTTTTGTGTCATGCCTACGGGGGCGGGCAAGTCTTTGATTTTTCAAATCCCGGCGCTTATGGGGGACGGTCTGACGATTGTGGTGTCGCCTTTGATTGCGCTTATGAATGATCAGGTTAGTGCACTTAAGTTATTGGGAGCACCTGCGGAGACTTTGAACTCGAACGTATCCCCCGCCGATAATGAGCGGATTTGGCATTCTTTGCGTCGAGGTGAAACGCGGCTGTTATATATGTCGCCGGAACGCTTGATGAATGCGTCCACATTGGATGTTATGCGCTCGCTCAACGTCAAAATGATTGCAGTGGACGAAGCCCATTGTATCTCTCAATGGGGGCCGTCGTTTCGGCCAGAATACGAAATGCTATGCCAGCTTAAAACCCATTTTCCGGACGCGCCGATCATTGCCTTGACCGCCAGTGCGGATGCAGTTACGCGCAAAGATATTGCCGCCAAATTATTTGGGGGTGATGTAAAAATCTATGTTTCCGGTTTTGACCGCCCTAACATTTCCTTGGCCGTATCGCCCAAGCAAGGCTGGCAAAACCAGTTGGCGGCCTTTGTCAAAACTCGCAAAGGCGACAGCGGCATTGTTTATTGTTTGTCGCGCAAGAAGTGCGAAGTCGCGGCGCAAGTGTTGAACAGTCTTGGCCATGATGCTTTGGTCTATCATGCGGGCCTGGATAAATATACCCGCGACAAAAACCAGAAACGCTTTGTGCGTGACCCCGGCGTTATCATGTGTGCGACCATCGCCTTTGGCATGGGTATAGATAAACCGGATGTGCGGTTTGTGTTTCATACCGACCTGCCGTCGTCCATGGAAAATTATTATCAGGAATTTGGCCGGGCTGGGCGCGACGGGGACAGGGCCGATTGCGAAATGCTGTTCGGCATGGGCGACATCCGTATGCGTAGGCAGTTCATTGAGGAAGACAGGGCGGGCGCAGCTCAAACCCGCCGGGCCCATAAGCGCCTGGACAGATTGATCGCCTATTGCGAAGCACCGAGTTGTCGTCGCCGTTCTTTACTGGCGTATTTTGGTGAAGATTCCAAACCATGTAATAATTGTGATGTCTGTCTTGATCCGGTTGAGTTAAAAGACGGGTTGCGGGAAGGCCAGATGGTGTTATCTGCGATTTTGCGCACCGGGCAGAGGTTTGGCCCGGCTTATATTTGCGATATATTGGTCGGGGCCAATACCAAACGCATCCGGGATTTCGGCCATGACAAATTGCCGACCTGGGGTGTGGGCAAGCAGCATAAAAAGCCAAGCTGGCATTCAATTATTCGCCAAATGGTAGCAAGCGGGTTTGTCAAGTTGGACATAGCGGAGTTTGGCGGCCTGTCCATGACCGAGCAGGGTAAAAAATTATTGCGCGGCCTCGCCGATTTTTCCTACAGGCCGCAATTTACCAAGGATACAAGATCCGCAAAATCGTCTGCATCGTCCAACACCCCCAAGCCCAAACAGGCGGAACAAAATTTGTCTGAAACCGATCTGGAACTGCTGGCGCGCTTGAAAGAGGTCAGAAGCTCTTTAGCCCAAAAGCAAAATGTGCCTGCATTCATGATTTTCCACGACAAGACCTTGCGCGACATGGCGCGAAAACGGCCACAAAACCTGTCCGATATGGCGGAAGTTCACGGCATAGGCAAAGCCAAATTACAGCGTTTTGGGTCGACATTTCTACAGGTGTTAGAGGCAAGAGAAGCGCCAGACTAAGGCTTGTGCCAGACTAAGGCTTGTGCTTGTGTTATCATTTTGTTAAGGCTGGAAAAACAAGTGGGCAACAACGCCCGCACTAGTCAAATCGGGGCAAAGTATGACATATATATTTGATATTCTTAGCGAGTTTTCTGTGTTGGAAAACGATGATGGTTTGCTCGAACACAACGAATATTTGCTGGATTCACAATCATTGCCGCTGTTGGGACGCGTGGGGTTAAACCCACAAGGCATAGGTTTTGCGCCGTTACCGCTCCCGATCTCTATTCCAAATTTTGGTTTTAGCTTTAGTGGCCCTTTATTGGCCACTCCCACTTTGCTTGGTCTAGTTGAGCTTGACGGCACTACTGGATTTAACATACCGGGGTTGTTTCTAAATGGCCAAAACGGATTTTCCGTTGCCGGTATTGGCGATATTAACAATGACGGGATTGATGATTTTGCCCTAGGCGCGCCGAGCGGTGGCGTCACAGGTAATGGTGTTGTTTATGTCGTATTTGGCACAGGCGCAGGATTTCCCGTTAATTTTGACCTTACCACACTAAATGGCGTCAACGGCTTTAGAATTGACGGCCTAAACCCTGGTGATTTCTTTGGCGGCTCCATTTCAGCGGCAGGCGATATGAACGGCGACGGCATTGCGGATTTCATCATTGGTGCGCCTCAGGCAGACCCAGGCGGTACCAGCACTGCCGGGGCGGCTTTTGTTATCTTTGGGCAATCTACGGCCTTTGCGCCGACTTTGGATTTGACGACCCTTAATGGGACCAATGGATTTTCATTTACCGGGCTTGATCTTTTTGGCCGTGCCGGGACAAATGTTGCGGGGCTAGGCGATATTAACGGCGACGGGTTTGATGATGTCATGATATCCGCCCCGTTTGGTGGGCCCGGCGATCAGGGCGAAGCTTATGTGATTTTAGGTACGGGCGGGACTTTTATACCCAGTTATGACCCCTCCACTGTAGTCGCGTTCGGCGGATTTATAATAACCGGCTTATCGACGGATGATAATTTCGGAATTGCTGCATCGGGTATTGGCGATTTTAACGGTGACGGTATCGACGACTTTATCGTATCTGCTCCAAGTGCTGATGTGGGCGCTACTGTTTCTGCCGGACAAATATATTTGGTGTTTGGCAATGCCAGGGACGGCTTTGGTGCCAGTCTCGATTTATCTACCCTTGCCTTTGGCCGAGGCATTGTATTTGAAGGTGTTAGTTTCGCCGACGCGGCTGGAGACGCTGTGTCCGGTGCAGGGGACATAAACAATGATGGTATCGCCGATATTATTATTGGTGCTCCTAACATCGGTAGCCAGTTGGGTGGCGCATATGTGGTTTTTGGCAGTACCGCAAGATTCCCTGCTAATTTTGATTTGTCCACTTTGGACGGCACCAATGGGTTTTTCATTCAGGGCCTGGAAAACGGTAGCGATACCGGGTTTTCCGTGGCGGCAGCCGGGGATTTTAACGGTGACGGTATTGACGATCTGGTCATTTCGGCACCAGACGCGGGTAGCGGTGCAATTTTTCTGATCTTCGGAACCGCGGGCGGCTTTGCTTCCACCATTGATTTGACAACTTTGGACGGCACCAATGGTACACGTATCGACGGTGTTGCTTTCAACGACGAAGCCGGGTTTTCCGTAGCAAGTGCCGGAGATATAAACGGCGACGGCATGGATGATTTGGTCATTGGGGCTCGAGTGGTTGATGCGGGTGGCCTGACAAATTCCGGGCAAAGCTATATCGTTTTTGGCTTTAATCCCGCTTTGTTGCCAAGTCCGCCAATAGCGGTTGGCGATAGTTTTACAACGGACGAGGAGACGCCCACCACTGGTAATGTTTTGGCGGACAATGGCAATGGTGTGGATTCTGATTTGGACGGGGATCCACTGACGGTAATTTCGGTCAACGGGGCGGCTGCAAATGTCGGTACGGTCATAACAGGCAGCCGTGGCGGCTTGTTCACTATTGCCAGTGACGGGACATTTACTTTCGACCCTAATGGTGATTTTGAATTTCTCAACCCAAGTCTAATGAGTACGAGAGAAACCAGTGTCACATATACGATTGATGATGGCACAGGGTTGACCAGTACGGCTACGGTCAGCGTTGTCGTCACGGGTGTCAATGATGCGCCGACGGCAACGCCTGACAGTTTTACAACAAATTCGCTCACCAGCTTAATCGGCAATGTGATGTCGGATGATAACGGTGCCGGTATTGACAGTGACCCTGACGGCTCGATAACCGTTCGGGATGTGAATGGTGTGCCTGTCGATGTTGGCCGCATTGTGGCGGGCAGTAATGGCGGTACATTTATTATTTATGCCCACGGCGGCTATGTATTTCAGCCCGCCGGTGATTTTGATGGCCTGGGCGCAGGGCAAACTGCTGATACGTCCGTAACCTATACAATTACTGATGGGTTCGGAGCCACCAGTACCGCAACTGTAACCGTTACTGTTCTGGACGGCACCACAAATATTGCGCCTGTTGCCCGTGAGGATATTGTTAATGCTGGCACAGCGAGCATTGCAACAGGTAGTGTGTTTTGGGACAATGGGTTCGGGCCTGATGAGGACGCAGACGGCGATGTAATAACGGTGTCACAGGTTAATTCTACTGGTGCTTTAGTGGGCACTGCTGTTGCAGGGGATAATGGTGGTTTGTTCACAATCAATGCGGACGGTACTTATACGTTCGATCCAAATGGAGAGTTTACGGGTCTTAGCCAAGGGCAATCAGCATTCACGAGCGTCAGCTATACAATTGACGACGGTAATGGTGGCTCCAGTGATACGCAAATTGTGATTCAAGTGTTTGTAGGTGTGGTCGGGCGTTTTGCTCTCCAAGATGATGATCTGGCTACAGATTCCAATACCACTATTGCCGGCAATGTGTTGGGTGACAATGGTAACGGCCCTGATGAAGGGGTCACGAGGGTTGACTTAGTCAACAGCAGTTTTAGTGCTGTCGGGACGCAAGTCGCCGGGGATAATGGTGGGTTGTTTACCATCAATAGAGACGGAAGCTACTCATTCGATCCGAATAGTGATTTTGCCGCCCTTGCGCCTGGCGAAACTGTGCTCACAACGGTTCAATACCAAGCTTTCATTGGTGATGGAGTATCTGAACCAGGCACGGTTACTGTTGCTGTGACAGGTGCGGCAGCGGCCGGCAATCCACCCGTGGCCCAAGATGATACACTTAACACAAATGAAGACACGGTTTTAAACGGCAATGTTTTTGCCGATAACGGCAATGGCGTAGACAGTGACCGTGACGGGGATACTTTCTTTGTCTCACAAGTCAACGGCGTTTCGACTAATGTTAGCATGGCTGTAGCTGGTTCGGCGGGCGGTCTGTTTACAATCAATGCTGATGGTAGCTATAATTTTGAACCCAACGGGGAGTTTGAGACATTGGCCACTGGCGATAGCGCCACCACGACCATTACCTATACCATCGACGATGCGCTTGACGGAACATCTACGGCTACGGTTACCGTTACAGTAAACGGAGTTAACGATGCACCCGTAGCCATAGATGACAGTTTTGTCACGGACGAAGACAATGCAGTTGGCGGCAATGTGTTTGATGCCAACGGCGCAGGCGCTGACAGCGATATTGACACGGGAGATGCAATCGCCGTCAGCGCGGTTAACGGTGCAAGCAGCAATGTTGGTATCAATGTAGTCGGGAGTACGGGCGGGGTTTTCATTATTCAGGCCAACGGCGTGTTCAGCTTTCAGCCTAATGGAGATTATGATACATTAGCCGTTGGTGAAAGTGCAGTTTCAACGGCTACATATACCATAGACGACGGCAATGGCGGCACCAGTACGGCTAGTGTCACCGTCACAATCAATGGTGCCAATGATGCACCTTTTGGAGTTAACGTAAATGGAATTGTGTCGGCAAACCCTGTACCTGGACAAAATGTTCTGGACGGCGCACCCATCACGGCTTTGGATTTGTCCGCATTTATTAAGGATATAGACGCATCTGATACATTGACGATCACCGTGGACATTGCGGCGCTACCGCCGGGTCTGTTATATGATCTGGTCACCAATACGATTTCCGGTACACCAACAACCAGTGCAAGCCAGGGCGGCCCAAATAGTGACGGCATATATACGGTTCAGGTCACAGGTACCGACAATAACGGCGCATCATTTGTCACCAATGTCATCTACACGGTCGCCAACCCGGCACCCATAGCCCGGTCCGATGCCTTTGTTACCAATGAAAGCAGTATTATCAATGGCAGCGTGTTCGCAGATAATGGCAGCGGCGCTGACAGTGATGCGGACGGGGACGGGTTTTCCGTCCGTAATGTTAACGGCGCTTCTGCAAATGTTGGTACGGCTATTGCCGGGAGCGCGGGCGGGCTATTTACCATCAATGCGGACGGCACTTATAGCTTTGACCCTAACGGCGAATTTAATGGACTGAATAACGGAGACAGCCAGGACACGACGATCACCTATACCATAGACGACGAAGAAGGTGGTTCCAGCACGACTACGGTTACGGTAACTGTCAACGGCGTAACCGGCGTTAATACGGCGCCCGTGGCCCAGGATGACGCTCTCGCCACCGATCAGGACACGCTATTAAACGGCGATGTTTTTGCCGACAATGGTAATGGTTTTGACGATGATGCGGACGGAGATGTGTTTAGCGTGACGGCTGTAGGCGGGGTTGCGGCCCATGTTGCAACGCCGGTAGCTGGCACGGGCGGCGGTCTGTTTACCATCAATAGCGACGGCAGTTTCAATTTTAACCCCAATGATCAGTTTAATGATTTGGCGGCTGGCGCGTCGACAAATTCTACAATCACGTACACAATAGACGACGGCAATGGCGGGTCTGATACCGCCACGGTCACCGTCACTATTAACGGTGTTAATGATGCGCCCACCGCCAATGATGCGGTGTTGGCGGTGGACGAAAATCTACCGGCGGGCACAATTGTCGGCACGGTGATGGCTACGGATATTGATATGGGAGATGTACTTGGTTACGCCATAACCGGCGGCAATACCAATACTGCCTTTGCGGTTGATGCCAATGGGCAAATCACCACACTTGTCCCACTGGATTTTGAAGCCTTGGACAATTACAATTTAACCATTGTGGTTACTGATACGGGCGGGCTTACCGATACGGCAAATGTTACGATCAATGTTGGCGATGTCAACGAAGCCCCCGCCGCCGTCGACGATACAATTTCCGGCACACCTGCCAATAATAGTTTCAATCTATTGGCGGATAACGGCAATGGTGTTGACAGTGATCCGGACGGCGACGACACTCTTACCATCACCCAGATTAACGGCATTGCCGTCGTGGTCGGTTCAACCATCACCCTGGCCAATAGTCTGGTTCTCACGGTCACAGGAAACGGTATAATTGAATTAAACACTCTCCAACCCGGCATTTATAATGAAGTCATTACCTATACGGTAGACGACGGAAATGGCTTGACGTCCACGGCGACGGTTACCGCCCGGTTTGAGGTCAACGGCTTTGATCTCGCCAATACCAATACCAATGGTGTGATAATTAACGGCGTCGGGGCAAATGACGAGAGCGGATTTGCCGTTTCTACCGCCGGGGATATCAATAATGACGGGTTTGATGATTTTTTGATCGGCGCGCATTTTGCCGGCCCGGACGCGGGCAGTGATGCAGGTGTGGCCTATGTGATATTTGGCGGGCCGAACGGCCCCGCTCCGCTTGGACAAAATTTTGACCTTGCGGATTTAGACGGCACAAACGGGTTTATGCTGACCGGCATAGACCAGTTCGACAATGCCGCCTGGTCTGTGGCTTCGGCGGGTGATGTCAACGGCGACGGGATTGATGATCTGATCATAAGCGGMCATTTGGCAGATCCAAATGGGGGCCAAAGCGGTGAAGTTTACATCGTGTTTGGCGGCACTAATTTTGGAGCCGAATTTAATCTTGGTGACCTTGACGGCAGCAACGGATTTATCATCAACGGCATCGACGCCGTTGATCAGGCCGGGTATTCGGTCTCCGGAGCTGGGGATGTCAACGGCGACGGCATCAATGATATTTTGATCGGGGCGCGCGGTGCCGATCCGGGCGGTCTTGAACATGCGGGCGAAACCTATGTGGTTTTTGGTACGGCGGCCGGATTTCCTGCCGTGCTGGAGCTTGCTGATCTGGACGGCACCAACGGTTTTGTCATCAACGGCATTGATGCGGAAGATTTTTCAGGCTTTGCCGTATCGGGGGTTGGCGATGTTAACGGCGACGGCTTGGCGGATATTTTAATTGGTGCGCCCGGTGCTGAGGACGGCACGGGAACCGGAGAAGCTTATATTGTGTTTGGCAGTGCGGCCGGGTTTTCTGCCTCCTTGAATTTGTCTACGCTTAACGGCACTAACGGGTTTACCATCACAGGTCTGCGGGCCGGCGACGGACTTGGATTTTCCGTCTCAGGCGGTGATTTTAACGGCGACGGCATAGAAGATATTTTAATCGGCGCTCTGGGCCAAGGTAGCGAACAAGCCTTTGTGATATTTGGAGCAGGCGCAGGTTTTAGCGCCAATTTTGATCTTTCCACGCTGGACGGAAGCAACGGCTTTGCCATAACAGGCGGTAGCGGTTTAGCCGAAACCGGCTTTGCCGTGACTTCCGTAGGAGATTTTGACGGCGACGGGTTTGATGATTTTGTCGTCAGTGCCCCAGCCGCCACGGCCAACGGCAATGGGGGTGCCGGGCAGGCTTATCTGGTTTACGGGCAAGCTAGCGGTTTTGGCGGTCTGTTGGATTTAAACACGCTGAACGGCTCCAGCGGCTTTGTGTTAGGCGGCATTGCAGCAGGCGATAATGCCGGGTTTTCTGTCGCGGCTGCCGGGGATGTCAACGGCGACGGGCTGGCCGATATATTGATTGGTGCGCCCGGTGCATCGGCCAACGGTGTAGCAGGCGCAGGACAAAGTTATTTGATCTACGGCTTTGTTAGCGGGCCACATAATTTAACTGGTGTGCCTAGCCCTAGGACGGAAGACGACGAACACAATACGCCAATCGTTGAAGCCGTTCCCAATAACGACGAAAGCGAAGACGAAGACGGAGGCGGGGACGGAAATGGCCCCGCGCCCGGATTTGTTGATAGTGATCAGTTGTTTGGCAACACATTGGGCGAGAGCTTCAACGATGAGCGCGTAACTGTTGTGGACTTCACCCAAGATATTGATGTTTTGGAAATACAATCTAGTTCTCTGGCAAATTTTGCAACGGTTAAGGCCGTTGCCCAGGACGGCATGGACGACAATGGTCAATATGTAGCTTTGGATTTGGGCGACGACGGTATGTTTATTATTTATGGTTTGTCGGTTGCGACGATGAGCGAAAATGATTTTAGTTTTGACTTTGACTTAGCCGGGCCAATGCCTGACCGGGATTGGGCTGAATTTAGTGATGATATCCTGTCTGCGCCGGATTTTGATGTGATGGCCAATATGTTAATGACGGAAAATGACAATAGCGGTGATAATTTCAATTATACCGACACCGCCTTAGCACCCAGGGATAGTGTTGCGCTAAACGCTGATTTAAGCGGTACAGATATCGATCTGTCTGCCCTGGCAGATTTCCTTGTCCAGGACGACAATTATGCCAATGTCTTTGTCAACAGCGAGGGCGTATTGGAAATCGGGTCGCAGGAAGATATGTTGTCGCCACCAATCGATCCGTTTGATTTTGGTTAAGCCCGATAATTTCAACTCTAAACACTGATTAAGCCTTGCCCGTATTCGCATTTAAGGATATGGCTTGCGGCGTTGGTCTAAGDGAAATCGGTGTAAATCCGGTACTGTACCCGCAGCTGTAAACGGCCCGTCGCCCCATGAGATTTATTGGGCGACAAATGCAAGATGAAAGCCACTGCCTTTTGATACGCAAAGGGTGGGAAGGCGTTTTGTTAAAGCCGTAAGTCAGAAAACCTGCCAACACAGTCGCCAGCGCCGACCCGCCGGGAATAGTGGAGAGCAGGAATACACCCTCATTTGAGGGTTCCATGACGACATTTTGAAACCCGCGTGCTTGCCACGCAAATTTTGGAGTCGTTATGAAACGCTTATTTTTATCTGTTGCTGTTGCAACATTAGTCGCTAACCCTGCTCATGGGCAGGAACAAGAGTTTACCCCAGATTGTGAACATTGCCCGGATGGTTTTGAAGAGACGATCGTCCCGCCGGCCAACCCGGAGGAAATCATTGTAATTGGTAGTCGCCTTGCCCCTGTTGACCGTAATGAAGTCCACAGCCCGGTCACAGTCATTACCGCAGCGAATATTGCGGCGCGTGGCAACGCCTATTTGGCAGATTTACTGCGCACAATTCCCGGTGCCAGCATTAAYCGTTCCGGCCCGGCAGGCGGTTTGACGCAATTGCGCCTTAGGGGCGGCGAAGGTAATCACGTATTGGTGCTGGTGGACGGGGTCGAAGTTTCCAATCCGAATACAGGCGAATTTGATTTTGGTTCTTTTCGCAGCGAAGATGTGGTGCGCATCGAAGTTTTGCGCGGTGAACAATCGGCGCTTTGGGGTAGTGATGCGCTCGGCGGCGTGGTCAATATTATTACGCGGGCCGGCGCAACGCGTGAAAGTTACAGATTATCTCTGGAAGCGGGAAGTTTTAACAGCTTTGAAGGTCAGGTGTCGGCGGTTGTCCCGATCAAAGGCGCGGCCTTGTCCATCA
The DNA here is from genome assembly GCA_002733385.1 of Robiginitomaculum sp. Lineage (GTDB taxonomy): Bacteria > Pseudomonadota > Alphaproteobacteria > Caulobacterales > Maricaulaceae > Robiginitomaculum_A. The sequence goes on from NVVO01000035.1 coordinate 13,822, forward strand.
ATGGCAATGTGTTTCGCACAGACGGCTATGATGCATCAGGAAGCGGCGGCGCGGATGATGGTTTCAATAGCCGTGCGCTTAACATTGGCCTAAACCATGTTGAAATTGGCGGCGTCACCCTGTCTGCCAAATATTCTGCGAGCCACGGTGTATCCGAATTTGATAGTGACACGGATTTTGACGGTCGGCTCAATGATACAAATTCCGAACTGACCACTGATAGTAATACCGGACGTGTATCTGCACGATTTGAATTGGCCGGGTTTGAAAACCTGATCAATTTTTCTTACGCCGACACCCAGCAAAACACCACTGGTACTAATTTTCGCAATGACACCACTGGCAAACGCACACAGGTTAATTGGGCCGCAGAGCAATCCTGGGATGTACATACTTTGACACTGTTGGGCGAAACTGAAAAAGAACAGTTTTCCAATTTCGGCGGCGCAGGGGCGGGCCAGAACCAAAACGAGAGCATCCAAAACCACGCACTGGCGGCAGACTACCGTTATAAGAGCAAAGCTATCACCCTATCCGTATCTGCACGGGCCGATTTCAATGAGCGCTTTGATAATAGCCAGACCTGGCGCGTTGGCGCAGGCTACGGCTTTGAGGATCTCGGTGGCCGCGTTCGCGCTTCGGTTGGTACGGGTGTTAAAAATCCGTCCATGACCGAATTGTTTGGTTTCTTCCCGGCGTTTTTCGTGGGCAACCCAAATATAAAGCCGGAAACCTCCACGGGTTATAATATTGGCTATGATCAGGAATTGGGCGACTGGAATTTAAGTGTTGATTATTTCCGTTCAAATCTGGAGAACGAAATTTTTACGGACTTTGCTGTGTTTCCCGCAACGGTTTTCAACCGAACCAGCAAAAGCAAACGCGAAGGTGTGGAGTTTGAAGGTCGCGGCTCCATTGGTGACCAAATAGATGTGCGGGCTTCGGCGACTTTTCTGGACGCCGAAGAAAACGGTGTGCGGGAATTGCGCCGTCCGAAATTTTTAGCCAGCGCCACGGCCACATGGACACCTACCCAGGCATTAAGTCTAACCCTGTCCGCCGATCACAATGGCAGTCAAATCGATACGGATTTCGCGACATTTTCCCGCGTGGAATTGGGCGCTTTTACGTTGGTCGGGCTTAATATACGCTATAATTTGAACGATGTGGTTACGCTGAGCCTACGCGGTGAAAACCTGCTGGACGAGAACTACCAAGAAGTCGTGGGCTATGCATCTCAAGGACGGGGGGGTTATGCGGGCATTAGTGCTAATTTTTAGTTGGGTATTGTTAATGGGTGCGGACGCCATAGACCGTCCGCGTATCGTCTCGACTTCTCTATGCGGGGATAGCTATGTGTTGTCAGTGGTGGCGGTTGAGGATATTGCCGCTCTGTCGTGGCAGTCCGGTCATGCTCTCTCTAATGTACCACATAACTTGCGTAACAAGCCCAAAGCCTGGGACGACGCGGAAAGACTATTGGCATTAAACCCGACCCTGGTGGTGTTTGGGCCTGGTGAGGGTGGGGCCGCCAAACCTGTGCTGGACAAGCACGGTATAAAATATGTTGCTCTGGATTGGGGTGAAGGTTTCGCAAGTGTGGTCACAAATACCGCAATACTGCAAAAACACTTGTTACCTGATGATAGCTTTTTGGACGTATTTGGTTTGATAAAGCACCAAACAATGCAAGCTGGTGCCCTGTCTAGCCTACCGCAAATTTTATACCTGTCCGCTTCGGGCGGCACCGCAGGGCCGGGGACATATGTGGATGCGGCTATAAAAGCGGCGGGCGGGCGCAATATCATCACTATACAAGGCTGGCATACGCCAGATGTTGAAACATTGGTCGGGCTTGAACCGGATCTCATCGTCACCTCATTTTTCGAGGACGGTTATGCTTCCGTCAACGAGGCCGGGCTCAACAACAAAGTTTTACAGGATAAAATAAAGTCTACCGCCCACGTCAATGTGCCGGGCAAATTATGGCCGTGCGCCGGACCGGGCCTATATGAAGCTACGGATATTATCGCCAAGGCTATTGAGGAGCTTCCGTGATGCGGCTCGGCTTGCTCATATTATTTGGTGTCTTTACCGCCGTACTATCACTCAGCATTGGTGCTTTAGCAATTCCGTTAACCGAGCTTGTCCCCGCATTGTTTGGGCGCGGCGGCGATATACAAATCACAATTATGCAAGACTTGCGCGCCCCCCGCACCGCGCTCGCCTTGGTGATCGGGGCGGGTCTGGGGGCAAGCGGGGCTGCCTTGCAAGGCTATACCCGAAACCCTTTGGCAGACCCCGGAATTTTAGGGTTTTCGGCGACGGCAGCTCTAGGGGCTGTACTGGCTTTGTATTTCGGTTATAGGGACTGGATAATCCCGGCAGCATTGCTCGGGGCAGGGTTAGGCGCAGGCTTACTTTTGGCCATGGCCGGGCGCAGACAAAGTGCCACCCTATTGATATTGGCCGGGGTCGGCATTGGCGCGCTGGCTACGGCTTTGACCGGGCTATTGATGAATTTTGCGCCCAATCCGTGGGCTTTGTCAGAAATCGTCTATTGGCTGATGGGCAGTCTTAAAAATGCCAGTTTTGACGGGGCGGTGTTATGTGGGGTTTTGACCTTGACCGGATTGTTTTTGCTGGTTTGGATAGGCCCGGATTTACGCACCCTAAGTCTTGGGGAGGAAACGGCTGTCAGTCTTGGTGTTTCTATGGGAAAATTGCGGATTTTACTGGTTTTCGGTGTAGCATTATGTGTCGGTTCCGGGGTTGCCATTGCAGGCGCTATCGGGTTTATCGGCTTGTTTATCCCGCATATTTTGCGCGCTATATTCGGCCCCGACCCGGCGCGGCTAATCCCGCTCTCTGCCTTGGGGGGTGCCGGGTTTTTGGCTTTGGCCGACAGCTTGACACGGGTGCTTTCGGCGAACGGCACGGTAATGTATCTGGGCATATTATCGGCGCTGATCGGCGCACCTTTTTTCATATGGCTTGCATTTCGGGCGGCACGGTCATGAGCTTGCACATTGAAAATTTAGACGCCGGATACGGTAAAACGACCGTTCTGCGAGACATAAATTGCAAAGCGGGCCTGGGAGAAATCATCGGTTTGCTTGGGCCAAACGGATCGGGGAAGTCTTGCCTGCTTAAGACGATCGCAGGATTGGTTGTGCCGACACGCGGAGGGGTGGTTTTTAATGGTAAAGCTGTAACCGCCTTATCGCCGAAAATCAGAGCCAGAAACATCGCCTGGTTGGCCCAGGACCGCAGTGCCGCATGGGCTTTATCGGTACGTGAATTGGTGTCTTTGGGCCGCGCACCTTACCGGGGCAGGTTAGGGAAATTGTCACAAACCGATGAGCGCGCCGTGGATGTCGCCATGGCATCTGCCCATTGCACAGACCTACAAAATCGGCATTTTAACAAACTGAGCGGCGGCGAACAGGCGCGGGCCTTGTTGGCGCGGGCATTAGCGGTAGAAGCCCCGGTTTTATTGGCGGACGAACCCACCGCATCCCTTGACCCCTATTACCAAATTTCAATTTTGCAGTCTTTGGCACACGAAGCAAAAACGGGTAAAACGGTCATTGTCAGCCTGCATGATTTAGCTTTGGCCAAACAATTCTGTCACCGGGTCTGGGTCATGAATGAAGGGCGGCTGGTTGCAAACGACATGCCTCAAAAAGCCTTGCGTCCGACCTTGCTTGCCGATGTATTTCGTATCAAAATAAAAAACGGTTTTACCGTTCAAATACCAGAGAAAAGCTAACCGGGACTTGGGGAGTGATTGAAGATAAACTGGCCAAATCGCGCAATTTGTCCAGCCCGTCTTGTAGGGCAAAGTCTTCAATATCCAAAACCACAGGGTTTTGGCTGGCCACAGAAATTTTATTGACGCCCAGCCGTGTCACAATAAAACCAACAACATAGTCTGCCGTGTTGGCGTGCATGTTAACAGTGATGTTTTGGCTGATGTTTTTACGCTCCCCAATCGTCAGGGCGGTAAATAACGTCATGTCAATTTTGGTGCTGATTTTGGCTAGGGGAAATTTGTCGGTCTGGAACAAATAGGTGCGCATGCGTTCATCGCGAATGTCAATATTGGTCTGCACACTGTCCAGATTGGCCGTAATATTTGCGACGCCGTCCACACTGACCATGCCGCTTAATTCACCAAAATGGTGGGTTTCAACCATTGTGCCTTTTTTGACACTGATAAAGCCTAAATGCGACTGCGCGGGCAATAAATGCCACGGCCCTATTGCCTCGATTACGGGAATGGGGACAGGTTTTTTGGTGCTATATATGCCCAAAAATACGCCCAACAGCAAGGCCACAAACAGCCCAATAAACAACAATATTCGCATAATTTTCTTCCCGTTTCCCTAATATTCTAGCACATCCCTTGAGAATTGTAATGCTTAAGCGGGAAATATTTTATCATAAAGATTGAGCATGGGTACGGACAGATAAGCGGCAATGAAACCTAGCGCCCAGATACTGGCTGAGAATTTCAAAACTCGTTTATTCCACACATCCATCCTGGCGCATTGAGCGGCCAGGCTGGGATCCGTCGGACAGGTCCGGCCTGGCCTATAGACCGACCAGGCGCTTAAGGACAACATCAGGCCAGAGCCCAGGAACAGCCACAACTTGTTTTCAGCTAAAACGCCCAAAAACGGTACATTGGCGAACAAGGCCGCCGACACTGCGCCGAGGCCAACTGTCACCAGCAAAATTGGCAAGGCACAACAAACCAAAGTAGTTGAGGATGCAAACAGCGTTAACCAGCCCAACCGCTTTTGCCCCCCGATATGACCCGGTGTCTGTTTATGCGAGATGCTCACCCAATCGGTCTATTTTTTCTTTTCGTCGCTCACCGAGCATGTCTCTTGCTTGGTCTTGCTGACATAGGTGAAGCCTTTTTTCTTAAACAGCTTGGTCAGTTTTTCATCGGCCATGTCCGTTTTTCCGTCAGTACAAACGCTAATGGTTGCCGTTTCGAGATTGGTCGAAACCTTGCTTACACCGTCGATTTTTTTCAAAGCTTTTTCTGATGTCGCGGCGCAAAACGGGCAGGTCATGCCGTCAACCCGTAAATCATATTGCACCTGATCTTGTCCGTCTTTTGCGAGTGCATTGCTTGCGAGCAATATAATACCTGCGCTGATCAATAATATTTTTCTCATGGTTTTCTCCTTTTTGGACTGCGTGTTTCTAAAAATTAAATCGCATGCTGGCAATAACAGTGACACCGGGCTGTAAAGCAGTGCCGTTCAATTGTTTGACAACCGGAATTTTAATGGCCGTTTCGGCTATCCAGCGTTTGGTCGCATATTGTAGGCCCGGTGTGAGGAAAGCGGCCGTTCCGCCGCTATTTACATCCGCAAGGTTCGCGATTTCATTCCTGTCAGTATACACTAGGCTGGCTTCCAAAACAGTGAATAAATAACCATTTGTGTTCACATTGTTGTTACGGTTATTGACCCGGTATTGCAAAGATGCGTCAAATGCGCTCTCGTTGCCGCGCTTGAAGGCGTTTTTTTGCCCGTTTGCGGTATATTTGATCTGGCCATCAAAATTCCAGTTGGTCGAGGCACGGGTGAGGATAATCCCACCGAAAAAATCCGTACTGCCGTCGCTGGTTTCCCCGGTTTTCCCGGTCGGTATATTGACGCCGCCAAAACCTGCCATGCGGGTTGTTTTGCCTGGGCCGTCATTTTGGTAAATCTGGTAACGAATAAAGGTTTTAATATCCGCAAGGCCCGAAGCATTGGTTGACAGGTTACCGGTTTTCATATTTCTGTTAATGATCGGTACGACTGTAAATATGGCCAGGTTTTCGTTTATACCATAGCCCAACGCGGTTACGGATTTCCATATATCCAAATCTCTGGATACGCCGAGAATATTATCGCTGGCGCCTGAGTAAATGATTTGCTGGCGGATGATTATTTCCTCGTCGCTCACAGGTAATGCGGTGTTGAAGGTTATCGGGGCGGCGACGGCAATATTGCCCATAAGCACCGCGAATAATAATCCTGCGCCTAATAAATGCTTTACGTTTTTATCTACCATATGGAATTTCTATCTTAGAGAAATATTCACTGCCGATACCTTATAAACTATAGACCGTGGTCCAGGGTCAATAGGTCTTTTCAATCATATACATGGCCGTTACTATTTGTCCGCCTTGCTCGCATACATGGCCCGGTCGGCCCGGTGCAGGATTTGTCGGGCTGTGTCCTCGGGGTGGCAAGCGCTGACCCCCCATGCAGCACGGATGGAAATTTTATCGCCCAGCACATCAACATGCTGATCGGCAATGCGGCATGCCAGAGAAGCCGCTTTGGCCCGGGCGATGGTTTCGTCAGATTTAAACAACAAGACGCCAAATTCGTCGCCGCCAATACGGGCCACCATATCACAATCGCGAACCGACGCGCTGAGTATGGTGCCGACCTTGATGAGCAAATCATCGCCGATATTATGACCGTAACGATCATTGATCGCCTTAAAGCCGTTCAGATCAAAGAAAATAATACTGCACAAAATATCATAGCGGGCCATCAATGTTTGGGCCCGTCCGATTTCGCGCATCAGAGCGCGGCGGTTATAGACAGGTACTAATGGATCCGTATCGGCGGTTTGCTCCAACTCCAAAATCCTGATTTTTAGTACACTGATTTCGTCGCGATATCTTTGCGATGGCTCAACTGGTGCAACCAATTTGGCAGTGCCAATTGCTTTTTGTTCACCGCCGTTAAGGGAAATTGCCTGCACGCTCATCATAATGCCTCGAAAATGGTTTCAGGTAATTTAACCAAACGGGGTTAAAAAACTACCAACACCAGAAGTAAAATTGGTGCATGTTTCGCGTCAGACCGAACGAGCGGCGCGGTATTTGTTTTGGTACATAGCTCGATCAGCCCGGTCTAATATTTGTTTGACCGAATTATCGGGAAAACAAGGTGAAGTCCCCCATGCGGCCGTCAAATACACTTCTCCATTGGGCAATATGACCCTTTGTTTGGTGATTTGGCGGGCCAGTATCACCGCCTTGGTTTGGGCGATCATTTCGTCAGTTTTAAACAACAAGACGCCAAATTCATCACCGCCAAGCCTTGCGACAATATCGCTATCGCGTACCGAAGAGCGTAAGCATTTACCGATTTTAATCAATAATTCATCACCGATCCCGTGGCCATAATAATCATTGATCTCTTTAAATTTGTTGAGGTCAAAAAAGATTATGCATGACTGGATATCATAGCGCAATGCCACAGTTTGCGCCCGTTCTATTTCGCGGATAAAAGCCCGGCGGTTTTTGACAGGAACCAACGGATCGGTATCGGCAGTATGTTCAAGGTTTATGATTTGGGCTTTAAGTGTGTTAATCTCGTCTAGCAAGTGTTGTCGATCAGCAGATGTAAACACATCTTGCTGCGGCAGACAATTGTCGTGGTCTTGGTAGTTAAACCCGACTGATGATTGCTGTAACCGCATGAATACCCTAATTGCCTACTTGATGGCCCCATTTATAAGATGTTTTGGTTCTAGCAAGACAGTGTGAAATATGTGGCAAATATCAGCGTCAAAAATCTACAAATGTTCGGCGTTAACAAAACCTAAATTTGCGTTACTATTTGCTGTCATTATTGCGTCGTTAAGGCATCAATCACGGGGCAATTTGGGGTCTGGCCATCAGCACAATTTTTCGCCATATTTGCCAGCGTTGTTTCAAGTTTTTGTAAATCGGTAATTTTGGTGCGTAATTTGCCAAGATGCCTTTGTGTCAAGGCGTACACTTGCTCGCAGCTCGGCTCGCAATCTTCAATGCCTAGCAAAGAACGGATATCATTAAGCGAAAAGCCTAGTTCACGGCTGCGCAGAATAAATTTGAGCCGGGTTTGATCCTTATGCGCGTATATGCGGTGCCCGCTGCTGGTTCGGGCAGGTTCAAGCATCAATCCGATATTTTCGTAATAGCGCACAGTTTCAATATTGCACCCGGCCAGACGCGCCAATTGCCCGCGTTTTACGGGGCCTTTCGATTTTGCGATGGACATGATAAAAACTCCTTGCACCTGTAGTTACTACAGGGTTTATCACGCTACTATGGAAAACAATAATAAAAAAATTACTGGTCTTATTGCTCCAGGCGGATCGCTTGCCAGCCTATTTGCCTTTGTCGGTGCATCTTGTTGTGTTTTGCCATTTCTATTGGTAACTCTCGGCGTCAGTAGCACGCTCGTCGCCCACCTTAATTTCTTTGCACGGGGCAAAATTTGGTTTTTAGGCAGTGCCATTATTTTGATCGTGGCAGGTTTTTATTTGGCTTATAAAGGCAAAAACCGCCCGCCGCGCCGCACATTGGTGTTTTTAATCGTCGCGAGTTTACTGGTTTTGAGCGCATTGGTATTGCCGCTTTTTGAGGGAGACTTGCTTAGATGGTTGAAGCAAAAATAGACGGGTTTATCCCGACTTCGACAATTACTTGTCCAAAATGCGGCCACAAATCCGCCGATGTCATGCCAACAGATGCATGTATGTGGTTTTATGATTGCGCCGGATGCGCGTCGATCCTCAAACCGAAAAAAGGTGATTGCTGTGTCTATTGCTCCTACGGTGATGTCCCCTGCCCGCCCATCCAAATGGGGGATAATTGTTGCGAGGCATAAAGAGAGGTCATAGTTGTACATTTCGTTTGACCAATGGCTAAATCTGGCTAGTTTTATGCTCTTTACCTGAGTGCTTTATGACTGATGTCAACACATCCAAATCCATCCACAAACCAATTGCAATTATTATGGGGTCGAAATCCGACTGGCCGACTATGCAAGCCTGTGCGGATATATTGGACGCGCTTGGGGTTGGCTATGATGCCAAAATTATTTCAGCGCACCGTACACCTGAACGATTGTTTGAATTTGCCAAGGCGGCCAAAGCCGATGGTTACAAGGTGGTTGTCGCAGGCGCGGGCGGCGCGGCCCATTTGCCGGGCATGGTGGCATCCATGACCAGTTTGCCTGTGCTGGGTGTGCCCGTCAGGAGTAAAGCCTTGAGCGGGCTGGATAGCCTGTTGTCTATCGCACAAATGCCGGGCGGTGTGCCTGTGGGTACATTGGCCATTGGCAGTGCCGGTGCAAAAAATGCCGGGCTGTTGGCGGCGTCTATTTTGGCGCTCTCTGATAAAAATTTGGCGCGAAAACTGGATGCATGGCGTGCCTCACAAACCGACAATGTTGGGCTAGACCCGCGTGACTAAGCTTCCAAAAGGCGCGACCATTGGCATTTTTGGCGGTGGGCAATTGGGCCGTATGTTGGGGCAGGCAGCCCGCACGCTAGGCTATAAAGCCCACATATTTGACCCCTTTGACGATACGCCCGCCGGGCGCATTGCCGACACACAAACCACCGCCGCCTATGAAGACAAGCGGGCGGTAGAGGCTTTTGCGGCCCGGTGCGATGTGCTGACTTACGAATTTGAAAATATTCCTCTGGAGACGATTAAATGCGCTGCGAGCATCACGCCCGCATTTCCAGACGCGACCGCATTGCACACCTCCCATGATAGATTGGTGGAAAAGACGTTCCTAAGCGACAAGGCGGACGCTCCAGTGGTCGATTTTGCCCCCATTGAATCCATGCATAGCCTGTCGGAATTTGTCCGCGAGTTCGGCGCGCCAGCCGTGCTGAAAACCCGGCGTTTTGGTTATGACGGCAAAGGCCAAGTCAAAATTACGTCAGCCCGTGATGTCAAGGCCGGGTTTGCCCGCCTCGGCGGTACCGACTTGATCGCCGAAAGCTTTGTGCCGTTTGTGCGCGAATTTTCTATTATTGCAACACGCGGTCAAGACGGCGAGATCGCCTGTTATCCGCTGACGGAAAATGTTCACAAGCATCACCGCCTGCATACCAGTATCGCCCCGACAAATGATCCGCAAAATATTGAGCCCGAAGCGCAAACCATTACCCGGCGTATTTTACAAGCTTTGAATTATGTCGGGACTATGGGGGTCGAGTTTTTCGAACTGGAAGGCGGTAAGCTTATCGTCAATGAGATAGCCCCGCGTGTGCATAATTCAGGTCATTGGACGATGGACGGTGGTTGTGTTGACCAGTTTGAACAACATATACGCGCCATAACTGCAATGGAACTGGGCATCACAAAACCCAAATATGTCGTGAAAATGACCAATTTGATTGGGGACGAAATACTGCAAGCGGACGAGTTAGCTAGAAACCCCAACAGCTTTGTCCACAATTACGACAAACGCGACATAAAACCGGGCCGCAAAATGGGCCATATGAACGAAATAATTGGCGACGCATGACATTTACCAATCGCCGCTGAGGGCTTGCCACAAGGCCAGTCCTGCCAAGGCGGCGGTGTCGGCGCGCAAAATTCTGGGGCCGAGGCTGATGGGCGTGACATAAGGTTTGGCCCGCAATATATCCCGTTCGTCCGCAGTAAATCCGCCCTCAGGGCCGATCAGGATAGCGGCGGGGGCTTTGATTTTTGCCAGCGCGGCGGCGGCGGGTTTTGCCTCTCCAGCTTCGTCTGCAAACACCAGAGCGCGGTTAGCATCCCAATTTTCCAAAATGCGCTCCAGTTTAAGCGCCTCTCGCACATGCGGCAAATCTAGCCGTTCGGTTTGCTCGGCAGCTTCTATAATATGGGCGTGCATTTTGTCCATATTGATCTTGGATGTGGTGCGGGCCGTGATGACAGGCTGGAGCAGGCTGACCCCAAGCTCGGTGGCTTTTTCGACAATAAACACATTGCGTTTAGGCTTGATCGGCGCAAACAACAGCCAGATATCAGGCGGAGGGATATGGGGGCGAATTTGTTCACCGACCTGCAAACGCATTTCGCGTTTTGAGATATGGATTATGCTAGCGATATATTCGCCATTGCGTCCGCCGAACAGGCGCACCTGATCGCCGATATTGCGGCGCATAACCCGTGCCAAATAATGGCTTTGTTGGTCGGGCAGTGTGATGTCCGCTCCATGAGCAAGCTGATCGGTTACATACAAACGCGGTAGTTTATAAAAGTCTCTCATAGGGGCTTTATAGCCAATGGTTATGTGCTAATCACCCCCTATGTTTATAATTACAATGTTTTCCTCCACCGCTTTAGCGGGG
>NVVO01000004.1 GCA_002733385.1 Robiginitomaculum sp.
AAAATGCTCTATCAAACGAACCTGCTTAACCCAACTAATCCTACTCTTCCTCATATGCCCCATGTACAACACCTAATCAGCGTTATCTAGGACAGCCCCTAATTTAATTCTCAGCGGCTTGACCAACCGTACCTCATCGCAATTATCTTCGTCGCCGCCTCTGTCCACCACCAAAAAATCACTGACCTCACCAAGCGCCAGACTATAATGATGCCAAATGCCTGCGTGGTAATTTACGCCTTGGTCAGGCGCGGCCAAGAACGCTTGAATTTTGCTTGCGTCAAAATCACCAGCCGGCGCGACCACGACCAGATAGGGGTTTCCCGAAAGCGGCATAAACATTTGCGACGACAGCGGGTGTCGTTCCATGATTTCGATTTTTATAGGTGTTGCCAGCGGTGTGCTGCGGAAAATATTGATCAGGGTTTTGCCGCCGTTTTGCGCTACATTTATACGGGCCAAATCGTGGTAACGCTCGGTCTGGCCGTAATTTATGGGCACGGCTGGGCCGCGTGCTTCGACCACATCACCAAAGCGGGCGAAATTGGTGCTTGTGAGGGGCATTGGTGTTAGTGTAGATGTCATTTTATAACTATAGGTCTTAAGCGCACTGGAGGCAATTGTGTTCGGCTTTAAACCCCGTAAAAATAAAACAAACCCGGAAGACGGTTTTTCTGACGTGAGGCGCAATGTTATTGGTAATGATGCCGTGATCGACGGCCCGTTTGGACCGCGCCGATTGATGTATGCGGATTATGTGGCCAGTGGGCGTTCATACGGCCCGATTGAAGATACAATCCGGGATCATGTCTTGCCGCTCTATGCCAATACCCACACGGAAAGTTCGACCACCGGACGCCAAAGCACGGCTTACCGTGAGCAGGCGCGAGATATAATCGCAGGCGCACTAAACGCCAGCGAGGATGATGCCATTGTATTTTGCGGCGCGGGTTGCACGGGGGCCATCGATAAATTGATCGGGATTTTACGTCTGAAATTACCCCAAGGCATGTCGCGCTACGGCATTAAAACCGAGATTGCCGCCAAAAACCGCCCCGTGGTTTTTATCGGCCCTTATGAGCACCATTCAAATGATGTGCAATGGCGCGAAACCATTGCCGATGTTGTCACCATAGAAGAAACTGATGATGGTTTGTTGGACCTGGATGATCTGGAAAAACAGCTTAAGAAATACAAAAACCGCCCCTTGAAAATCGGCAGCTTCTCTGCGGCCAGCAATGTCACCGGCATCATTACCGATGTGCAGCCCGTGGCGAAAATCCTGCACGCCCACGGGGCTATGGCCTGTTTTGATTTTGCCGCATCCGCGCCTTACGAGCCTATTGATATGAACCCGGAAAATGGCACGCTGTTGGATGCCATATTCATTTCCGTCCACAAATTTATCGGCGGCCCCGGCACGCCGGGGCTTTTGGTGGTCAAGAAAAAATGGGTGCAAAACAAAACCCCGGTCGTGCCCGGCGGCGGCACAGTGTCCTATGTTAGCCCCAGCGCCCAGGCATATTTGGTTGATATTGAACACCGCGAAGAGGGGGGAACACCGGATATTGTCGGGGCAATCCGCGCCGGTCTGGTGTTTGATCTGCGCAAAAAAATCGGCGCGAAGAAGATAGCACAACATGAATATAAATTTGCCAAGATAGCCCTTGCCCGTTGGGGCAAGCATAAAAACATCCAGATCCTTGGTTCTAACACGGCCAAACGCTTGCCGATATTTTCGTTTCTCATCCGCAGCGGCAAAGACAAATACCTGCATTTTAATTTCGTGGTCGCGCTGTTAAACGATCTGTTCGGCATTCAATCACGCGGCGGTTGTTCCTGCGCCGGGCCATATGGTCACAGGCTGTTGGATATTGATTTGAAAACATCTGAAGAATATGAAGCCGTCATTGCTACGGGGGTGGAGATTTTAAAACCGGGCTGGGTGCGGGTCGGGTTTAACTATTTTTATTCAGACGAAGATGCGGAAATGCTGCTGTCCGCCGTAGAATGGGTCGCCGATAACGGCGTGAAAATGCTACCTTATTACGGGTTTGATAGCGCCACGGGCGTGTGGAGCCACACAAAATCAGGCACATTGTCTTTGAATGATTTGACCAAACCAGGTCAAAAAATATCAGGGAAATCTGTGCCCAACAGCCTAAAAAAACTCATGCAAATCGCCGATAAATATGCCAGCATCAAGCCGGAAATATGTGCCAAACTTGGATGCTGTATTCTCGACACAACCCCCGAGCATTTGCGCTGGTTCAGCCTTCCAAATTAAACTGTAACTCGGCCAGTCTGGCGTAGAGACCGCCGCGTTTGACCAGTTCGGTGTGGGTGCCTTGGTCAACGATTTTTCCGTCTTCCAGAACGATGATGCGGTCGGCTTTTTTGACGGTGGCCAAACGGTGAGCGATGACCAGGGTTGTGCGGTCTTTGGACAGGGTGGTGAAAGCTTTTTGCACGGCCCGCTCACTTTCCGCGTCCAGAGCGCTGGTGGCTTCGTCGAGCAACAAGATAGGCGCGTCGCGTAAAATAGCGCGGGCAATGGCGATACGTTGTTGTTGACCGCCCGATAAAGTCAGAGCTTTTTCGCCGAGATCGGTCGCATATCCCTCCGGCAGCTTCATGATAAAATCGTGGGCAAAGGCGGCCTTGGCGGCGGCGATTACGTCGTCGTCGCTGGCCCCGGCGCGGCCATAACGGATATTATCCATAGCCGAGCCTGAGAACAAAGGCGTGGCTTGTTGCACAAAGGCGAATTGTTGGCGCAGGGTTTTTGGGGTCAAATCCTTGATGGCAATACCGTCGATCTTTATCTGCCCGGACTGGGGGTCATAGAACCTGAGCAAGAGTTGAAACATGGTCGTTTTACCAGCCCCGGACGGCCCGACCAGCGCCACGGTTTCGCCTGGCTCAACGGTTAAATTGATCCCTTGAAGTGCCTTCTCTTTGGGCCGGGTCGGATAGGAAAATGTCAAGTTTTCCACATCAATGCGGCCTTTGGCATTATCGAGCGGTACGGGATTTTCGGGCGCGATAATATCCGGCACTTCGTCCAGTAATTCGACAATGCGTTCACTGGCCCCGGCGGCACGCAGCAAGTCCGCCCAGGTGGTGATGACAAAACCGAAATTCATCATCAGTATAAAGGCAAGAAAGGTAAATTGGGCAATGTCGCCGTAAGTTATTTCACCTGCCGCTGCCGCATTGGCACCGTACCACAAGACGGCCACCATGCCGGTTTGTCCAATGCCGAATGAGATAATGTTCATAATCGCCCGCACGCCCAGCCGGCTTTTATTCGACTGGTAGGTACTTTCTGTCGCGTCTTGGAAACGCGCTCGTTCCATATCTTCCTGGGTGAAAGCCTGGACGGTTTGAATGGAGGATAAAGCTTCCACCGCTCTTGAGGATGCTGTGGCGAGATTGTCTTGTCCCTCGCGGGATAGCCTTTGGATGCGCCGACCTAACAAAATAACCGGAATGACGATTAACGGGCCAACCCCGAGCACCATAAGCGTTAGCTTCCAACTGACAAACAACATGATGACGAACGCACCAATGCCGCCGACCAGGGAGCGAAGCGCAATACTCATTGAAGAACCAATAACCGTTTCGATCAACATGCTGTCCGTGGTTAGTCTGGAGACAACTTCGCCCGTGCGCACACGCTCAAAAAACGACGGGCTTAGGCGCGTAATATGATTGTATAAACTGGTTCTTAAATCGGTGACAACCCGTTGGCCTAGAATGCTAATGGTATAAAACCTAGCCGCGCCAAACAATGCACCCGCAAGGGTAACAACAATTACAATCAAAAAATACACACTTGCATCGCTTGTGTTGGTGATGGGAAGCTGGGAGCAAATTTCCGCATTATTGTCTGCATTGCCAAAGCCGCAATCGACCATGTATTTAAAAGCATAGGTCAGTAAAAGGCTTGCAAAAGAGGCGGCGAACAGGAAGAAAACGAACAGTGACAGCAAAAGCGGATATTTGGTAATGAACGGCCAGATTTTGCGCAAGGGCTTGAGGCTACGGGACTTTTTGCGGTGGGCTTTGTCGCGCTGCATGTTTTGTGCGAAATTTGCCCCGGCGCTGCGGTCCATATCATTGGTGTTGGGTGTGGTTCTCATGTGTTCTCTCTAAGGCGGGATTTAACAAGTGCAAGTCTTATCCCGTGCATACCGTTCAATCAGATTTATTGCGCCCGCGCATTAGGGCAGCGCGGTGGCAGATCACCACCAATTTATTATCCTGATTATAGGCGCGGTGGATAAAGGTGACAATGCCTTGTCCGGGCCGGGATTTACTGGCCCGTTTGGCGGCGACTTCGGTGGTGACATGGATAGTGTCGCCGTGAAAGACCGGACGCGGGAATTGGGTGTCGCTCATACCGAGATTGCCCACCGTTGTACCCAGGGTGGTGTCACTGACAGATATACCGATCATCAGCCCAAGGGTGAAGATAGAATTGACCAGGGGTTTGCCAAATTCGGTATTTTTGGCAAATTCATGATCAATGTGCAGGGGTTGCGGATTAAGCGTCATGTTGGAGAACAACATATTGTCGCTCTCGGTTATGGTGCGGCGCAGTTCATGTTCAAACACATGCCCAATTTCAAATTCACCGAAATATAATCCTGCCATGATCTATCCTTTAATACCTTGCCATACATTGAGATGCTCTTGCACATCCAGACCAAACCCGGCCAGTATATTTGCATTGGTCTGGTCTACCATATCTTCAATGGTTTGAGGTTTTGCATAAAACGCCGGCACGGGCGGCGCAACAATAGCTCCGATTTCCGTGACCAAAGCCATATTGCGGATATGGCCCAGATGCAAGGGTGTCTCGCGTACCATCAAAACCAGCCGCCTTCGTTCCTTGAGGCACACATCTGCGGCGCGAGCGATCAGCGTGCCACAGATACCATTGGCAATCGACGCCATGGTTTTCACCGAACACGGCGCAATCACCATGCCGTCAACTTTATAGGAACCGCTAGCAATACATGCGCCAATATCTCCGTCCCTATGCACATGGTCAGCCAGAGCATGAATGTCCGGCTTGTCCATATCCAGTTCGTGGCGAATATTCATCCAGCCTGCGGGGGAGACGACGAGATGGGTCTGCACATTTTTTAGGCCACCCAGCATTTTCAACATGCGCACACCATAGATGGCCCCGCTCGCACCGCTAATCCCAATAATAATCTTTTTCATAAAAATGTTTTAACCGTGAACGGGCGGTATGGCTAGCCGGAAATTTATGCCTTATAAACAACCTGTTGAAAGAACACAGCTAGGCTCAATTCTCCCCCCGGTCCCCTGAATTGGCCACTTGTCCGTTGGCGAGATTGCGTTCTTTTGTCAGGCTTGCGGTCAGGCCCTCATAAAAAGCTATCAGGGTTTTTGTTTCTTCGTCGGTGATTATCGGTTCGGGGGCTTTAAGGGGGCGCCGTTTTATGCCTTTGTGGGCTTTGAGCATAAAGTCTTTCCAGGCATCTACCGGCAACAACCCGCCCGTGACTTTTTTCATGGGCGAATTGTCATCATTGCCCATCCACACGGCGGTGGTGTAATCAGCAGTAAAACCAATAAACCATGCGTCGCGAAAATCCTGTGATGTGCCGGTTTTGCCCGCCGCCTGCCGCTCTCCCAGCCCGGCAGCATAACCCGTACCGCTGTCCACCACATCGCGCAACATGCTGGTCATTTGCCGGGCATAGGGCAGGGCATATACCCGCTCAGCCATGCGCTCTTTACGGGTATAAAGGCGGTTGCCTGCCGTATCACTGATGCTTTCAATTAAAAACGGTGTATGCTTCACCCCTTCATTGGCAAACACCATAAAGACGGCGGCCATGTCAATCAGATGTACTTCGGACGCACCTAGTGCTATGGAATAATGGGCGCCCAGCTTGGTGGTAATGCCGAGGCGTTGGGACAATTCGACAATTTTATTGGGGCCAACTTCCGCCCCCACTTGAGCCGCCACAGTATTGATGGACAATTTGAGCGCTTCTCTAAGTGTCATGGGGCCTCTAAAGCGGCGGGTGTAGTTTTTGGGGGCCCATTCATGCTCCCCGCTGCCGATAGTGGTCGGTTGGTCGATGCGCACCGTGCCGGGGGTAAATCCGGCCTCTAGCGCTGCGGCGTAGACCAGAGCCTTGAAGGACGAACCGGGTTGGCGTAGGGCTTGGGTAGCGCGGTTAAATTTGCTCTTGTTATAATCCAGACCGCCCACCAGTGCCCGCACGGCGCCGGTTTCGGTCTCGATACTCACTAAGGCCGCCTCGCTGACCTTACGGGATTTTTTGTATTTTTGCACAACTTTGGTAATAGACTTGAGAGCCGTGGTTTGTAGCTCGGCGTCTATTGTGGTATAGACGACAAGATCTTTCACGCCCGTACCGACCAATTCTCTGGCCCGTTCCGAGACCATATCAAACACATAACCCAGGTTTTGCTCATCAAGATAGGTGTTCTGACCAAGATTAAGCTCGGCGGCGGTTTGCTCGGCCTCATGCATTTCCTGAGGTGATATTTTGCCTTGCACCATCATGGTTTGCAACACCAGCCTGGCTCTGTCCCTTGATGCTTTTGGGTTTTTCACCGGATCATATGTGCCCGGTGCTTTGGGTAATGCCGCCAAAACCGCCGCCTCCATCAAAGTCAAATCCTTGGCGGGTTTGGCGAACAATCTTTGCGCCGCCGCTTCAACCCCAAATGCCCTATTGCCCAAATCAACCCGGTTTATATACAATTCCAATATTTCCTGTTTGGACAGGATTTGCTCCATTTTATAGGCCAGCCACATTTCTTGGAACTTGCGTTTGTAGGTTTTATCCCGCGTTAGCACCATGTTCTTGACCAATTGCTGGGTCAGGGTTGAGCCGCCCTGGACTTTTTTGCCGGCTTTGGTGTTTTCCATCAAAGCTCGGACAATCGCCTTGCGGTCAATACCGGGATGCTCCCAGAACCGCTGGTCCTCAATGGCCAAAAATGCGTCCGGCACCCAGGCGGGCAGATCGGATAATTTCATGGGCTTGCCGTAAAAAGGGCCCCTATGCCCAATTATCCGCCCGGTTTTATCAAAAATGGTGATATTGGGCTCGACATTCATCTCCCACATGGCCTGCTTGTTGGGCAGATCCGGCAAGCCGTCCAGCAAATAGCGTCTTCCCTGGGCATATATGGCCACACCAGCGACCAAAAGCACAAGCAGGATTGTCCACAGCCAGCGGCGTTTCTTCTTGCTGCGCCCGGTGGTGTCGGCGCTCAAATCTGCCCGGTATGTTTCCATATTCCCCTTTAACGCTTTTTTGCGAAAATTCCCAATTCATTTTTCATGAGAATGATGTAACAATAGGGCATGAATATGACCAAACCATTTTGGAAAAGTAAAACTCTGGAACAAATGAGCCTACCTGAGTGGGAAAGCCTGTGTGATGGTTGCGGTAAATGCTGTCTGTTGCGCATGGAAGATGCAGACACCGAGGCCGTCTATGTTACCGATATTCGCTGCAAATTATTGGACGGGGCCACATGTCGCTGTAAAAACTATACCAACCGCAAAGTATATGTGCCTGATTGTGTGCAGCTCACGGCCAAAAATGTCAAAAAATTGCCCTGGATCCCGCGCACCTGTGCTTACCGCTTGCTGGCCGAAGGCAAAGACTTGCCCAGCTGGCATTATCTGGTCAGCGGTTCACGCGACACCATCCACGCGGCTGGTATGAGCGTAAAATCTGCGACCGTGTGCGAAAAAGACGTCAGCGAGGACGACCATATCAAGCATATAACCATATGGCCGGGCGAGCCGGATGTCGGGCCGGGGGAGATTAARCSGGRCYCARAGYCYRGTRCAAARAAAACTTAAGCAAGAAGCAGATTATTGTTTGGGGTATATGGCCCATGCTCTATAGTCTTTGTTTTTCAAAGGTGAAATATGAGCGTTACGACACGATTAGATGAAAATATTGCAGTTATCACCATTGACAATCCGCCGGTCAATGCCCTGTCGGCACATGTCCGCGCCGGGCTGGTCGAGGCCATTGAAGCCGTCAATGGCAATGATGCAATCCAGGGCGTTGTCCTGACCGGAGCCGGGCGGATATTCATAGGCGGGGCCGATATTAMRGAATTYGGCAAACCGCCMWWRGRSMMRYYKTTGCMCGATGTYWTSGACGWKATYGAAAVYWGCYSCRWMCYGAYCRTMGCCGCYATWMACGGCRCSGCYCTGGGCGGCGGTCTGGAAGTGGCGCTTGGTTGTCGGTTTCGGGTCGGCTCGGTCGCCGCTAAATGCGGCCTGCCCGAAGTAAATCTGGGTCTGATCCCCGGCGCAGGCGGCACCCAAAGATTGCCGCGTTTGATCGGAGCGCTTAGGTCCGGAGAAATGATTACATCTGGCAAACCGCTAAATGCAGGCAAGGCTCTGGATATTGGTGTTTTAGATGCGGTATTTGAAGATAATTTGCTCGAAAATACGCAAGCGTTTCTGCGGGATAAAATCAATGAAGGCGACACTGGGCAAGCCCTAAACACGCGCAAGGTTCCGGGCTGGGACGCAGATAAATTTACCGCCCTTGAGAGCAAAACCAAGGCCCGCGCCCGTGGCCAGCTTTCACCCGTCAAGGCGCTGGAAGCCGTGCGGGCCGCCTATGAATTAGCATTTAAAGACGGCATGAAGCGCGAACGCGAAATATTTATGCAGTGCATGGCCAGTCCCCAGCGGGCCGGGCTAATCCACGCATTTTTTGCCCAACGCCAAACCGCCAAAGTCCCCGGCCTGGATATGTCAACCACCCGCCCCGTAGAAACCGTAGGTATTTTGGGTGCGGGCACGATGGGAGCCGGCATCGCTATGGCATTTTTAGCGGGCGGATATCAGGTAGGTTTGTTTGATATAGACAAATCCGCATTGGCCGCTGGTATGAAAAAAATCGAGAAAACCCTTAAATCCAGTGTCGCAAGCAACCGTATATCTGGCTCTGTAATGGGCGCGCAATTGTCMCGTTTACAGGCAATAGAAACCATGCAAAACCTGAACAATACCGATCTGATCATCGAAGCGGCAACGGAAAATATGGAGATAAAAAAGTCTATTTTCCGCCAGCTTGATAGCATCGCCAAACCCGGCGCAATTCTGGCCAGCAATACTTCTTATCTTGATGTCAATATTTTGGCCCACGAGACAAACCGCCCGGCCGATGTTATCGGCATGCATTTCTTCTCCCCGGCCCATATTATGAAATTGCTGGAGGTGGTGCGCACGGACAGTGTCAGCGACGAGGTGCTGGCCACGGTCATGGGGCTTGGCAAATCCATTGGTAAAATCACTGTGCTGTCCGGTGTCTGCGACGGCTTTATTGGCAATAGAATATTGAAAGCCTACCGCAAGCAGGCGGAATATATGGTTATGGACGGGGCGTGGCCACCGCAAGTTGATAGGGTCTTGAAAGATTTCGGGTTTGCCATGGGTATATTTGCCGTCTCTGATCTGGCTGGCTTGGATATTGGCTATTTCAACAGACGCCGCGAGGATGCCGCCCGCCCCGAACAAGAACGCTATGTGGATATTGCCGATAAGCTTTATGATCTTGGCCGGCTCGGGCAAAAATCCGGTGCAGGTTGGTACGATTATAAAGATGGACAGCGCACGCCCATGGTTGACCTTGTCGTGACTAAACTGATTAAACAAGCTTCAAAACAACAAGGCATCGCCCGCCGAGATTTCTCCGGCGACGAAATTCTTGAGCGGATTTTGTACGCCATGATCAATGAGGGGGCGAAAATTCTGGACGAGGGCATTGCCGCCCGTGCCCTTGATATTGATATGGTCTATCTTCACGGTTACGGATTTCCGGCCTATCAGGGTGGCCCAATGTTTTACGCTGACCAGATTGGTGCCAAAGCCGTATATGAGCGCATCACAGAATTTGCCAAACACGACCCATATTTCTGGCAAATCTCGCCGCTTCTCAAACGTCTGGCCGAGACCGGCGGGACCTTTAAAGCGCTATAATTTATGCATCATAGCTAATGGTGACGTTGTCGCTAAGGGGTACGGATTGGCAGGACAAGACGAAGCCGTCGTCAATTTCTTCCGGCTCCAGCCCGTAATTTACCCCCATCTCAACCTCGCCTTTCGTGACCTTGGCCCGGCATGTGGCGCAAACACCGCCCTTGCAGGAAAACGACACATCAAGCCCGGCGGAAAGGGCAGCTTCAAGGATGGAGCCGTGTTCTTCGCGGTAATCCACTTGCACCTCACGCCCATCCATAATGATATTTATTTTGGCTTTTGCCAATGCGGCCCGATCGCTCTGAGCGGTTTCACTGTCGCGGCGTGCGGTTCCGTCTGCGAAAAAAAGTTCAGAATGAATTTTGGCTTCTGGTTCCCCGGAGGCGATCAGGCTTTGCCGCGCCCCGTCGATCATGGCTTTGGGGCCGCACAGAAAATAGCCGTCAACGTCCAGTGCCGCAAACACGGTTTTGTGCAACTGGGTGATTTTGTCGGCGTCGATGCGTCCGCCCCAGAACGGGTCATCCATAATTTGTCTGGTCAGGAACAGCTGTACGGACAATCTGTCCATATATTGGTTTTTCAAAGCAGAAAGTTCTTTGAAAAACATGGTGTGTTCAACATCCCGATTGCCGTAATACAGAAAAAACCGGCTATGGTCATTGTCGGCAAGGGCGGCGTGTATCATTGACAATATTGGGGTAATGCCGGATCCGGCGGCAATGCCTACATATACCGCACCCGATTTTGGTATCAGGGTAAATGTCCCGAGCGGTTCCGAAAGCTCCAGCACGTCGCCCGGTTTCAGCTCTGTATTGGCATAGCTGGAAAACACACCGCCCTCAACATGCCTGACACTGATACGAAAATCACCGCCCCGCGGTGCGGAACAAAATGAATAGGTGCGCCTGACATCCTCGTCGTTGATGGCCTTGCGAACAATAACATGCTGCCCGGCCTTATATGTGAATGCGGCCTTATGTTTTTTGGGTATATCAAAACTGATCACCACACTATCTGGCGTTAATCTCTCAACATCTGAAACTGTAATTTTATAAAATTTTGACATATGTTATTTCCTGATGTCTGTTGTAGCAGTGGTTTGCGGGGTTAAAAAGAGCTAATGGCACTTGAACCGGTCAAACGGCTCCAGACAATCCTTACATGCATGCAAGGCTTTGCACGGGGTCGAGCCAAATTCACTGATCAGTCTGGTGTTTTGCGAGCCGCAGCGCGGACAGGACGGCGTGTGGCCGCCGGGCGGATCTATGCCGTAAATGCGTAACTTTTCGTGAGCTTCGTCGGTGATCCACTCGGTTGTCCAAGCTGGCGACAACTGGTTTTTGATGCCAATATGCCCATAACCATGTGCGTCCAGTTTCTCGCGGACCATCTCTTGGATCATATCCGTGGCCGGACAGCC
The DNA here is from genome assembly GCA_002733385.1 of Robiginitomaculum sp. Lineage (GTDB taxonomy): Bacteria > Pseudomonadota > Alphaproteobacteria > Caulobacterales > Maricaulaceae > Robiginitomaculum_A. The sequence continues at coordinate 11,463 of NVVO01000004.1, forward strand.
AACATAGGTAGGGGTGATGATGACATGGGGCGGGCTACCCTCTTCGATATCCCTGACAATCCCCAGCTCGACAATACTGATGACCGGAATTTCCGGGTCCATAACCTGATCGAGCAAGCTTAGAATATCGYTTCGYACAGCGCGCCAATCACGCYYYGCMSSCRCCGCCRCTACCAYTGCAAACCCGGATATTTGAGCTGCATAAATTGCAGGTCTGACAAAATATTGCCCAAATGCTCATCATGACTACCTTGGGTGCCGCCCATTTGCATCTGCCCGACTTCGGGTAGTTTTAAATCACCGGCTTGCGCCAACAGGTTTTGCGTGTCCGTCTGCCAGTCTTTATAAGAATTGGTAAAATCAGCCGTAAGACCACTGTCCGTAACTTGTGCCAAAATATGGTCAATTGCGAACATTTCGCCCGTATACCGCCACAGGCAAGACAGGGCGTCGGCCATCCGGTCTTTGCTTTCCTCCGTACCGTCCCCAAGCCTTAACACCCAGGTTTTCGCAAACCGAATATGATAGGCGATTTCCTTGAGAGATTTTTCGGCTATTGCCGCCAGGTGTTTATCGGTGGAGCTCAGCAAAGTTTGATATTGCCGTTTCTGCATGGTCGAGAACAAATATTGGCGTAAAACAATATGGGCAAAATCCACATTGGGCTGGGCCACGAGCAGCAGGTTTGTATATTGGGCTTCGGAGCGGCTCAGGGCCAGAGCATCCGCATTTGGGGCCAGGTCTTCCAGGGTCAAAACATGTTCGAACAATAATTTGGCCTGGCCGATTAAATCCAGCGAGATATTGGTCAGAGCGATGTCCAGTTCCATCTCTGGTGCATGACCGCACATTTCGGAAAGACGTTGGCCTAAAATAAGCGCATTGTCCGCCAAGCGCAGCATATAGGCCGTTTCGGCACTGGTGGGTGTTTGCGGTATTTGCACGGCAATATTATTTGTAGCTGTCATGGCCACCTCACATGTTTTTCACACCGTCAGGCACGGTGTAAAATGTTGGGTGGCGGTAAATTTTATCATCTGCCGGATCAAATAACTCCCCATCCTGGGCTGGATCTGATGCAATAATATCTGCGGATTTTATAATCCAGAGCGAGCTGGCCTCGCCGCGTCTTGTGTACAAATCACGGGCCGACAAAATGGCCGTCTGGGCGTCCTGAGCGTGAACACTGCCTGCATGTTTGTGGGCCAAGCCATTTTTGGAGCGGATAAAAACCTCAAAAAGATGCCAATTATCAGTCATAATTATTCCCTTAATCGCTAAATAATCCGTTATGCCGCCTGTTTTTTGGCCGCCTGCTTTTTGGCATAGGCTTCGGCCGCTGCCCGCACCCAAATGCCGTCCTTGGCAGCAGCGCGCCGGGCCCGTATCCGGTCTTTGCCGCAAGCACCGCCGTCCTTGATCACGGCCCAAAATTCGCCCCAGTCAATATCGCCGTGGTCATAGGAGCCGCGCTCTTCATTCCATTTTAAATCCGGATCCGGGATGGTCAGACCAAGAAACTCGGCTTGTGGTACGGTGGCGTCAATAAATCTCTGCCGCAATACATCATTGGAGTGGCGCTTTATTTTCCACTTCATGTTCTGGGAGGAATGGGTCGAGGCGCTGTCGCTTGGCCCAAACATCATCAAAGACGGCCACCAATAGCGGTTGATGCTATCTTGGGCCAATTGTTTTTGCTCCGGCGTGCCTTGTGCCAACACGGTGACAATTTCGTAGCCCTGGCGTTGATGGAAGCTTTCTTCCTTGCACACCCGCACCATGGCCCGTGCATAGGGGCCGTAGGAACAGCGACATAGGGGGATCTGGTTGGTGATCGCCGCTCCGTCGACCAGCCAGCCAATGGTGCCAATATCGGCCCAACTTGGAGCCGGATAATTGAAGATGGTTGAGTATTTGGCTTTGCCCGACAACAAGTCCGCCACCATATCGTCCCTGGAACGGCCCAAAGTTTCGGCGGCAGAATATAGATACAAACCATGCCCGGCCTCATCCTGAATTTTGGCCAGTAATATAAGTTTGCGTTTCAAAGTCGGCGCCCGCGTCACCCAATTGCCTTCCGGCAATTGCCCGATAATTTCCGAATGGGCATGTTGGGAAATTTGCCGCAATAATGTAGCGCGGTATTTTTCCGGCATGGCGTCTTTAGCTTCTATTATATCGCCATTATCAATGCGCTTTTGGAAGGCGTCCCATAAATTGGCGTCGTCTAGGTTTGAAGTGGGCAAAGCCTGCTGGTCAGCAGATTTTTTCTCTTTTTCAGTGCGTAGGTCAGTTGAATACATGGGCTTCGTATATATAAGTTTGACCGATCGGTCAAATGTTATTTTCTAAAAAAACCAAGAGATAGTGGACACGGGGCATCCTCACGTAATTGTTAGCATTAAAATTCGGAAATATTGTGGATTAAGCTTCAATTTACTCTTAGATGTGATATTGATTCGCAATCACACAGGGAAATTTAATGCAGCAAACAACGAATTCGTCACAACAAACAGACACATCAGCAAAAGACTGGATGCGGATTTTACTGCCCTACCGCCAACCAAAACTTGGGCGCAGCATGTTTGAAATTGGTGTCACCATTGCACCGTTTTTTCTTTTAGCTATTGCGGCTTATTGGGCGTTAAGTGTTCATTACGCCTTGAGTCTGGTGTTCTCGCTTTTGGCGGCTGGTTTTCTGGTGCGGCTGTTTATTATCCAGCACGATTGTTCCCACGGCGCATTTTTCAAAACCAAAACCCTAAACAATTGGGTCGGTCGCATACTTGGGGTGATTACTATGACACCATTTGCCATTTGGCGGCGCGCCCATCTTACCCACCACGGTGCGTCTGGGAATTTGGACAACCGGGGGGTTGGCGACATTCATATGTTGACGGTCGAGGAATATAAAGCCCGCTCGGCCAAAGGGCGTCTGGCTTACCGTCTTTACCGCCATCCCATTGTCATGTTTTTGATCGGCCCGATTTATGTATTTCTCATTGCCCAGCGTCTGCCCGACAAATTTCTGCGCGGGCAGCCCAAATACTGGTTTAGCGCCATGGGCACCAATTTGCTGATAGGCTTGGTGATTAGTTCGTTGATTTACTTTTTTGGACTTGTCCCGTTTTTGCTGGTCTACGGGCCAATGATATTGCTGGCGGGCGCATTGGGAATATGGATGTTTTTCGTGCAACACCAGTTTGAAGATACCCATTGGGACGCTGGCGAAAACTGGGACCGTAACGAGGCGGCCTTGTTTGGTAGCTCCCATTATGATTTACCGAAACCCTTGCGCTGGATTACCGGAAATATCGGTATCCACCATGTCCATCACTTGAACTCCCGCATCCCGTTTTACCGCCTGACCGAAGCCCTGCGCGATCATCCAAAATTGGTCGGCATTAAACGCCTGACATTACGCGAAAGCCTGAAATGCGTAAGGCTAAAATTATGGGACGAACAGGCCAGAAAGCTGGTGACGATCAAAGCGGCAATGGCGGTTTAGGTTAACGGGTCATACCACTATCAAAAAGGGAGATAACGACATCCATTTGCTGGTTATGCTGCTTTTGTTCACCCGCCATAATTTTTTGCCATAACAATTGTTTGTTTGTTTTTAATTCAGGGTTTTGTCTGAGAAGTTCTAATGCCATTAGAGCATATCTTTTATTGGCCTGAGAATTTGTATATTGCCCAGACGGAACTCCAATAATTTCACCCATTTCACAAAGACCAAGATAAGCATTTCTTGGACACCCTTTTGCTCTTGAAGAGGCGCTATCGGGGAAAGCACTTTGAGCGGCTGCTTGCCAAGCTGAACGTGGTGTAAGGTTACGGTTTTCCAATATTCTATTCGTTGCTGAAATTGCTACTTGTCCAAATTTTCCCATAATTAGCTCCTTGTTTTTTTAAAGACAAAAACATTATAACAGAATTAATAAAGAATAATAGTTCATCACTTAGATAGTTAGTTAGGCATGTAGTTAATTATTCCGCAAACGCCACCATAGTCAATAATTCATAGCGAGCGCAAACATCCCCGTTCTGATTGGTGATCTCCACATCCCAACCGACTTCTCCGTAATCTTCGGTGCGGCGTTTTTTGCGGCGCACGGTGAGCGCGACTTTAATTTCGTCGCCTGCATAGACCGGGGTCATAAAGGCCAGATTGTTAAGCCCAGTATTGGCCAAGACGGGACCGGGGTCGGGGGAGACAAACAAGCCCGCCGCCCATGACAGCAATAAATAACCATGGGCAACCCGGTCTTCAAAAAACGGATTGGCGGCAGCGGCGTCCGCGTTCATATGGGCGTAAAATGTATCGCCCGTGGAATTGGCAAATAATTCGATGTCCTTAATGGTCACCTTGCGTGATTTGGTTTGCAGCTGGTCGCCGATATGCAGGTCTTTATAGATGCGCCGAAACGGATGGGTTTCCACTTTGCGAGCCTTGGCACCCGGTATCCATTCACCGGTAATATTGGCAATCACGGCTGGACTGCCCTGAATTGCGGTGCGCTGCATATAATGCATGAAGCCGCGCACCCCGCCCATTTCCTCGCCGCCGCCGGCCCGGCCAGGGCCGCCGTGAACCAGATGGGGCATGGGTGAGCCGTGACCGGTACTTTCGCCGCCGCTGTCCCGGTCGCCGATCAACATCCGGCCATGAAACGCCGAAGCGCCTATGACCAAATTACGGGTGAAGTCGCCGTCATAACTGAACACGGAAGCGACAAGTGAGCCGCCGCCTTTGTTGAGCAAGCGTACCGCTTCGTCGCTACCATTATAGGCCATCAAAGTGCTGACCGGGCCAAAAGCTTCGACCTGGTGGACGGCAGATTTCTCCAATGGATCATCACAGCGCATGACAATGGGTTCAAGATAAGCGCCATTGTCATTGGAAAACCGCTCGGCATTACCGATAACCACCGGGTTTTCCGCCGACAAAATGCCCAGTTTTTCCAAAACGTCCGCTCGTTGGCCCTGACCCGCCAAAGCTCCCATCTGGGTGGATTTACCGCGAGGGTCTCCAATGGTGATTTCGGCCAAGCGTTCCGAAAGTGTCGCCACAGTTTCGTCCATAAATTGTTGCGGCACCAATGCACGGCGAATGGCGGTACATTTTTGTCCGGCCTTTACGGTAAGCTCATTGATCACTTCATTGATGAACAAATCAAATTCAGGCGTGCCGGGAGCGGCGTCCGGGCCAAGCACGCAACCGTTTAAGCTATCTTGTTCAGCAATAAACCGGGTCGAGTTTTCGGTAATATTGGGACGGCTACGCAACATCTGGGCGGTACTGGCGGATCCGGTGAACGATATCACGTCTTGGCAGGTAACATGGTCAAGCAAATCACCGGTGGAGCCGCAAATCAATTGCACCGCACCTTCGGGCAATATCTCGGACGTGACCATCATGCGCACCATAGCTTCGGTCAAATATGAACCATCGCTGGCCGGTTTGATAATCACGGGTACGCCAGCGATAAAGGCCGGGCCAAATTTTTCCAGCGCACACCAGACCGGGAAATTATAAGCATTAATATGTATGGCCGCGCCTTGCAGAGGCAATGCAATATGCTGGCCCATAAATGTCCCCCCACGCGACAAAGTCTCAAGCCCGCCGTCCACATAAACATTACCGTCGGGCATATTGCGCCTTGTGATGCCGGAAACCGCAAACAAAGTACCAAACCCGCCCTCAATATCGATCCAGCTATCGGCGCGGGTCGCCCCTGTGCAATAGGACAGTTCGTAAAGTTCTTCCTTACGGCCCATCATATATTGGGCCAAGGCCTTGAGCATATAGGCGCGGTCATGGAAGCCGTATTTGCGCAAATTTGGCCCGCCGACCGTGCGGGCATAGTCGAGCATGGCGGCAAAATTCAGGCCCGCGGACGAGGTTTTGGCGACGGTTTTGCCGGTGACCGAATCCCGTAAATCCCGGTGACCGGACGTACCCGAAACCCATTTACCTTGCGCGTAATTTTCCAATAACATTTATGTCTCCACTATATTTTCGTTCAAATTGGCACATTGGCCGCGAAACAGGGCCACCAATTTACCGTCTTGGTTTTCCACCCTTACATCATAAACACCGCTGCGCCGCCCGCGTGTGACTTCAACCGCTTTTGCGGTCAAGACATCACCCAGCAAGGCCGGGCGGGTAAAGTTGATGTGGCAGGACTGGGCCACATTAACCACATTGTGCGAATTACAGGCACAGGCAAAGGCGGTATCGGCCAAGCTAAACACCATGCCGCCGTGAGCGATATTATGGCCATTGACCATGTCTCGGCGCACCAGCATGGAAAGTGTCGCAGTGCCTGCGCCGACATTTTGTAACTCCATGCCCAGAGCAGCAGAGGCTTTGTCGCCTGACAGCATTTTCTCTATTGCCAATTTGGCCAATTGTGTCTTTTCCACAGATATCCTTTTTAAGAATTGATTGACCGGTCAAATATTGCCATAAACCCTCAAACAGAAAATGTAAAGCAGTGGAGCAAAGCCGTGAATAAATCCCAGAGCCAATCCAAAAGCCAGCCGACAATTCTCTATGAAAAACGCGGCGGCGTCGCCATCGTGACTTTGAACCGACCCGACAAGCTCAATGCATTTACCGATGAAATGCACCAAGCCTTGGTTTTGACACTCAACATAATTGATAATGACGACAGTGTTCGCTGTTTGCTGCTCACCGGAAGCGGGCGCGGGTTTTGCGCGGGGCAGGATTTGGGCGCCCGTGAGACGGGACCCGGAACTGAGAAAACCGATTTGGGCGAAACSGTYGGYAAATATTATAACCCGCTGATYAAACGTTTRCAYAAATCGAAAATTCCGACCGTCTGYGCCGTCAACGGGGTSGCGGCMGGTGCAGGTGCCAATATTGCTCTGGCCTGCGATATTGTCATTGCCGCAGAGACGACAAAATTCGTCGAAGTCTTTGCCAATATCGGCTTGCTGCCCGATAGCGGCGGTACCTATCATTTGCCCCGCCATGTCGGCTTGGCGCGGGCCTTGGGGTTGTCGTTATTGGCGACGCCACTGCCCGCCCCCAAAGCCAAGGACTGGGGTTTGATATGGGAGGTGTGCGCCCCGGACATATTGATGACCGAAGCGCTGAAGCTGGCGGACAACCTGGCCGCCAAACCACCCGTCGGCCTGGCGCTTAACCGCGCCGCATTGCGCGCATCATTGGGCAATAGCATTAACCAACAATTGGAGCTGGAGCGTTTGTCCATGCAAAAATGCGGTTTCACGGACGACTACGCCGAAGCGGTCAGCGCATTTATGGAAAAGCGCAAACCGATATTCACCGGGAAATAACAGGAAAAACTTATGAACGACGCTTATATTTGCGATGTAATTCGCACCCCTATTGGCCGCTACGGCGGTGGGTTGGCCAGTGTGCGAGCAGACGATTTGGCAGCAATTCCTTTGCGGGCATTGATGGCCAGAAACCCGGATGTTAACTGGGCCGAAATTGATGATGTATTTATGGGGTGCGCCAACCAGGCCGGAGAGGACAACCGCAATATTGCCCGTATGGCGACCTTGCTGGCCGGCCTGCCCACCCAAGTACCCGGTGTCACCCTGAACCGGTTATGCGGGTCGGGACTAGACGCAATTGTTCAGGCGGCGCGGATGATCAAATCCGGCGAGGGCGAACTGGTTATCGCAGCCGGCGCCGAGAGCATGTCGCGGGCCCCGTTCGTTATGGCCAAGGCGACCAGCGCTTATTCGCGAAATGCAGAAATCTATGACACCACTATGGGCTGGCGTTTTGTCAACAAATTGATGGCCAAACAATACGGCACGGAGTCTATGCCGGAAACGGCTGAGAATTTAGCCGAAACATTTAGTATTTCGCGCAAGGATCAAGACGCATTTGCGCACCGCTCCCAAATCAAAGCCAAAGCCGCGCAGGAGGCTGGCAGGTTGGGTGACGAAATTATCAAGGTGAAAATTCCGGGCAGAAAAGGCGCTGTTACCATCGTCGAACATGATGAGCATTTGCGCCTGTCACCGCCAGATATACTGGCCAAGCTGCGCACACCTTTTCGGGACGGCGGCAGTGTTACGGCTGGCAATGCGTCGGGGATAAACGACGGGGCGGCGGCCATGTTGCTTGCCTCCAAACAGGCGGCCAAACAATATAATCTAACGCTACGCGCCCGGGTTGTCGGGGCGGCGGTGGCCGGGGTAGAGCCGCGCATTATGGGGATCGGGCCGGTGCCTGCGGTGCGCAAAGTGCTGACGCTTACCGGGTTGTCGCTTGAACAAATGGATGTGATTGAACTTAATGAGGCATTTGCGGCCCAAGCTTTGGCCGTGCTGCGCGAACTGGGTTTGGCCGATGATGATGAGCGGGTTAATCCGGGCGGCGGCGCTATTGCTCTCGGGCATCCACTGGGCATGAGCGGCACGCGCATTGCCGGAGCCGCCTTGCACCAATTGGAGCGCACGCAGGGGCGCTACGGCCTGATCACCATGTGTATCGGTGTCGGACAAGGTATCGCAACCATTATCGAAAGAGTGTAATATGGCCAGAATGCAGGCACAAGACTATCAAGCCAAGCGCGAACATATCAAACAGCAAGCAGCGGCCTTATTTGCCAACAAAGGTTTTCACGGCACTTCCATCGTTGATATCGCCGCCGCCTGTAACACCGTAAAGTCGCGGCTGTATTATTATTTTCCATCAAAAAACCGCCTACTTTACGAAATTATCAAAGACCATGCGATTTTTTTGCAAAATCAATTGTCACCAATACTAAAGGACCCAACACKRCARGNGAWYSGACATTGATGCGCGAAGGCGTCTGGAAAACTATGCCTGCACTTTGCTGGGCATAAATGTAAAATACCGCGATGAACATACGCTGATTTTGGGCCAATTGGGTGCCTTGACGCCGCCGCAGAACCGGGAGGTTAGCCTGTTGATCCGCCGCACGATTGAAATGTTGTATCCGTGCTTGCTGGAAATAAACCCGGCCTTGCAAAAACATTTGTATTTCCCAACTGCCATGATGTTTGTTGGCATGGTTAACTGGACCCACACTTGGTATGATGGGCAAAGGGACGGCAAGGCGGAAGATATGTCGGTCGAGAATTTTGCCAAACGTTTAAGCGATACATTTGTCGATGGCTACGGCGCGTAATTACGTCTGTTCAGATGTATTAGATGTGCTAGAGGGTGTTCATGAACGCTAAAACCAAAATAAATTTACCCGGACTTGACCGGGCCGAAATAGCCAGCGCACTGACCGAATTTGGCATTGAGCCCAAACAGGTACGGATGCGGGCCGGGCAAATATTTCGCTGGATTTACAATTACGGGGCTACGGATTGGGATGTCATGACCAATATTACCAAGGGTTTGCGGGCCGAGTTGGCGGTTGCATTTTCCCTTGAGCGGCCCGAAATTGTCGAGCGCCAAATCAGTGTTGACGGGACGCGCAAATATCTAATCCGCATGGCTCCGGGCATAGAGGTCGAAACCGTGTTTATTCCCGCCGTCTCCAAAACCGGGGCTTTGTGYGTRTCCTCACAAGTTGNSTGCACATTAACCTGCACATTTTGCCATACGGGRCGGCAACGTTTGGTGCGYAATCTRASYGCCGCCGAAATTGCGCTTCAGGTTATGGTGGCCAAAGATGATTTGGACGAATGGCCCAGCAGTGAAGCGGGTCGCAAACTAACCAATATCGTATTTATGGGCATGGGCGAACCGCTCTATAACACCGACAATGTGGCCCGCGCTTTGGACATTATCTGTGATCCGGAAGGCCTCAGTTTTGGTCGCCGCCGTATCACGATCTCTACATCCGGCGTCGTGCCGCAGATTGTGCCCGCCGGAGAGCGCACCAGAGCCATGTTGGCCATATCCTTACATGCGGCCAATGACGAGTTGCGCACGCAAATCATGGCGATTAACAAAAAATACCCTTTGTCCGAATTGATGGCCGCGTGTCGGGCCTATCCCGGCTTGTCCAATTCCCGGCGCATCACATTTGAATATGTCATGCTCAAGGGCATCAATGATAGTCCGAAACATGCGGTGGAACTTATAAATTTGCTGAAGGGTATTCCCGCCAAGGTCAATTTAATTCCGTTCAACCCGTGGCCCGGCAGTGATTATGAATGTTCAAGCTGGGAAACCATTGAACGTTTCGCCGATAAAATCAATGCGGCAGGCTATGCTTCACCCATCCGCACCCCCAGAGGCCGCGATATCCTCGCCGCCTGCGGCCAGCTTAAAAGCGAAAGCGAAAAAATGCGGGCCAGCGAGSGGCGGAAAATCGAACGGCGTAAAAATGCGCAAGACGAACACATGCGGCAAAACATACCTGTAAAATAATTACCACTTGAAAAATCTGTCTGTGGCCTGCAAAAGAACCTGGGGCCAAAAACAAAAACAAGAGGTATATTATGCACCCGTCACTAGAGAGCTTGGCCAGCGGCTTCCCTGAATTGATCAAATATTTGCTCGTGGTTACAGCCATTTATATTGTTGGCCTATTTGTCTATGTGAAATTGACACCCCACAAGGAAATTGCCTTGGTTCGCGAGGGTAATATGGCCGCCGCTATTTCGTTCAGCGCTTTAATCATTGGCCTGGCCTTGCCACTTGCAGCTTGTCTGGTGTATAAAGTCGGACTGATTGATGTTCTGGTTTGGGGCAGTGTCAGTGTTTTATTGCAATTATTTCTCTTCCGTATTGCCGACATTATTCTTACGGGCATACCCCAACGCATTAAAGATGGCGAGGTAGCCGCCGCAACCGTGTTGGCGGCGTTTAAACTGGCCGGGTCCATCATTCTTGCCTTTGCCATTGCAGGCTAGGCGGGCATATGCGCTGGCTTCGTAAATTCCCAGACTGGTTGATTTATCTTATTTTATTGGTGGTTATTATGGCCAATATTATGAACCGGGGCCAAGAGTTTAACACCCCAATGCCGCCGCCTGAACTTGGCCCGGCCCTGCCCAACACAAAGCCTTCCGATCCAACCGTACTTGTTGAAATCGATGCACCCGCGTCCGGTATTGGCACCGCATTTGCTGTCGATAGCGGCGGTAAGTGGATGACGGCCCGCCATGTGGTCGATAGCTGTGACCAGGTGGGTTTAGTGCTTAGCCGTGGGCAATATGTCAAGATGGACAAGGTCATGCTCTCGCCTGATGCGGATATTGCGCTATTAACCAGCCGCTGGAAGCGCAAGCCTTTGGCTCGCGATCTTGGTACGCGCCGCCAGATTGGCGAGCGCGGGTTTTTCATTGGCTTCCCCCAAGGCCAACCCGGCGAAGTAGCTGGAAAACTATTGGGCCGCCACCGCATGGTGATCCGTGGCCGTTACCGCTCCAGCGAACCCATATTGGCCTGGGCAGAAATCGGACGCACTCAAGGCCTTATTGGTTCGCTCGGCGGGATATCCGGCGCGCCCGTGTTTGACAATGACGGTGAACTTATCGGCTTGGTCAGCGCCGAAAGTCCGCGCCGTGGCCGGGTCTATACGGTTGCGCCGCGCTCATTGGCCAATGCGCTTACCCCCTTATCAAAAAMGCCCGAGCGCAACCCCATCAACTTCAACAATTATGGCCAACGCGCCGATAGCCTGCGCCGCTCGCGCAGAGTGGCCAAAGTTGTGTGTCTGGTGGATTAACGGTTATCCTCAAGGTGTCCGCAAACTCGGCCAAACCGTCAAGGGGTCAACATATTGACCATTTACCAGTGTGCCAATATGCACATGGGGGCCAGTTGAATTGCCCGTATTACCCATCTGCCCGATTTGTGTGCCGGCTTTGATAGTCTGGCCTGCTGAGACAGAATACCCGTCTAAATGTGCGAAAATTGTCTGCACCCCGCCCTTGGTTTCTATGACAACCACCTTGCCCCATTTTGTGCTTTCTTTATACGTATCCGCCGCCTGTATAATTAGGGCGTCTTGTGGGGAAAATACAGGTGTACCAATGTTGTTGGCGATGTCTATGCCTTTGTGCATCTTGCCGCCAAATTTCTTGCGCACCGTTCCGAATTTAGACGTCATGCGACCTGTGACAATTTTCGTATGCTTTTCAGGGGTTTGGTCGCTCTCGGTTGCAGCCTTATTAACCACTGTTTGGCCGGGTTTGCTGTTGTGTGTTTGGTTGTTGGCGAGAAGGTTTGATGATTCTAGCGGCGGCGGTGCAGCCACCACCCGTGGTGTGATCGAAGACAACATGACCAATGTCAGCGGAATTGCCAGAAATGAGGATGGCCATAGTTTTTTCGACAAGCGCGGCACCGGTTTTGTATCGCACAACCGCTGTACCCTTTTTGCCAATTGTGTTGCATATGAGTGTATGCCAATCGCCAGCACAGGTGACGACATAGTTGATCTTTGCTCGGCAAATCCGATCAATACGCTTGCTAAAACCCGGGCAGGGTTATTTATATTTGGCGAAGTTTTTGTAATATGTGCGGTAGCCATAGCATCGCACAAATTTTCGCGCTCCGCACCAATTTGACGGTTGATCCAGTATAGCGGTAAGCACCACCACATAAGCGCTAACACAATTCTCTGCGCCAAATTCATCCATAGATCACCTCTGACGATATGGGCAATTTCATGTTCAAGCACCACTCGCGTTTCTATCTTCGACAAATCAAGGTCTAAATCCGTAGGTACGACGATGGTCGGGCCTAACAAGCCAAACACCATAGGGGTGACGACATCTGGACTGCTCATAATCGTAACTGGTCGGGATAAACCACCTTGTCCATATGTACGTGCCGGGCGCAAACGACGGCGTAGTTTTCCCGTCTGCCACCCTGCCAGACCTAAACGGGTAGCGGCTATCAATGTGCCAGACATCCACAAAACGGCCAATAAGGCAGGTAGGACATCCGGGGTTTGGTGCGGCAAGGTTTGCATGATTGAAGGTAATAACGACAACGGTTCTACAGGTAATGCAGATGCAAGCAATTCGGGCGACATTGAATTGAATGGCTGTGCTGCGGTTTTAACAACTCCAAATGACCAGGCCGGAAAAAACGGCATGACAAGCAGGAGTGCTGTGCCCAACAGGCCACCAAGGGCAACGTGATATCGGGTTTTAATTTGGCTTGAAGGCAAAAGAGCAAGTGCGCCATAAACAACAAGGGCCAACAGGACGCTTTGCCAAAGCACATTAACTCCGATCACAGCAATGGTTTCAAAATACGTCATAGGCTGTCTCCTGATATATGATTGTCGAGCAATGCCCGCAAAGCTTTGATGTCGGCCTCGGATAAATCGTCTGCTTCGACCAAATGTTGGGCCAAAAGCTGCGGCGAATTATCAAACAAACCGCCGAGCAGGGTTTTGAGGGCCTGGGCCTGGGCCGTGCGTTTGCTGATCAGCGGGCTATAAATAAGTGACCGGCCCTGTTTGGTCGATTTCACATAGCCCTTGTCCGCCAATATCCGGGTTGTGGTCTGTACCGTGGTCAAGGCCAGATTATGCTCACGGGACATATCCGCCGCGATCTGGCGCACGCTGGCTTCGCCCCGGTGCCAGAGCACCTGCATAATACGCTGCTCAGCTTTGGTTAGGTTTTTCGATTTTGGACGCGCCATAAACTAATTCCTTAGTTGAAATTTACGCCCTAATAACGCGGCAACGCCCCCTGTCAACTACATAATTAGTTTTAATACCAAACCCCAGCTTAAAAGAGCTATATCAATCTTTCAAAATCCGTATTTCTGTTTGTGGCAATGGCATTTTTATGTCGTGTTTTTTCAAGGTGCGCCAGACGATAAAATTTAGATCAGAGGTAAATTTATTTTCGCCGTCGTCTATGCCGTCGCACCAAAATTCTATGGCGAATTTTATGCCGAAATCACCGAATTCGCGCAGTTCCAGATCCGGCTGTTCCGGTTCTTGCAAGACACTTGGATGTTTGGAGACGGCGGGGATTAAAATATCTTCCAGCTTGTCAATATCGGTATCATAGGCGACGCTGAAATACACCTCATAACGTTGTCGCGGGTCTTTGTGGGTCCAATTTTCATAAGCATCTTCAATAAATTTGACATTGGGCACCATAATGTCTTTGCCGTCCGTGGTCTCGATGGTGGCTGAACGCATGTTGAGTGCTTCCACAAAGCCTTCGCGGCCATCGGGCAGCACCACATAATCGCCGACTTTTAAGGTACGGTCTAACAGCAATATCATGCCGGAGATAAAATTGGCGGCGATTTGTTGCAAACCAAAACCCAAACCGAGGCCAATAGCACCGCCCAGCACAACCAGCGCACCCAGATCAATGCCTACAATATTCATCAGCAAGACGAACAAGACACCAAACAATATCAGTTCAAAAATTTTGGAAAACACTTCGCGGGTTCCCGCATCAATACTTTCTTGCTTGTGAATGACCTCTTTGCCTTTGGAGTTGGAGATGCGCCCGATCCAGAACAGGATGGAACCAAATATCAAAATATTGGCGACGCTCCAGGCCGGGATTGAGATATTGCCAATCTCCAATCTGGCGTCTTCTTGCAAAAACACTTGAAATTCGTCAAACCAGCCAAACACTTTCAACACCGCCACCGGGATGGCAATCCAGATCACGGCTTTTTGAACCAAGGGATGTTTGATAAACCGCCGAATCGCCGTGTACAGCAAAAACACCACCGCCAGGCCCTGGGCGATTTTTACCAGCCAATTTTGGCCTAAAAAAGGAATGTTTTGCAAAATCGGAGAGGCGGCGGCGTACAAGATAATGAGCACGGCGGGAAAGATCAGATCCCGCAATTGCCAAGCGATTTTTTTGAGCCTCAATAATTTGCCGTCTTCAGGTTTTTCGCGGAAAAAATCGACACGTTTAATCAGGTTTTTGGTGATAAACCGGGCCAGATAATAACCCAAAACCACCACGGCAATCATCACCAAAAACGCCGGGCTGGTCAGCCAATCAAACATTTGTCCAAAAACTTTGCCTGCCAGTTCTTTGGCACTGTCTAACAGACCGGACAGCGAAAATCCGTCTGCGGTAGGCACAACATCACTTGTGCCAGGGACAGTCTCAGGTGAGCCTGTGTCGGTATTTTCTGGCGCCGGTTGTGCGACATTTTCGGGGTTTGCAGGTACGTCCCCTGGTGATGTTGGCTCTGGTGATGTTTGCTCTGGTATATCAGGTGCATTTTCAGGTACTGGCCCCGCCTGCGGTTGTTCTTCGGTTTGCTGTTGTGCCATTATTTTCCCCTATAGGGTAAAATAATTAAGCGTGTTGCCGGCCTTTGTAAACACATTTGCGCAATGTCCTTGACTCTATTTAGAATAATTGCTAATTAGATAATATGTTAAATAGCAAAGCATTCAAAGCCCTAGCCCATCCGGTGCGCCGTGACATTCTAAAACGGCTTCGCAATGGTCGGCTGAGCGCGGGCGAAATTGCTGAGGCTTATGATATGTCCAAGCCCAGCTTGTCTACACATTTCGCTGTGCTCAAGCAGGCCCGCTTGATCCAATCGGAGCGCAAGGGCAACCATATTTATTACCGCCTCAATGTTACGGTTGCCGACGAAGTGGTGTCGGCGCTTATGGATGTGTTTGGTACTCAAAAGGATAATCACAAGGAGAAGTAGGATATGAGAAAAATAACAATGTTTAGCTGGGCTTGCCTGCTTTTGGTTTTTGGCATGGCATTTTATACTTGGATGGGGTTGCCAGAACTGGAGCAATACCCGGTGCACTGGAACGCCGACGGTGTACCTGACCGCTACGGCTCAAAAGGAGAAGTTTTGTTCAACTTGCTTATAATGCCCCTTACCACGGCTTTTACCTTTGCCGTGTTCGCTTTCATCCCCAAAATAGAACCCGTGCAGGCAAGTGTAGACGCCAATAGACGACCCTACACATATATATGGGGGCTCTTAATGGTACTGTTTGTTGGCATCTCCGGCCTCATTTCCTATAGCTATATAAATGTTGAGGCAGAACCGGAAATATCCACACTGCCCATCTCGTTTATCGTGATTGCCATGAGCGCATTTTTTATCTTCATCGGCAATATCATGGGCAAGTTCAAGCGCAATTTCCTGGTGGGCATAAGAACGCCGTGGACTCTCAGTTCTGATTTAGCTTGGGATAAAACCCACCGCCTAGGTGGCCGTATGTTTGTCGGGGCGGGGCTGTTAAGTTTGGTCAGCGCATTTATTACGAAGCCGGAAATCGCGCTTATGATTCTTGTAGGGTTTGTCCTGGCGATTGCCATATTCTCTTTTGTTTATTCTTTTCTGGTTTGGAAAAACGATCCGGATAAACGGACTTAAGGCTATGAATCAGTAACACTTTTGGGCTATGTGAGTTTCTCAAATAGAATGGGAGTGCTCATTATGCAAAATCCAAAAAAAGTCGTGCTCGCCTATTCGGGCGGGCTTGACACGTCGATTATATTGAAATGGTTACAAGAGGAAAAGGGCTGTGAGGTTGTCACCTTTACGGCTGATCTSGGYCAAGGCGARGAGYTGGAACCGGTRCGGCGHAARGCYGARGCSGCSGGGGTCAAGGARATTTTYATTGACGATCTGCGCGAAGAATTTGTCCGCGATTTTGTCTTCCCAATGTTTCGCGCTAACGCCTTGTATGAAGGCCTGTATTTGCTCGGTACCTCTATTGCAAGGCCGCTGATTTCCAAACGCCAGATCGAGATTGCCCATATGGTCGGGGCCGATGCGGTGTGCCACGGAGCGACCGGAAAAGGTAATGACCAGGTGCGGTTTGAATTGGCCTATTATGCGCTCAACCCGGAGATAAAAATCATCGCGCCGTGGCGGGAATGGGATTTAAACTCGCGCACTAAATTGATAGAATACGCCGAGAAACACAACATTGAAATCGCCACGGATAAACGCGGCGAAGCGCCGTTTTCTGTTGATGCCAATTTGTTGCACACCTCGTCCGAAGGCAAGGCCCTTGAAGACCCCGGTGTCGAAGCCCCGGAATTTGTCTACCAGCGCACGGTTAGCCCTGAAGCCGCGCCAGATAGAGCCACATATATCGAGGTCGGGTTTGAACGCGGCGATGCGGTCAGTATTGACGGCGAGGCTATGTCCCCCGCAACGCTTTTGGCCAATCTAAACGAGTTTGGTGGTGCCAATGGCATCGGGCGGCTGGATTTGCTGGAGAACCGCTTTGTCGGTATGAAATCCCGCGGTATATATGAAACCCCCGGCGGTACTATTTTGCTGATGGCGCATCGGGGTATTGAGCAAATCACTCTGGACAAAGGTGCCGCACATCTGAAAGACGAGCTGATGCCAAAATATGCCGAGCTGATTTATAACGGTTATTGGTATTCGCCTGAACGCGAAATGCTGCAAGCCGCCATTGATAAATCCCAGGAATTGGTCACAGGCATGGTGCGGCTAAAGCTCTATAAAGGCAATTGCGACATCGTTGGTCGCACCTCGCCTTATTCGCTTTATTCCCAGGAACATGTCACTTTTGAAGAAGATGATGTTTATGACCAAGCCGACGCAGGCGGGTTTATCAAAATCAATGCGTTGCGGCTAAGGCTGCTGCGGGCCCGAGACAAAAACGCCCGCAAGAACATATAATCAAAGAAAAAAAATCCGAAAAACTCATCTCGCTGGAGATAATATATTAAAAAGCTGATAAGTTGCATTTCAGACTTGATATGGAGATTTACTTGTCCTAGACAATAGCGGTCTCTTTTAGAGATCATAAGGCCGTCTGCTTCGCGCCCCGTTGCAGGCGGTTTTTTCGTGGTCGCAACCCTTTTCACGGGTTTATGCTAAATTGTTAGTGGTGTTAAGCGCCCCGACCAACACCGCGAACAAAACTTGCGCCCCAAGTTGATTTTATGTGTAGCCCACAAAAAATATTCCGTCTTGACATTTTAGGCCAAATAAATATACAATTTAGGCCAAAAAAGGAAGACGCTGCAAAGCCCCATTACCCGTTTAACCCTAAATCCAACTTTCAAGAATACGGTATTTATGTCGACAATGTCAGAAACATATCTGTTCTCTTTTGTAAACACATGTATTTCGCTAGGTGCATCTAAAGACGCTTTATTGGCGCTCATACCTGATGAGCAGAAAGGCGCTCAAAACCGTCGCCGTTATCCGGTTGAACATTTATATACAGTGCTGGCCAAAGCAGAGGACTTAACCGGAAAACCCGATATTGGTTTATTGTGCGGCAAGCATATCCGCCCGGCTTCATTGAGTGATTTGGGTCACGCTCTCTTGTGTTGTGATACTTTACGCCAGGCGATTTTAATCAATATTCGTTACCAACCTCTAACACAACAATTGGGCCGTTCCCATTTGGTGATTGAAGGCCAGCTAGTATATTTAAAATGGATGCCAAATTTTGAAAACCCCGAATATAGCCGCCGCATTACCGATGCGGTAATGGCTGGCCACGCCGCCTATGGTCGCTGGCTGTCCTGGGTGCATRACAARAAAATCAACGCCGTGCATCTTAGACATGCCAAACCGTCTTATTGGCGACATTACGAAGAGATATTTGATTGCCCGGTGCTATTCGGGCAGCAAGAAAATGCWMTGGTCATTGATTTAGAGGCTATTGACGCACCCCTGCCGCAAGCCAATCCAAGTGTGTTAGCAGAAATATGCGCTCGTCTGGATATTGAATTGGCCAAATTGGAACACACTGGGTCATTTAATGAATTGGTCACAAAGGTTTTGCAACTCGGCGGCGGGCTTGGCCCATTTGATTTAACCCAAACGGCATTGCATCTTGGTGTCAGCTCACGGAGTTTGCGCAGATCTCTAGCCGCAGAGAACACAAGTTTTCGCACTTTACTTGAGCGGGTACGCCGTGACAAATGCGAGGCCCTTCTGACCGACAATATGTCTTTGTCGGAGATTGCCGAAAAATTGGGCTATAGCCAGCAAAGTGCCTTTAACCGGGCGTTTAAATCATGGTACGGCATCACACCCAAAGCCTATGCTGGACGACAACAAACCGCCCGGGAGCTGTTCGAACAATTTGCGCCATAATCCAATTGTCGCCAGGAAAATGACGGGGTGATTACGTATTGGCTATATCTGCATAAGTGCTATACTTGCGAAAATTTACAAAGGACATCATTATGCGTACACTCCTTATTGCCACTGCCGCTGGCGCATTATTATTTGCCTGCGCACCGGAAACGCCAACAGGCCAAATGACAGAGACAATCAGTGAACCAGCCAGTGAGACGGCCAGCGAGCTACAAAGCCGCTATGACAAAATTGCCGAGGTCGATCTTACCGACACAGATACCAATTTCCTCAATGATGAGCAGCGCCAAGTGGTTAATTTGCTCATAGAGGCGGCGGGTTATATGGACGAAATTTATTTGCGCCAGGTCGAGCGACAAAATCCGCAAATCCGCGCCGCGATTGCGGCATCAGATAACCCGCAAAAAACTTTGTTATTGAGCATGTTTGATCGACATTTCGGCCCTTGGGACTCACTGGATGACGACCATCCGTTTTGGGGCGACAAAGCCAAACCGCGCGGGGCCGGATTTTATCCAGTCGACATGACTAAGCAAGAATTTGAAGCCTGGATAGCGGCAAACCCTGACGACGAGGAAGCTTTTCGTTCCTGGTACACAATCATTTACCGCAAGGACGACGGTCTGGTGGCTGAACCCTATTCAAAGGTCTACGCCCAGTGGCTGGTACCAGCGGCGGCCAAATTGCGCGAAGCGGCAAATATGACCAGTAATCCGTCTTTGAAAAAATTCCTGAGCTTGCGGGCAAAGGCTTTTCTCGACGATGATTATTTCGCCAGTGAAATGGCCTGGATGGATTTGAAAAACACGCCCATTGAGGTGGTCATTGGCCCTTACGAAGTTTACACCGATAAATTATACAACACCAAAACCGCATTTGAAGCTTTTATCACCATTAAAAACCCAGATGAAAGCGCCGCCGTTTCCAAATATAAAAAATTTCTGGTGGATATGGAAAAAAACCTGCCGGTAGACGATCGTTATAAAAATTTCAAGCGTGGGTTTGAAAGCCCGATCATCATGTCCTACCAAATCCGCGGCGGCGGCGACAATGTACCGGGCGTGCAGACAATCGCTTTTAATTTGCCCAATGACGAGCGGGTTCGCGAAGCCAAAGGTGCCAAAAAAGTTCTGCTCAACAATGTACTGGGGGCGAAATTTGATTTAATCCTTGCCCCTATGGCCGCCCATGTATTGGTGGCGGATCAGTCGGGGTTATTGGTTAAAAAATACATGTCCTTTAACACCCTGTTCCATGAATTGTCCCACTCTCTGGGGCCGGGCACCATAGAAATTGACGGTAAAAAAACCACCGTCAGCGCCGCATTGCAGGAGCTTTATACAACCATTGAAGAAGGCAAGGCCGATGTTATGGGGGCTTATAATATCTTGTATATGATGCAGCGCGGCGAATTACCGGCGTCGGAAAAGCGGGCGTTTTTGGCCACGTATTTCACCGGATTGTTCCGGGCCATGCGCTTTGGTACGGACAGCGCCCACGGCGGCGGCTCGGCCTATCAATATAGTTATTTCAAGGAGATGGGTGCATTTAGCTGGGACGTAGACGAGAACCGTTACCGCCTGGATTTTGCTAAATTTGAGCAAGCGATTTCCGACCTGACCGGTACTATCGTCGTACTACAAGGCAATGGCAGTTATGCCGACACCAAGGTGTTTTTGGCGACCTATAAAAAACTGGACGACCATGCGAGACAAATCTTGGCGTCGACCAGCCACATCCCTACCGATATTGCCCCGATCTATCCGGACAAAATTTAGGGTTTGTTCTGGCGCTTGTTTTGCCGATGACATTTGCGCCATTTAAACCAGATGAGGAAAATTTTCGGGCCTTCGACCAGATAGCGTTTCCACATACGACCCGGCTCAGACGTTAGGCGGTGTAGCCATTCAAGCCGGGTTTTTTGCATCCATTTCGGCGCACGCTTGACCTTGCCAGCCAAGAAATCCAAAGACGCCCCGACGCACAGGCCCAAACCTTTTGCGTCGCCGCGTTTCAGGGCCGCCTTTGCCACCATTTCTTGCTGGGGTGAACCGACACAAATAAAGGTATAATTGGCCGGGTTGTCGACGATGAATTGTGCGGCGGTGTCAATGGCCTGGGGATTGCGACGCAAGCCCATGGGCGGCTGGTGATGGGCCAAGCGGGTCAAGCCGTAGCGGGCAATGACCGCATCAATGACATCTTTATCGCCGCCGATGACATTCACCTTATCGTCTGGCTTAATGACATTATCAAACAATTGCGCCGTTAGATCAGACCCCGGTATAGCGGGTAATTTTAGCCCGGAAAATTTAGCCAGCAATTCCAATATCCGCGAATCGCACACACACAGCCATGCGGGCTTGTACAAGGGTTTAAACACATCTGGCTGTTTGCTCATGCGCACAACATGATCCACATTCGGGGTGACAATATAKCNGAAANTTATCMGTGAYCTTGACGGATTTACACSKMTCYARMRTCTCRAYCGGRCTWAGGGYRTCAAAWAMMRYMCCGCAAAAYTCSTGYTTWGGCSWTTYKKRYAMSKCMGAYTTAGAGGYCGMAAMTYTKTGTTCGCCMSTMGYTKTKKTWTGWYGYGCMRSCATGWTCRCTCCMAWAAWTSAGMRYCRTRYMTARCATAAGAGATTGAAGATTAGGTTTACGTTTTAATCCCGTARCAGTTCRTTRACACCGGTTTTGGCGCGAGTTTTTTCGTCAACGGTTTTGACAATTACCGCGCAAGCCAGGCTTGGGCCGCCGTTTTTATCAGGCAAAGCGCCGGGCACGACAACGCTATAGGGCGGGATTTCGCCGTAAATGATTTTTCCAGTWTTGCGGTCAACGATTTTGGTCGAGGCGGAAATAAACACGCCCATAGCCAGCACCGAACCTTCACGCACGATCATACCTTCCACCACTTCGGAGCGCGCACCAATAAAACAATGATCCTCAATAATGGTCGGGTTGGCTTGCAAAGGCTCCAGCACGCCGCCAATGCCTGCCCCGGCAGAAATATGGCAATGCTCGCCGACCTGGGCACAAGACCCAATGGATGCCCATGTGTCCACCATGGTGCCCGCACCCACCCGTGCGCCGATATTGACAAAGCTTGGCATCAGCACAACGCCCGGCGCAATATAGGCCCCGCGCCGGACAATAGCGCCGGGAACGGCCCGTAGTTCAGCTTTATCAAAATCACCGTCCGTCCAGCCCTCGAATTTTGGCGCAACCTTGTCCCACCACAGTGACCCGCCGTGGCCGCCGCCAATAGCGCGCATGGGATTGAGCCTAAACCCAAGCAATACCGCTTTTTTCAGCCATTGATTGACCTGCCAATGTCCGTTTTCTTTTGGTTCAGCTACTCTGTATTGTCCGTTATCAAGCCCGGCCAGGGCCGCATCAACCGCTGTGCGAATATCGCCGCCAGTTGATGCCGATAATGTTTTACGGTCGCTCCAGCCTTGGTTGATGGTGGTTTCAATATCGTGTGCCATTTGAAATTCTTTCTCAGCGTTCAAAAAGATAATTATTAGATTGGTGGTTTAAAAAACTCAACAAATCTTTGTTATGGTGATCGACGTAATTGGCTTGCTGGCCTTGCTCACCTTGTTCTGGCCCGACCAAAAGCGTGGCCATGCCCATGGCTTTGGGAACGCGTAAATTGAGCGGCGTGTCTTCCGCCATCAGAGCAAGGTTTGGGTCAATACCGTATTGCGCAATAAATTTTTCATAAGCGGAGCGTTTGGGTTTGGGCGTATAATCCATATCTTCTATGGCAAATACCCCGTCAAATAAATCGTAAATTTCCATATGCTCTCCAATATTTTTAGCGTGCCCACGCGACCCATTGGTAAAAATATACTTCTTGCCGGGCAGTGCATCCAGCTTCGCATACAGCTTTGGGTCTGGYTTGAGRAARYCCAGRTCMACATCATGAACATAATCAAGAAAATCYGCKGGATCCATRCCGTGWACAGCCATSAGCCCGGACAARGATGTGCCGTATTYTGCCARATATTGYTTTTGYAAAATMMGGGCRTCSGYCCTATGCARRGCYARATARCGGCTKATATATTTGGTGATATTANCNMSAWWWYKTGCGMAAAAANNKCATTRTCYGCAYKGTATAATGTATTGTCGAGATCAAAAATCCAACTATTGATATGGGCAAGCGGTTGGGTCGAACCTGCCCTCGTCATGGCCTAAGCCCGCTCACCGGCGCAATGTTGAAATCACCGTCTTGCAAATTGATAACCACGCCCGGCTTGTCTGCTGGAACTGGCTTAAAGCGGACGGGAATATAGCCCCGGTCTCGGCAAAACTCGTGTTGGAGTGACGCAAATGTTGACGCACCCACACAATATAGCCCGCCTTTGTCCGCTGCCACTTGCAAGATTTTATCAGCGGCGCCCGCGTTTTCCTGGCGCACATAATAATGGGCATCGCGGTTTTTTAAATTTTCGGCAAAGGGTTGGACGCAACGGCCCATTGCAACCGGCCACCAGCCACGGGCTTCTTTGCCTGCGCCGCTATTATAGGCCAATGCCACCCAAATCCGTGCACTGGATTTATTGCAAACTTTGATACCAACGGTTTTCCTGGCTTCCACCGCTGCTTTTTGCAAAGCAGCATATTGCGCCGCCACAGTGATATTGGTTTTCAGCCCCTGGTCTTTCAAAAACTTGTTCAATGTATTGCGTGTGCGTTTGCCCGGACGACCATCAATGCGTTTAATATCATAATTGTTATCGCCCAGCAGCCGTTGCAGACCTGCGGTCTCGGCCCGGCGACCAAAATCTTCCGGTTCGGTAAATGCCGTATGGCGCTCGGTTGGCACGACTTGCAAAAATTTGGCCGCGACCATGTCTTGCAAGGCACAACTAATGTCAGTCTTGGCCGTAAAGTCTTCACCGGACACGCAATATTCGTGACGTCCCTTCCATTCGCGCACCCCGCCTTGGTGTAGATTTGCGCTGCGGGCATAAACAAAGCGCGGCGTACCTTTTTCCACGTCTACAATCCGGCAAAGCCCGGGACGTAAATTCTGCCAGCCGCGCACCGTCATAGGCGCGCCCGCCTGGTCTTTCGCGGTACCGGCAATGGCAATGTCGAGGACAAATGAAGTCTCGTTGCAAACCTCCCACGGGGGTTGCTCAATTGTTTCTGGCGTTGGCAACACATCTTGTGCGGCGCTCAAAACCCCAATAAAAAACAAACAGCCTGCAAGCAGTAAATATGTTGGAACTCTGGTCATATTAGCGGATCAATGTCCCTGCACCCTGGTCCGTAAACA
Source organism: Robiginitomaculum sp. (assembly GCA_002733385.1). Taxonomy (GTDB): domain Bacteria; phylum Pseudomonadota; class Alphaproteobacteria; order Caulobacterales; family Maricaulaceae; genus Robiginitomaculum_A. The sequence continues at coordinate 35,780 of NVVO01000004.1, forward strand.
ACTCGACCAACAGGCCGTGGCTGCGCCGACCATCCAAAATCACCACGGCTTCCACCCCGGCTTTGCGGGCGTCTAGAGCCGTTTGCAGTTTTGGAATCATACCGCCCTTTGCCGTGCCGTCCTGGATCAGTGTGTTTACGTCTTGGGGGGAAAGACTGGTGAGCAAGTTCCCGTTCGCGTCCAAAACCCCTTCAATATCCGTCAGCAACATAAGACGCTCCGCGCCCAAGGCTCCGGCCAGCACCCCTGCGGCCGTATCAGCATTGACATTAAGAATTTCGCCATTCTCGCCAGAACTGATCGGCGAGACCACGGGTATAAACCCTGGGTCAGCGGCGGCCAAAACATCGAGAACTGAAATATCAGTGCTACTGGGTTTCCCGGCAAAGCCGAGATCATCGCGTAATTTGGTTGCGGTCATCAGTCCGGCGTCCCGACCCGAAAGCCCCACGGCCCGCCCGCCGGCCTGATTGATGGCAGCCACCAGGTTTTTATTGACCGCACCAGACAGCACCATTTCGGCCACTTCCACGGTTTCGAGATCGGAAACCCGTAGCCCGTCCTTAAATTCGCTTTTAATGCCGAGGCGTTTGAGCATGGAGCCGATTTGCGGCCCGCCGCCGTGGACGATGACTGGACGTACGCCAAATTGTTTAAGTAAAACCACATCATTGGCAAAGGCACGGGTTAAATCCGTGCCAGATGAAACATCCCCAAAGACGTTACCACCAAATTTTATCACCACGGTTTTACCTGCATAGCGCTGGATAAAGGGCAGGGCTTCGGACAGGGTTTTTGCGCTGGCCCAGCCACTGTTTTCTCTGGCGGCTTCGTTTTGACTTGGTTTTAACATAGTGCGCTTATAGCTCATTTTCTGGTAAAGCCAAACTGACAATTTCAGCCCGCAATTCATCAAGACCGGATTTTTTCTCGGCGGAGGTCACCAATACGGCAGGATGCGCCGCCGGGCGTTTGGAGATTTTTTGTTGGCTGTCTGCGAAAACCTTTTCGAGCTGGCCCTTTTTCAGTTTGTCAATTTTAGTCAGGACGATTTGGTAGGGTACGGCTGTCTCGTCGAGCATGGCCATGACCTCTTTATCCGCTTCCATAATGCCGCGTCTGCTGTCGATCAGCAAGAAAATCCTCCGTAAGGGTGCGCGGCCCCGTAAGAAATCCCGCGTTAGTTTTGTCCAGTGAGCAATGTCGGTTTTGGAGGCACGGGCATAGCCATAGCCAGGAAGATCAACCAGATAAAGCCGGTCTGACATATTGAAATAATTGAGCTCGCGGGTGCGGCCCGGCGTATTTGATGCCCGCGCCAAACCTTTTTGATTGCACAAAGCATTGATCAAGGACGATTTACCGACATTGGAGCGGCCAGCAAAGCATATCTCTGGCAAGCTCGCATCCGGCAAATGCTCCAGCCCGACCACGCTTTTGACAAAGTCTACCGGACGCGCAAATAGACGCCGCCCAAGTTCTATGTGGGCTTTTATATCGGAACTGTCTTGATCACCGTTCATGTTTACTTATTCGCAGGCTTGTCGGATTTTTTGCCAAAAACCTTGCCGAAAAATGCATCCAGCGGCGTATCGACCTTATGTTTGCGGGTGATGTAGTATTGCTGGAAGATGGTGAGAATATTGTTCCATACCCAGTATAGAAGCAAACCAGCAGCAAAGGGTGCCAAAATAAACATAAAGAATATCGGGAGCCACTGCATAATCCGCGCTTGCATTTTATCGGTTGGCGGTATGTTCAGGCTTTGCATCATGGCCATGGTGATGCCGTATAATAACGCCAATGGCCCAAGGGCAAAGAACGACAAGAACTCAACCGGAATACCGTCCCAGGGGAACAGTCCAAACCCGTTGAGCATGGACAATGGATCGCGGGCTGATAAATCTTTCAACCAGCCAAAGAACGGCGCATGACGCATTTCAAAGGTGATAAACAATGATTTGTACAGAGCAAAGAAAATGAACATTTGCGGGATCATTGGCAAACAACCAGCCACCGGGCTCACCCCTTCTTTTTTATACAGTGCCATAGTTTCTTGCTGCATTTTCACCCGGTCTTCGCCGTAACGTTTTTTCAATTTTTTCAGCTTGGGTTGTAAAGCCCGGGTTTTGGCCATGGACGAATAGGCTTTGTTGTTGAGGGGAAACAATGCCAATTTGAGGATGAGCGTCATCAGCAAAATCCCGACACCAAAATTGCCGGTCATATTGCCCAGCTTGGTCAAGCCCCAGGACATGGGCTTGGTTAAAATACCGAGCCGACCATAATCAACCGCCAAATCAAGGCGGGCAATGCCTTTACTTTGGGTATATTCGTCAAGCAAGGCATGTGATTTCGCGCCGGCGTAAATATAACCGGTGGAGTTTATGGAAATACCGGGGCTTAAAACCGTCGGGGCCAAATCATATCCGGCTTCATACACATCTGTGCCGTTACGGTTTTTATAGCTGAAACTGGCGCGCATTTGTTGGCCAGGCGGCGCGATGACAGCAGATAGCCAATACCGGTCTGTAAGTCCGATCCAGCCGGCTTCACCTTCTTCGGTCACCGTTTTCTTTTTGGCCAGAGATTTGTAATTTATGTCTTTTTTGGTGTTATCGGTGACGGCAATGGCACCTTCGTGCAAAATAAACGGGAAATTGGTTAAATCCGCCGGTAATCCGTATTGCCGGGCCGCGCCTTTGCGTACCAGCGAGATTTCCCTGCTCGATGTGTTGGTGACCGTATCATCGAGAGTAAATAAATAATTTTCGTCAACACTGACCAGCCGCTGCACACTAAACCCGTCGCCGTCATATCTGAGGGTGATCGGGCTGGTCGGGGTGAGTATATCTCCGCTGACCACGCCCCAATTTGTCTCCACACCTGTGCCGCCGCCCTCTAAAACCCAGTTATCAAACACTTCGGCGGCGTGGTCGGCCCCCTGGGGTGAAAACAAAATAACTGTTTGTGCGTCTTCGTCTATGGTTTGGTTATAGCTTTTCAGGCGTAGATCATCAAACCGCGAACCGGTGGTCGAAAACGAGCCACTAAAGGACGGTGTTTCGATTTTGATGCGGGTGCCTTTTGCGATCAATACGGCCCGGTCTATTGGTTGGGCGGGCGTGACAATTTGTTGTTGGGTTTGCTGGCTGGTAGCGAGCCGCTCTTCCTGGGCGCGGCGCACGGCTTCTTCACCTGCGGGTTTAGCAAATAAGAAATAATATCCGGCCATAATCAGACCAGAGAGCAGCAGTGCCAGTACAAATCGTTTTTGGTCGTCCATGAGGTCGCTTTCGTTTATATCGTGTGTTTGGTTTTGGGCTTTATACGCATTTACGCCAGTCTTAAAAGCGCTTTCTCAACATCTTTTTGCAAGTCCGGCCAATGGGCGTGCGCGGTTTTTGCACGGGCGATAAATACATAATCAAACCCGGACTTGCCGTGCAGGGGTAATAAAGCGCGCGCCAGTTCTCGCAAGCGCCGTTTACACCTGTTGCGCACCACGGCATTGCCGATTTTCTTGGTCGCCGTAAACCCGACATTTATCCCGTCTTTGCGTGCAGAGTGACCGCGCATTTGTATGACAATTGTCGGGCGGGCCTGGTAGCGTCCATTTCTGACATACAAAAACTCGGAACGCTTTTTCAGCCTTCCGAGTTTGCAATCGGGTCTTGTCATCGTGTCTCTTAGGCGGACAGGCGCTTGCGCCCTTTGGCCCGGCGACGCGCCAAAACCAAACGGCCGTTTTTTGTGGCCATGCGGGCCCGAAAGCCGTGACGGCGTTTGCGGACAATTTTGGAAGGTTGAAAAGTACGTTTCATATCGGTCTCACTACATATACAGGCGCACCCTGCGCACAAATAAATTCAAGGAGGCGTACTTAGATGCCTAGAAAAGCCAAGTCAACCCATAAGGATAAGGACAACCAGCAAAAACTCACATAAACAATGGGACAAATCAACCCCCACGAACACTGCACGGCTTTGTGAACGGACTTGAAGTGCATCTACAAAAAACCTTGCTATTAAAGACTGAATGGTTTGGGAGGCGCATATGCGCACAATGTTTTGACAATACCGATCAAGACCCTGTTCATCAGGGTTTTTGCGTCAAAACGCGTGTCATGCGCGTCATATGTGTCTGCCGCCCGACTTCCCGCTGCCGTGCCCCGGTCCCGTACCCCCCTCTCTACGGCCCATGTCTCGGCGGCGGGAACCCCTCCTGCCCCACCGCGCGGCATACAATTTGTGCCCCGAATAATGCCACAACGCGGTGGGGCAGACCCGGTTTAAAAATGCCTATGACCAGAGCATAAACCGCCCTATACTTCTTGTTCAATAAATCAAAAACAGCACGGATCCCGACAACATGACTGATATTACGCCCGAACCCAAATCAAACCTGAAGCGGTTCTTGCCCTTGATTATTATCGCCGCCGCGCTTGGCGTGTTTTTTGCCCTAGGCGGCCCTAAATATATCAGCCTTGATGCCTTACGGGACAATCAGGCGTTTTTGCAAGCCTTTGTGGCGGAGAATTATATTTTGGCACTTGTGGGCTTTATCGCTCTTTATGCGGTGCTGGTGGCTATTTCTGTGCCGGGGGCCGGGTTTCTCAGTATATTTTCCGGATTTTTATTTGGCGTCAAGGCAGGCGTGCCAGCCGTTGTTATTGGGGCCACTATTGGGGCGACGGTTATTTTTCTTGTCGCCCGCTCTGCATTGGGGGCAGGTCTAGCCGCCAAGGCCGGGCCGTTTATGCGCAAATTTGAGCAGGGCTTGCAAGAAAACGAACTGTCTTATTTGTTCATTTTGCGCCTGGTGCCGATTTTTCCGTTTTTTATCGTCAATATTGTTCCCGCATTGTTTGATGTTAAGGTGCGCAATTATGTTTTGACCACTTTTTTCGGCATTATTCCCGGCAGCTTGGTTTATGTCAGCGTTGGCAACGGGATCGGTGATGCGTTGGCGGCGGGTAGCGATGTGGCCTTGTCCGGCCTGATGTTCCGCCCGGCCGTTATCCTGCCGATTATAGGGCTAATATTATTGTCCATGATACCTGTGGCCTATAAGAAATTTTCCAAGAAAAAAATTTAGCCAAAAGTATAAAGGGAAGCCAATGTCAAAAACTGAGCATCATGTAGATTTATGTATCATTGGCGCCGGCGCTGGTGGTTTGTCCATTGCTTCTGGCGCGGCTCAATTGGGGCGTTCGGTGGTTTTATACGAAGCCGAGGACATGGGCGGCGATTGCCTAAATTATGGTTGCGTGCCGTCCAAAGCCCTGATTGCGGCGGGAAAACACGCCCACGCATTTAGCACAGGCGGCCCGTTTGGCATCGCGCCCGCCAAGGCAAAGGTCGATTTTGCCAAGGTCAAATCCCATATTAAAGGCGTTATCGAAACCATCGCACCAGTAGATTCACAAGAACGGTTCGAAGGCCTTGGCTGCACGGTGATCCGCGAGCGGGCCAGTTTTAAAGATGCTAACACTGTGATTTCCAACACGACAATTACTCGCGCCAAACGCATCGTTATTGCCACGGGTAGCCGCGCTTCGACCCCGCCCATTCCGGGCCTCAAAGACACGCCCTTTGTCACCAATGAAGACATTTTTGACATTGACGAATTGCCTTCGCGTCTACTGATTATTGGTTCAGGGCCAATTGGTCTAGAACTAGGCCAAGCGTTTCAGCGACTGGGGAGCAAGGTGGAAATCATTGATATTGCCGAACCGCTCGCACATTCAGAGCCGGAGCATGCCAGGGTTTTGATCGACGCGCTCAAGCACGAAGGCATAATATTTCACGCGCCCGTCAACACAAAATTGATCCGCAAAACCAACACCGGCGTCGCCGTAGATTTGGAAGATGGTTCCACGCTCACGGGTTCACATTTATTGGTGGCTGCTGGGCGGCGTCCGGCAATTGACGGCTTAAACCTTGAGGCGGCCGGCATTGTCACCGGGCGCGGCGGTATTATCACCGACAAAACCCTGCGAACATCCAACAAACGTGTGTATGCKGTCGGGGATGTTTCGGGGCGCGGCGGKCTGACCCACGCGGCTGGGCAGCATGCATCGGTCATCATCAAGAACTTTTATTTTGTACCGTTTTTCAAGGCCAGCGCGCAAACAAATGCCATGCCCGCCGCCATTTATACCCAGCCTGAGCTGGCCTCTATTGGGCTAAGCGAAAAATCGGCACGGGACAAATACGCGGATATACGGGTCGTGCATTTCGAATTTGCGGAAAATGACAGAGCTATTGCCGAGAGGTCTACTAAAGGGGAGGTAAAAATCATCGCTCGCGGCAAGGGGATAATTTTGGGGGCGTCAATCGTCGGCGAGGGGGCCGGAGAGATCATCCACCTCATAAGTATGGCCATGGCCAATAAAATGAAAATCATCCATTTGACCAAAATGATTTCGCCCTACCCAACCCGCTCCGAAGCCGTCAAACGGGCTGCGTCTTCTTGGTACACCGAGGCAATATTTTCCCCCAAAACCAGAAAACTGGCCAGTATCATGGCTAGATTTCATTGAGTATTCAAGTTAGTCTGTAAACATGTTGGAAAATTTTTTCATAGGCAGGCTTTCAGGAAAGCTATTGGTCTTGACAATTATATTTGTCATGGTCGCGGAATTGCTGATCTTTATCCCTTCAGCCGCCATTTACCGCCAAACATGGTTGATGGAGCGGGCAACATCTGCCGGGCTGTTAACATTGGCCATTGAGGGCGTGCCAAATTACGAAGGCGGCGAGATGTTGAGCCAGAGATTTATGCAAGATACCGACGTTTCCATGGTGGCGCAAAAAAGAGACGGTATGAGCCAGCTTGTGCTTGGCATGCCGCCGGGAGATGCAAATATCATCACAGTAGATTTGCGTACCAAACGCAGATTGCCGTTATTTCGCGACAGTTTTCAAGATTTTTTTGGTGATGGGAAAGCCTATATCCGTATCCTCTCGGCCCCGACAGTTGACGGCGTAGAGGCTCTGGAGGTTCTAGTGCCCCAACACGCCCTCAAGCAAGCCATGCGGGATTATTCCAAACGGATATTGCTCTGGTCATTGGCGATCTCCGTGCTGACAGGATTGATGATTTATGCGGCCCTGTCGTTAATTATCGTCAAGCCTATTCGTAAGCTGGCTGGCGGCTTGGCCAAGTTTCGCAAAGAACCGCGCAAACGTATTTCGCCAGGATCTGAGGACGTTTCCGTGCGAAAGGACGAAATTGGCCAGTTGCAGCGGGAATTTTCCGACATGAAGACCGGGGTGCGGGCCGCCTTTAAACAACAAGAACGTCTGGCCACATTGGGCATGGCGATGGCCAAAATAAATCATGATTTGCGCAATGTCTTGACCTCGACCCAATTGATTTCCGACCGACTGGCCAGTGATCCTGATGAGCGCATTAAAGGCATGGGGGAGCGTTTGGTGCGGGCCGTGGAGCGCGGCGTAAAATTATGTGAAGCTACTTTGTCGTTTTCCCAAAGCGTTGAAGAAAAACCGCAAATGAGACCCGTGCGCATGGCCACACTTATTGGCGAGGCGGCAGGGGATGCATTGGCAGAACATCAAGTTATGCCCACCAAGGTCAAGTTTAAAAACTTGGTTGATACCAATTTAACCGCCCACATTGACCCTGATCATACTTACCGGATCTTTCACAATCTGTTTCGCAATGCCCTTGAGGCTTTGGGGCAAAGTGAAGCGCCTGCACTGCGGGTTGAAGTAGAAATTATCGACGATAAAGCTTGTTTTAACATCATCGATACCGGGCCTGGTATAACTCCCAACATACAAAAAAACCTGTTCAAAGCCTTTACCACCGGGGCCAATAAAGGCGGCACGGGTCTTGGCTTGACCATATCGCGCGAACTGGCCCGCGCCCAAGGCGGCAATCTGATCTTGCAAAGCACCAGCGCCGCAGGCACCATATTCACCTTAAGCCTGCCATTGGCAAAATCTTGAAACCATCCATTTTTCCAGGAGAAAATTATGATCGATCTTTATACCGCAGCCACGCCAAATGGCTGGAAAGCCAGTGTGACCTTGGAAGAAATGGGGCTTGATTACAAAGTTAAAGCCATTGACATTTCTACGAGCGACCAGAAAAAACCGGAATTTCTCAAAATCAATCCCAATGGCCGCATCCCGGCGATTGTTGACCATGATGTCAAGGATGCAAACGGCCCAAATAAAAACGGAAACGGGTTTGCGGTGTTTGAAAGCGGCGCTTTGATGATTTATCTGGCTGAAAAAACCGGGATGTTTTTACCGAGCGATGTCCGTGGCCGCTCGCTTGTTATCCAATGGTTGATGTTTCAAATGGGCGGCATTGGCCCAATGATGGGACAAGCCAATGTGTTTTACCGCTATTTCCCCGAAAAAATTCAACCCGCCATTGACCGCTACCAAAACGAAACCGTGCGTTTGTTCGGGGTTTTGGACAGAAGGTTAGCGGACAATGAGTATCTGGCGGGAGATTATTCAATTGCCGATATTGCCAATTGGTGTTGGGTGCGCACCCATGCCTGGTCTGGTGTGGAGATTGAACCGTTCGAACACCTGCGGCGCTGGGTTGATAGCATTGCCATAAGACCAGCCGCAATCTCCGGCCTTAACGTGCCTTATAATCTGGAAGAGCGGATGCGGGCACAGGCGGAAAATGAAGAAGAATTTAAGAAAAACGCCCGTAAAATGCTGGTGGGTAAAGACGGCTAGAAAGTACATAAGAGGATTGCCAAATGGGATTTTATAACCGACATATTTTGCCCCATGTTCTGGACTGTGCTTGTGCCACCAAACCTATTCGCAAGCAAAGACAGAAAATCATTCCGCTTGCTTATGGGGATGTTATTGAGATCGGAATAGGCTCAGGCCATAACCTGCCTTATTATGATCAGGATAAAATCACCAAACTTATCGGCATCGACCCGGACGAACATGTCTGGAAAAAAGCGGCTGCCAAACGAGCCCAATTTCACAAACCATTGGAGCGGCTAGGTCTGTCAGGCGAGAGCATTCCTTTGCCCGACGCCTGCGCCGATACCGTGGTGGTGACTTATTCTTTGTGTACCATTCCTGACCCGGTATTGGCGCTGAAAGAAATGCGCCGCCTGCTAAAACCAAAGGCCAAATTGTTGTTTTGCGAACATGGTCAGGCGCCTGATGCCAATGTGCACAAATGGCAAAACCGGATTGATCCTTATTGGCAGAAAATTGCCGGCGGTTGTCATAGCGGTCGCAATATTCCTAAACTGCTTATGGACGCTGGGTGGAAAATTGACGTGCTGCATGAGGATTATATTCGGGGGCCGAAATTGTTGTCCTACAATTATTGGGGTCAGGCCAGTTCTGAAGCCTAAAATTTACCCTCTTGAACACCTAATGCACCCGCCAGTGTTGTTTGTGCGGAGCCGGGCTTGAGGGGTTTGGGTTGGGCGGGATGTGGGCGCCAGCCCGTCAGCCACAGGACTTCGAAACTCACATCAAACTTGCCAGTAGCGCCGCCATGTTCACGACCATAGATTTTTTCCACCAGTTGGAAAAACCGGGCGGATAAAGCCGCCTTGTCGCGGGCCAGCAAGCCATTGGTTTCGCCCATCAAGCGTAAATCCGTATATAATGTGTTCAGGTCGGTGTAGTTCACTGTGATCAAGTCCCGGTCGGCTACGGGCAGGGCAAAGCCGCTGCCAGCCAATAAAGATGTCGCCTGGTCAAGCCGGATCATGCTGGAGATGCGCGGACTGACACGGCCATATATTTGCTCCTCGGCCACATACATCGCCCGGCGCAGTTCGGACAAAGTTTGGCCGCCGAACAATGCGCCTAGGAACAAGCCGTCCGGCTCAAGCAGGGTTTTTATTTTGGCCAGAGCTGCCGGCACTTGATTGACCCCGTGCAAGGACATTAAATTGATAATCAAATCAAAACTTTCCGCCTTGAACGGCAAAGCCTCCTCATCGCAAACCACGTCCAGGCCGTTGCTGTACGCCGTAAAATCAGCATAAATGATCGCGCCTATTTTCGTTCCCAAATTTTGCGCCACCAGATGGGTCAAATGCTTGTCGCCCAACAATAATGTGCGCTTAAATTTGCGCGACACATCCAAAACCCGAGACGCGACATCATCAGCAATGCGGGCATACAAAAACCGATCCCCGGAAAGTTTTTGCGACCGGCCCCGCCGGTGTTTTACCAGTGGGCGATCGAACGGGCCCGGCTTTGTTGGTGTTTGTTTCGTACCAGCCATTTTATTTAGCCGTTTTTGTTTGTGTCATTTTTCTGATATGCCCTTAATATGGCTGCAATGAAAGTACCATTTTTAGATATTTCCGGCGGGATGCGTACCCTTTATGGGCACCTCTTGGACACGCTTTTACCGCCCCATTCCCTGATTACCGGCCAGGTACTGTCTAAGGCCGGGCCGGAAGCGGATGTGGAGTTATGGCAAAATTTGAAATTTATTGACGACCCATGTTGTCAAGCATGTGGTTTCCCTTTTGAGTTTGAGCAGGGCCAGAATGCCCTGTGTATAAGATGTACTGCCTATAAGCCAGAATTTGATCAGGCACGCTCCGCCATTACCTATGACGACACCAGCCGCAAATTGGTGCTTGATTTTAAATATGGCGGGCGCACGGACGGGCTTGGTTTTTTTGCGGCGCAAATGGTGCGGGCCGGAGCGGAGATGTTAGATAGGGCAGACATGCTCATACCCGTTCCCCTGCACCGAGCCCGCTTGCGTCAACGCCGTTTCAATCAGGCGGCATTGTTGGCGCGGGAAATATCCCGCATCACCAATATCCCTTATGACACCGAAATTCTCATGCGCAAAAAAAATACGCCCATTCAAGGTAGTTTGTCGTTTAAAGCCCGGCGGCGCAATGTGTCGGGCGCATTTGATATTTATGGCAAAAACAAACACCGCCTCAAAAACAAGCGTGTCGTGATCATAGATGATGTCTATACGACAGGCTCGACACTTTCGGCCTGCGCCAAACCCCTAAAACGCGCCGGGGTTGCTCAAATTGACGCTCTTACATTTATGCGGGTTGTCAGACCCCTAGAAATTCCGCTAGAACTCCTGGCCCATAGCTTGAAAAAAGACGAGCCAACCCAAAAGGAAACTTCATGAAATCTGTGACCATTTATACCAGTGCCCTATGCCCGTATTGCTGGCAGGCGATGAAATTGCTCAAAAACAAGAACATTAGCTTCAAAGAGATCAATGTCGGCATGAACGCAAAATTGCGCCAAGAAATGATCCAGAGATCCGGTGGCGGCACCAGTGTGCCGCAAATATTTATTAGCGAGCAGCATATTGGTGGCTGCGACGAAATTGTGGCTTTGGAGCAGGCCGGAAAACTTGACGCAATGTTGGCGGGTTAGCTATGCGAGCTGCGGTGATAAATTTACGGTGCGGCGGCGATATTGCCGCCAATCTGGAGACGGCTGAACACTATATTCGCGCCGCCCACAAAGACGGCGCCAAACTGATCGCCACGCCGGAAAACACATTATTGATGCAGCCCGGCAGCAAAAAATTGTTTGCGGCTATTCAACCGGAAGCACAGACTTTGGGCGTGTCTTTTTTCAGCGCACTGGCTCGCGAACTTGGGATTGATCTTTTGATCGGCTCCATGGCTATAAAGCTATCTGAGCGAAAGGCTGCAAACCGCTCGTTTTTGTTTGGTCCTGACGGTAAAATTAAAGCCAGATACGATAAAATTCATATGTTTGATGTCACCATTAACGAGGCCGAGACCTGGAAAGAATCCGCTAATTACCAAGCTGGGAACACCCCCGTGATTGCGAAAGCGGGCGGGTTTAATATTGGCATGAGCATTTGCTATGATCTGCGCTTTGCCAATTTGTACAAACATTATGCGCGGGCCGGCGCACATATTATGAGCATACCGTCCGCCTTCACCGCCGTGACCGGTAAAGCCCATTGGCGCACTTTGTTGCGCGCCCGCGCCGTCGAGACCAGTTCCTATGTTTTGGCCCCGACCCAAGGTGGTGTTCACGACGGCGGGCGAGCCACATGGGGGCGCAGCATGATTATAGACCCGTGGGGCGAGGTGATCGCGGTGCTTGACCACGCAGAGCCGGGATTTATCTGTGCGGATTTGTCCATGGCAAAACTGCTGGATATTCGCGCCCGTATCCCGGCATGGAACCACGAAACTCAAATGCCTGACCCCGTGTAAAATGGGCATAGCGCACCCGGATTTCCAAATTATTGGCGGCGGCTTAATCGGCCTGTCCACCGCCTATGCTTTGCAAGAACGCGGCGCGTCCGTGCGGATAATCGAATCTCGTGCGGGCGTGGCACTGGAAACCAGCTTCGCCAATGCCGGCATGGTGCATGCGTCCCTTTGTGATCCGTGGAACGGGCCGGGAGTGGCACGGCAAATGTTGGGTTCTTTATTGGGGCGGCCTTCGCCCATGACTTTAAACATGCGGGCTTTACCGGGCTTGCTCAAGCCTGAAATGATAAATTGGGGTTTGAAATTTTTAAAACATTCAACCCCGGCCCGCCACTGGAATGCGACCAAAGCCAATTATGCTTTGGCGAAATATTCCGTGGCCAATATACTAAGCTGGCGTGAAGAACTAAATATTGATGATGATTTTACGGGCAAGGGGCTGTTGAAAATTTTCCGTGAAACCGAAACATATGATAAATCCGCCGCCCTGACCACAAAGCTGCAAACTCTGGGATTGCGGGCAGAAACGCTGAGCGGYCAACAAGCCGCGCAAATAGAACCCGCCCTTACCCCCATAGCTGGCGAGCTGGTCGGGGCCATATATTATCCCGATGATTACAAAGCCGATGCTTATCATTATTGCACTGCGTTGGCGCGGGCACTCCTAAAAAAGCGCGGGGAAATTATCACGGACACCCCCGCCGATATTCTCATTCAAGAGGCGGGCAAAATCATTGGCGTCTCGACCAAGGCGGGGGACTTACTGGCGGGGACAACCATCATAGCATCAGGTGCCCGCTCGGTGGACTTATTGCGGCCGCTCGGCATCCGTCTCCCCGTGCGCCCGGTCAAAGGCTATTCTCTTACATTTTTTGACATGGAATTTCCGGATAATATTGGCCCAAAATTGCCCGTGGTTGACGACGGTTTGCACTGCGCCGTCACACCCTTACACGGGGCGTTGCGCATAGCGGGCACGGCGGAAATCACCGGGTTTGATACAAATATGCCTGCCAAACGCCTCACGCCATTGCTGGGCATGTTGCACGATGTTTATCCCAAACTTGCGCAAGGCCTAACGCTCAATCATGCCAAGGCTTGGCACGGGTTTCGCCCGGTTAGCGCCGACGGCCTGCCGTTTATTGGTAGGGTGCAGCCGGGACTGGCCGTCAATACCGGGCACGGCCATATGGGTTGGACACTATCGGCGGGTGCGGGGATTTTGCTGGCAGATTTGTTGCTGGGGGAAAAACCAAAGATCGACCATGCGCCCTTTAAGGCGAACCGTTCTTAGATGGTACAAACCGGTAATGTCGATGGGTTGGTATGGTGAACAACAAGGCATCTTCCTTAGGGCCGCTGCCAATATTGTGGATAATTAAGGGAATGCCCGCGGCGGTTTTTTTATCAGACACCACGCCGATATGGGGCAAATTGCCCGCCAATCTCCAAGTGACCAAGTCGCCGGGTAAATAATCTTCAGGCTTTGTGGTTACGGCCAGCCTGGCACCTTGGCGGCCTAAAAACGCTTCCATATTTGGCACGCGGCGGTGGTCAATATTGCGGTCGGGTCGGCTCAGACCCCATATTTTCGGGTAGGCGGAAAAATTGTCTTTCATGTCTTCATGGACGGCTTTTTGGAAATCAAAGCCCAGCGCATTTCGGTAGCTGCGAATAATCACGTCCGTACACACACCAATATCAGCAGGCACATCACCGCCCGGATAGGCAAGCCCGATATATCTGCCGTCATAGCGTACCCCACTGAAAGTGCGCTCGCGGGCCGCCAATACAATGTCCTCGGCGGGGGTTTGCGCAAAGGCATTGGGAGCTAAAAAGATGAAAAATAAAAATGTCAATACATACCGCATGGCAGAACTATAACAGCCTATATTGCCAATTTCAATATTTGCTAGCAGTTGTGTTGAATGACGAGCACATAATTTTCTTTCTCTTCTTCCTCCGTTTTTTACGGGGGAAGTGCCGTAGCTCTGGCGCAGGCGATGGGGGGCGCACTTTTTGTGCGCAACTGAGCTAACGTGTTGCCTTAACATCGTACGACGCAAGGGCGTCGGCCCCCATCGAGCGCGACCTCTTGGGAATGCCTCTTGTGCAAGAGGCGCCCACTYAYTCGCGTCACGGGGCATCTGCCCCGCTTTGGCTCAAACCCATGAAAAATGGAGGAAGGAGAGAGGGAATATATTCGTTAGCTAAACGCAAAAGACTATAGCAGGCCGTGGATTGATTTTAGTGCTGTTCTAAGTCGAAAATTGTCTTTAAGACTGCTGTAACTTCAAAGGGGAAATATGAAAATCACACGGTCAGCATTTATTGTCCTGGGGCCAATTTTGGCTCTGTTGTTCACGTTTGGTCTCAAACAGATCGGGCTAGAGGACAAGGCGGCGATTGCGGCGGGCATTACCCTCTTGACGGTGATCTGGTGGGTCAGCGAGGCTGTACCGATTGCGGCGGCGTCTCTGGTGCCTTTTGCACTTTTGCCTGTGTTCGGCATTGTTGATCATAAAGGTGTTGCCAGTGCCTTGGGCAGTCATGTGATCCTTTTGCTGATGGGCGCATTTATGTTGGCCAAAGCTCTGGAGAAAAGCGGCGCTCATGCACGCCTCGCCGTTTATATGGTGAGCATGGTTGGGGTGTCGAGCGGGCGCAGGCTGGTGTTCGGCTTTATGCTAGCGTCCGGGTTTCTGTCCATGTGGATTTCCAACACGGCCACCACCCTGATCATGCTGCCCATAGCTTTGGCCATATTATCCGGTATAGATAATCCGAAATTGCGCGTGGCGCTTATTCTCGGCATTGCCTATGCGGCCAGTGTTGGCGGTATCGGTACACCCATCGGCACGCCGCCCAACGTAATTTTCATGGGCGTCTATGAAGAGCTTACCGGCAAGACCTTTAGCTTTTTCCAATGGATGCGCATCGGTGTGCCGGTGGTGTTGGTGTCCTTGCCGATCATGGCTTTATGGTTGACACGCAATGTCACATTGGAAGCTGATATTGTCTTACCAAAACCGGGGCCGTGGCGGATCGAAGAACGCCGGACTTTGTTGGTGTTTGGGCTTACGGCTTTGGCCTGGATCACTCGTCAAGACCCGTTCGGAGGCTGGAGCGGCGCGCTGGACATGCCTATGGTCGGCGATAGCACCATAGCTTTGTTTGCCGTAGTGGTGATGTTTCTTATACCCAACGGAAAAAAGGACGCCAAAGAACAAGGACGCCTGTTGGACTGGGAAACCGCCGTCAGCATTCCCTGGGGGCTGTTGCTGTTATTTGCAGGCGGCATTGCTATGGCCAAAGGTTTCACCGCTTCGGGCCTGTCCGACATGCTCGGAAATTGGCTGTCTTCATTAGAACATATGCCGCTGATATTGCTGATCCTGACCATCTGTCTGGTGGTCACCTACCTCACGGAAATCACCTCCAACACCGCCACCGCTACCCTGCTCATGCCAATATTAGCCGCCGCCGCAATAGCCATGGACATAGACCCAACCCTGTTAATGATCCCCGCAACAATGGCCGCAAGCTGCGCCTTCATGCTCCCGGTGGCCACAGCTCCTAATGCGATTGCTTACGGTCTGGGGGATATTAAGATTGGTGACATGGTGAGAGAGGGCGCGGTGTTGAGTTTTGTAATCTCGGTGGTGATTGGGTTGGTGGTTTACGGGTTGTTGGGCTAGGGACACCAACAAATTGATGCCTTATTTATCTTCTTCTTGACTTTCACACTTCCTACCTTTTAAGCAATAAAGCAAGCAAACAACGCCTGGATATAGTCGGGAAGTTTTTGTTATTGTCGGTGCATTTTTTGGAAAAATATAAGCCATTGCATCATAATCTATTTCCTTAATATATTTAATGAAGTTTTCAATCAAATTGGTTTGATCTTCGCAAAAACTTTTAGCAATATGTGGCACAATAAAAACCAAACCATACGTATCTTTTTTTCCTGCATTATTTTTTGATTTGTTGGCATCACAAATGGCGCTGTTCTTTGCTTTCCGTATTTTTTTATTCGTTGTGGTGGCCGTGGGTGAGATACTCACCCAACATTGTTTAGCTTCAAAAACGTATTCCCCCTTCTTCTTAGCTAGATAAAGATCAAATCTACCTTCAAAAGAAATTCCATTCTTTTTTTTAGTGCCTGAATACTCTTCTAATACATGAAAATCTTTCCTACCTGCTGCGACCGCGAAAGTGGATAAAGTAGCGCGTTCATTATACCAATATAGCGCGTCTTCACCCTCATAATATTCGTTATAGCGATTAATCACATCGCACCATTCCATCAAAATAATTTCAAAATG
The DNA here is from genome assembly GCA_002733385.1 of Robiginitomaculum sp. Lineage (GTDB taxonomy): Bacteria > Pseudomonadota > Alphaproteobacteria > Caulobacterales > Maricaulaceae > Robiginitomaculum_A. Next base: position 52,325 of record NVVO01000004.1, read on the forward strand.
CCGCTTTGTACCACAATCCAAATTGCCTTTATTTACATTCACATAGTGAATCATATTATGGTATCCTATTCAAAACCCGGCCAACCGCTTTGTCCCAGCCCGCCAGTAATTCCGTGCGTTCATCCGCACCCATATCCGGCGCGAAGCTTTTATCGGTTTCACTCCGAAACTTGCGAACATCGCCGTAAACCCCGACATGGCTCCCGGCTAGTAATGCTGCACCCAGCGCGGTGGTTTCCATATTGGCGGGGCGTTCTACCTCTATATCCAAAATGTCCGCTAAAAACCCCATGGTCCAATTATTGGCGGCCATGCCGCCGTCTACATTTAGCTTTGTGATTTTGGCCCCGTCGTTTTTCATGGCAGTGAGTAAATCACGGGTTTGGTAACAGACGCTTTCCAGCGCGGCGCGGACGAAATGGGCCGGGCTTGTATCGCGGGTGATGCCGAATATGGCCCCGCGTGCGTTGGCATCCCAATGGGGTGCACCGAGCCCGGTAAAGGCGGGAACAAGAAAGACGCCTTCGTTGGAGGCGAGGCTGCGGGCCATATCTCCAGTATCTCTCGCCGATGTAATCAAACCCATTTCGTCGCGTAACCACTGCACGGCGGCCCCGGCAACAAAGATCGAGCCTTCTAACGCATAGGTGATTTTACCGTCCAGGCGATAGGCAATGGTCGAGAGCAGTCGGTTTTTGGATGTCAATTTTACGCCTCCGGTATTGAGCATAACGAAACACCCGGTGCCGTAGGTGGATTTAATATCACCGACGTTGAAACAGCCCTGGCCTATGGCAGCGGCTTGCTGGTCTCCAGCCACGCCGGTAATGGGGATGGTCGCGCCGACCACATCGTTAGCCGTAGTGCCAAAATCTGCGGCGCAATCCAGAACCTCTGGCAGTAAGGAGCGCGGTATATCAAACAGGTTTAAAAGTTCATCATCCCATGTGTCCGTTTTGATACTGTAAAGGCTCGTGCGGCTGGCATTGGTGGCGTCGGTGACATGTCTTGTCCCATTCTTTTTGGCCCCGCCCGTGAGCCGCCATATTAGAAACGTATCAATCGTGCCAAAACAAAGTTCACCGTTTTCCGCCCGTGTGCGCGCACCGTCAACCTTGTCCAACAGCCAGCCAATTTTGCTGGCCGAAAAATACGGGTCACACAACAGTCCAGTTTTTTCGGTGATCATAGCCTCAAAGCCATCATCTTTCAATTTTGTGCAAATGTTCGCCGTGCGTCTGTCCTGCCAGACCACGGCGTTGTATATGGGCTTGCCGGAATCCCGCTCCCAAATCACACAGGTTTCGCGCTGGTTGGTGATACCAATGGCGGCAATGTTCGGAGTATGGGCCAGACATTTCTGCACACACTCCAGCACACCCGACCATATTTCCTCCGGGTCATGCTCGACCCAACCGTCATCAGGATAATATTGGGTAAATGGTTTTTGTGCACTGAATATGGGTCGGGCGTTGGCATCATAAACAATCGCCCGGCTCGACGTAGTGCCCTGGTCAATGGCGAGGATGTGGGTCATAGTCAGTCCTTTTTTTGGCAATATACACAAATGCCAAACTATGTGATAAAAAATTGCGACGGGTTTTATTGGCCGCCCCGTTTAACAAGGCATGCAAAGGGGTTTTATGATAAATTTAAGCAAATGGCTGGGCGCGACCATGTTGACATGTTTGTTGTTGGCCGGATGCGGTGGCGGCACGTCTATAACACCTCCTCCTCCTCCKCCYCCRCCSCCGCCGCCCGTAACGGACATTTGGGTGGATGTGAAAGCGGCCATTGATGCGTCCGTCGTCGCCAATATCCGCTTGGTGGTGGGGCGGGCATCCGGCGAAGTGTTTTCTTATGAAAAGAGCAGCCTGCCTGTGGACGAACAACACCGGCTGGCATCCGCCTCAAAATTGTTGAGCGGCATCACCATTGCCCGCCTGATTGAAGAAGGTCTGCTGTCCCTAAACGATCGTCCCGCAGATATTATTCCCGGCTGGACGCAAGATCCGACTGATGACCGCTCGCAAATCACGCTGGAGCATTTATTGTCCTTTACATCCGGGTTCAATTATAGACCGCTTGATCCGAGCTGTGTTAGCAACACCAGTATCACCATGGGGGAATGCGCTTTGCAGTTTCACGACGACGGCTTGGACAGCGTTCCGGGCGAGGTTTATTATTACGGTGCGGCCCATTTACAAGTGGCCGGACATATGGCGGAATTGGCCACCGGCATGGCCTACGCCGATATATTCCAAACCTATGTGGTGGACGAATTGAACCTGAGCGCCAACACTGTGTTTGTACGCCCCAGCCCCAATAACCCGCGTGCGTCTGCCGGGGCTGATTCCACGGCCAATGATTATAGCGAAATATTGCGCGCACTTTTGGCGGGCGAACTGATCGCGGATGTGGACGAATTTACCCGTGACCGCACCGATAATGTGGTGTTTGGTCACCGACCAGCAGCTCTGGAAGGTGCAGGAATTGATTGGCATTATGGTCTCGGGTTTTGGCGCGAATGTAATATGTCCATGTGGGGGCAGGCTTGTATTGACGATATTGTTATCTCAAGCGGCGGTGCATTTGGCTGGACACCGTGGATAGATTTCACCAATAATTATTACGGCCTAATCGCTATGGAAGCCCCAGCCGGGCAAGACCATCAGGCCCCGCAATTGGAGCGACAAATCCAACCATTGATTGAAGCAGCGCTTGCCAAATTATAGGCGCTAGGCTTAATGTCCGGGCATGAAAAATAAAACATATGATCTGCTAATCATTGGCGGCGGCATCAATGGATGCGGCATTGCACGCGACGCGGCAGGGCGCGGTCTGTCGGTGTGTCTGGTCGAGAAAAACGATCTGGCCAGCGGCACGTCTTCCAAGTCCTCCAAGTTGATCCACGGTGGTTTGCGCTMCCTTGAATACGGGGAGTTTCGGCTGGTGCGCGAAGCACTAAAGGAACGCGAAACTTTGATGCGCATTGCACCGCATTTGGTCAGCCCTCTGCGTATCGTCTTGCCACACCATAAGGGCTTGCGGCCCAAATGGATGCTGCGGCTTGGCCTGTTTATTTATGACCATCTGGGCGGCGGACGCACATTGCCCGGCACGGAAGTGGCCAATTTGCGCACGGGCAGCAGTAAAGATGTGCTCAAGCCAGCATTCGAGACCGGGTTTGAATTTTCCGATTGCCGGGTTGATGATGCCAGGCTGGTGATTGCCAATGCGCTCGGCGCACAGCGGCGCGGCGCGGACATTATGACCCGTAGTAAATGCGTAGGCTTAAGCCACAAGGACAATATCTGGCAAGCAGAGATCAGTGCGCATAGCCGCACCATAAAGGCCCGCGCGCTAGTCAATGCCTCCGGTATCAGGGTGGACGAAATGGTCGAACTGGCCTTGGGAGAAATTGCTCCGGATCACTTACGTCTGGTCAAAGGCTCGCATATTGTCACGCGGCGGCTATATCCGGGGCGACAACTGTATATGTTTCAAAACCCGGATGGGCGGATTATTTTCGCCATTCCTTATGAGCAGGATTTCACCTTGATCGGCACAACCGATGCCCCCTATGATCTAAGCGACGGCCCTATAGAAATATCGGAAGCGGAGACCGATTATCTGATCAATGCCGCTAATGATTATTTCAGTGCGCCTATCACCAAAGACGATATTGTCTGGAGTTATGCCGGGGTGCGACCGCTCTATGACAACAAAAAAGGCAATGCGTCGGCCGTCACCCGCGATTATGTGTTCGATATCAAGGACGAAACCACCCCGCCTGTGCTGTCGATATTTGGCGGCAAGATAACCACCTACCGCGAACTGTCGGAACACGCCCTGCGCAAGATGAGAAAGTACTTCCCCAGTCTAGGTAAAGACTGGACGGCAGACAAACCGCTACCGGGGGGTGATTTGAATATGGAGTTTGCAGCGTTTGTAAAACTGCAAGCGGAAAAATACCCGTTTCTGGCTCCGGAGCATATATTGCGTTTGTGCCGGGCTTACGGGACAAGAATGGATATATGGCTTACGGGCGCCAAGCGGACGAAAGACATGGGCCAAAATTTCGGCGGCACTCTAAGCGAACGTGAAGCCAAATATCTGATAAAACACGAGTGGGCCAAAACCGCAGAGGACATATTATGGCGACGCACAAAATGTGGTCTGCATATGAGCAAGGCGGAACGCGACGCATTTAGGGACTGGTTTTAGGGAGTTCTTGTTCTGCCCGATGTTTGCCGTGCCCGGATGAATGGGTATGGCTCACCAATTTGAGCCAAAATATACCAAAACCGCTCTATATTTATCCGCTAGGATGTTCTAAACCCTGTTTCGTTACAAACTAACAGGATAAGTATGACAGGTGTTTTTCGGGATATTCCGTTTTTTTGGGGGCTGGTGGTCGTCGCTTTATTGATGGCGGTTTTCGCACTGCGCACATGGATACAAACCCGCAAGCTCGCGCAAGAGGCCCAAGATGAGTGGGCCTACCGTGTGTCTGAAAACATGCAAGATTTACGCTTGACCCAAGATGCTTTTGTGCGGGCCTACACAAAAATCCATGCGCCGCGCGCCGCCAAATATATTACCATGACCTTGGTGGCGGTGTTAGTTTTAACCATTCCGGCCTTTGCCTTGTTGCAATTGGCCATACACGGCATCTGGCAAATTAGCGGACAATCACGAACGTTCGAGCCACCGTTTCTGGTCTATCAATTTTTCATTTTCTTTGGCATTATTGGTTTGTGGATCGGGCTGATTGGCTGGTTCACCAAGCGCTATTACAGGCTTGCCCCCGGCCTGATGCGCGACGAACTTATCTATGAGCGGGCCGGGTTTATGCCAACCGCAAAATTGACAGTCGGGCCAAATCCGGCGCAGCTTGATTTTCGGACCTTTGGTAAAACAACCGCCGAGGCCCGTAAAATAGCGCGGATAATATTTGCCGACGCTCTTGGTCTTTCAAAACAAACCGACAAAAACTGGCAGAATAGCGGGCATGGTTGCGATGCTTATTCAGACGGAAGTGCAATGTCGATCAATATACATATTCCTGCCAAGGGCGAAAAATTTGACCAGCAAAGCCATCCGTTTTTCTTTGCCGGAAAATTTGCCCGCCACGATGACAAGGAAACCAGATACACAATTATCGTCCTGTCCCCAGATGCTTATAGTGCGTTTGAAAAAATTAAAGCGACGGGATTGAAAATGGATAAAATCACCGGTTCCAAAACCAGCCGCATGTGCAGTTTTTCCAGCGCAAATATGGACATCTTTATTTATGACGAGCGTGGTTGATCTGCGGGTTTGGTTTTATCTTTGAACTTACAAATATCCGCAATCACACAATTTTGGCACATAGGCTTGCGGGCCTTGCAGGTGTAGCGCCCGTGCAAGATTAACCAGTGATGGGCATGAACGGCATATTCTTGCGGTATAACTTTCAGCAAGTTAAGCTCCACCTGCAACGGGTTTTTGCCCGGCGCCATGCCCGTGCGGTTGCCGACCCGAAAAATATGCGTGTCCACCGCCATGGTCGGCTGGCCAAAGGCAACATTGAGCACCACATTGGCTGTCTTGCGACCAACACCGGGCAGGCTCTCTAGGTCACCCCGATTGTCCGGCACTTGACCCGCATAAACATCCACCAGTCTTTGTGACATGGCTATGACATTTTTGGCTTTGGTTTTATAAAGCCCGATGGTTTTGATGAAATCTCGTAGTCTATCCTCGCCGATTTCCAGCATTTTTTCGGGCGTGTCGGCGCGTGCGAACAAGGCCTTGGTAGCTTTATTGACACCGACATCCGTCGCTTGGGCAGACAGGGCTACGGCCACCACCAAAGTATAGGCGTTGTGATAGTTCAGCTCGGTCTTGGGCTCCGGATCCATTTTGTGCAGGCGGGCGAATATTTCAGCGATTTTTGCGCGGGTAAGTTTTGGTCGCGGCAGCTTTGGTTTTGCGGGTTTGGACTTTGTGGATTTGGCCATTATGAGCGGCTTATGGCATTTAACATTTGTGTGGCCAATTTTGTTGCTCTGGCCGCAGTGCGCTCATCGGCAAACCGGCCTTCGTCGTCAAAAGCCTTGCCGTAACTGCCCACACCCAATTGGGTCGGGACAGTATGTGCGCCGAGACGTGCCAAAATAAAGTGTAGTTGCCTAAGCGCCATAATGCCTGACAACGGCCCCGGCGAAGCGGCCCCGATTGCGTAAATTGGGCGCGAAAATTGCTCCAATCCAACCCGGCTCATCCAGTCTATGGTGTTCTTTAACAAAGGCGGCATACAGCCATTATATTCCGGCGTAGCAATAAAAACACCGTCGCAAGCGATGAGGGTTTTAATCAAATGGTGCGCCGCATCCGGGACACCGTTCTCGTCTTCATAATCGCCATTATAAAGCGGCATATCGTAATCACTTAAATCAATGATGTCTATTTTGGCGCCGGCGTCCGTAAATATATGCGCCGTAGCGGCGACCAATTTGCGGTTCATAGAGGCTTTGCGAGTGCTGCCAGATAACAGGCCGATGCGCGGTTGGGACATAGAGGTTTCCTCATTTGTTGTTGCGATTCTTGCATTACCAGATTTGGCAAGGTAAAGGTTAGAACCTATAACAAATACGAAGGACAGCAAGCATGGATTTTTTACACACTATGGTGCGTGTCAGCAATATTGACGATAGCTTGCGGTTTTATTGTGCGGGCCTTGGCCTGCAAGAACTGCGCCGGGTTGATCACGAAGCCGGGCGCTTCACTTTGGTTTTCCTGGCTACGGAAAATGATATCAGACGGGCAGATCTTACGGGCAAGGAAACCGGATTTGTTGCCGGGCTTCCCATGTTGGAGCTGACCTATAACTGGCCACCCCAGGATCAAGAGGGCGGCGAAATATATCAAGGCGGGCGCAATTTTGGGCATTTGGCCTATCAGGTGGATAATATCTACGAAAAGTGCCAGCACTTGCTGGATATGGGCTATAGCGTCAATCGCCCGCCCCATGATGGCCGCATGGCATTTGTGCGCTCCCCGGACGGTATATCGGTTGAGCTCTTACAAAAAGGCACACCGCTTGCGCCGCAAGCCCCTTGGGCGGATATGGAAAATATCGGCGAATGGTGATTATAGCTTCAGTGTCATATAAACACTAAACGCATTGTCTGTATAATCCGCAAACGGCCTGCATATTGCAAAGCCAAATTTTGCGTATAAAGCCCGCGCTGGCCCGTAGGCGGCATTATCGCCCGTCTCTAGGCTCAGGCGATTATAGCCTCGGTTGCTAGCCTGCTTGATAATATGGGAAAGCACCAGGCTCCCAACCCCGCGCTTTAAGGCGAAAGCCGTGGTGCGCATGGATTTTATTTCGCCGTGGGTTTTGTCCAATTCTTTAAGCGCCCCGCATCCCAACAGAACACCTTCGTCCCACACAGTCCAAAACGTAATATCCGGTTTTCGCAAGGCCGCCAAGTCCAGAGCGTACACACTATCGGGCGGTGAGTTTTTATAGGCATCCGCAAGATGTTCCCGCAACAATGCCTGTATTTGTGATCCCGATAAATCGTCTCGGTTGATTTGCATTAGCTGTCTGGAAATCTGTCATAGACGGGCACACCGTCTTTGATTTGGTAATATGTGCCTTTGTTTTCACAAAAAATATGGCGGGTTAAAACGCGGGTCTTGCTATTGTCCAAAGACCCGGCCGACACATCTATCTGGTCTTTTAAGGATGGGTAGCCAAAGCCGTGCCAAAACAAGGTGCTGCCGCAGGTCTTGCAAAACCCGCGCTTGGCTTTGTCTGAAGATTGGTACCAGCGCACATTACTTTCGCCCTTGATTATAGAAAACCCGACCTTTGGGCCGTGGAGCGAAGCCCAGTGATGCCCGCTCCAGCGGCGACATTGTTCACAATGGCAAGCCGTAACACCGTGAATATCTGCGTCCGAACCGGTTAATTCGTATTTGACCGTCCCACACAAACAGCCGCCCGTATAAGTTTCCGTGCTCATAAGCCCAATACATCACCCATATCATACAGCCCCTTGTCTTGCCCCACCGCCCACAGTGCCGCCGTAAGTGCGCCTTTGGCAAATACGGCCCTGTCTAAAGCCGTGTGGGTCAGGGTCAGGGTTTCCATTTCGGAGCTTAAAAACACGCTATGTTCACCAATAACGCCGCCGCGCCGCAAGGACACTATATCGGAGGGTTTTTGACCACCGGCCTCTAGCGCCCGACCAAGCATAAGTGCCGTACCGGACGGCGCGTCTTTTTTCTGGTTGTGATGAATGTCGAGAATGTCCACATCCCAGTCCTTTGGAATGGCCGCCGCCGCTTTCGTGACCAGGTTTTCCAACACACAAATACCGATAGAAAAATTGCCTGACTTGACCAATGTAATAGCACTGGCGGCTTGTTCCAGCGCTTTTTCCTCCGTGGCAGAATATCCGGTTGTCCCCGTAATCAAGGTGCGGCACGAGGTATCGAACATCATTAGGGCAGCGTCTATAGCCGCCTTGGGGTTGGAAAAATCGATCAATACATCACAAATCCCAAGAGCAGAACGCATATTGGATGTAAATGCCACACCCCCCGCGTCCGTACCGAGCAATTTCGTGCCGGGAGCGACCAAGGCCGCAACCAGTTCGGCATCTGTGTGCTTGGCGATTTCCGTGCGCAAGGCGCGGCCCATACGTCCGGCAGCACCAAGAATACCAATTTTGACGGGGGCCACCAAATACCCTTAGTTAAATGTGTTGGTGCCGCCCGTAGACTGGGCTCGGCGCATCATTTCCTCGCGAAACATGGATGCAAAATCCGGCGGCTCCAACAAAATAGGCGGGTAGCCGCCATTTTGGGTCAACTCGGCCATAATCTGGCGGGCAAATGGGAACAACAGGCGGGGGCATTCGATTAATATCATGGGTTGGATATGCTCCTCGGAGATATTGCCAAAGGCAAATAACCCGGCATATTCCAGTTCACATAAAAACACTATCTTGCCATCCCGTTCCGCTTTGGCACCCAACACCAAAATTACCTCAACCGTGTTATTATCAAGCATTTGACGACCGATTTCGATATTGATGCTGATTTGCGGCGCATCATGGTCTGTCCGTAAACTGTCCGGTGCATTGGGGTTTTCGAAGCTGGCGTCTTTGATATATTGCGCCAGAATTCTAAGCATGGGCTGGGCGGCTTCGCTGCCATTTTCCTGGCCGTTTTCCTGCGGAGCAGGGGCAGGAGTGGGTGCAGGCGCGGGTGTTGGCACCGGATCCACCTTGGGGGTCTTTGCTTTTGCTGGTGCCGGTTTTTTAACTGGTTTCTTGACCGGTTTTTTGGCAGGTTTCTTTGCTGGCTTCTTAACAGATTTTTTAACGGCTTTTTTCACCGGTTTTTTCGCCGGTGTTTTTTCTGTATCGTCATTTTTCTTCTTGGCCATTTGTGTCCCTCGAAATAAGTGTAAGTTTGATTTGAAAATTTGTAGGTTGTCGTTAACATGGTCGTGAGCGGGTGGCAATTCAAGATGCGCCCATTAGCATTACATCTGGAGCATTACATGCTAGAGCATTACAACAGGAAATAAGTTACATGCAAGAAATAATATTATATGCTATATTGACCGTTATTGTCGGCGCAATGTTGTATTCAGTCCTCGGTAAAAATATTGGCCACGGGCCAGAGCAAGCCATTAACCCCAAAGATGTTCTCGACAATATGGGGATAGTGAAAAAACCAGAGCCACAGCGTCAAGATTTTTCAGGCCCGGCCAGCCAGGGGCTTGCGCAAATCGCCGCATTGGATCCCGGGTTTTCGCTACCGGCATTTCTTGACGGTGCCAAAGGGGCTTATGGCATGATTTTGGAGGCTTTTGCAGAAGGCGACAAAGATACTTTGGCGGGTTTGCTCACGGACGATGTCAGGGACAACTACTTCACCGCCATTGACGAGCTTGCTGACAAAGGCCTTAAACAGGTTACCGACTTGGCCCGTCTGATGGATGCAGAAGTGGTCAGCGCCGAATGTGTGGACAAAACCGGGACAATCCGTGTGGCTTATTTAGCAGAGCTGGCAACGGCTTTGACCGATGAAGACGGCGAAGTGGTTGAGGGCGATCTTGATATGTTATCACGGGTCAGGGAGGTTTGGAGCTATGAGCGTGACCTTAAATCTAAAAACCCGAACTGGAAGCTGTCCGGGGTTGAACCTCATACATCCAATAACCCTGATAAAGATGGGCCAGACCATTCTCCCGACACTGAATAAATTTGTTTTCGTGGCCGTCTTGCTGGCCCTTGGGGCTTGTACGACGACGAAACCGCCTGGGCCAAGCCCAGGTTCAGAACCTGTCATCATTGCTGATGCCCCTATAGCCGAACCAGAGCCGGCACTGTCTGAGCATCCACCAGAAGCCGCGCCTGAAATGCCCTCAGTCGAGCCGCTAGATGCTCCTGAACCGCCAGCTATTTCTATCCATAGCGGGTTTACCGATCTAGCCTATTGGCAAGATGTCGACCCAAGCCCGGCACTTGTCGCCTTGCAAAAAAACTGCCGTCTGTGGGACAAGCGAGCGGACGATAAATGGCTCAATGCCAAAATGCCGCAATTTGGCCGCTACCGGGATTGGCGACAGCCCTGCCAGGCGGCGCAAAAGATATCCATCAACCAAAACAATGCTATATCATTTTTCCAAACCTTCTTTGAGCCCGTAAGACTGAAAGCCAAAAACTCCACCGGGCTGTTAACTGGCTATTATGCGCCGGATATTTCTGTGCGCCGGRTTGCTGACSARACATATTATGARCCTATTTTATCCAAACCRGACAAGCGGCAAGTACAATCCTTACCGCGCAARGAYTTRAATGCCCGCACCAGCAAAGTCTTGGCTTACGGCAAGCCCATTGATGTGTTTTTTTTGCAAATCCAGGGCTCAGGGCAGATCCGGTTTAAGGACGGCAGCACATACCGCGCCGCCTTTGCCGGGCATAATAACAAGCCCTACACATCTATTGGCGGGGTGTTGATCAGGCGCGGCGAAATGACCAAAGACCAAGCGTCAAAAGCCTCCATAGAAAACTGGATGCAAAGGGCTGGACGTAAAGAAGCCAAAGCCCTGATGAACGAAAATGCCCGCTATGTATTTTTTAAAACCGAATATCTCACGCCGGGCGAAGGGCCAAAGGGCGCTATTGGTATTCCGCTGACCGCCATGGGGTCGCTGGCCGTAGACCCTAAACATTATCCTTACGGGGCTTTGATCTGGGTTGAAGGCAAGTTTCCTGCCAAAGGCGGCGATTATAAGGGCGAGCAAACTGGTAAATTATTTGTGGCCCAAGATACGGGCGGGGCCATAAAAGGCCATATGCGCGGCGATGTGTTTTTTGGTAGTGGCAAAACTGCCGGTGCCAAGGCCGGTGTGATGAAGCACCAAGCCAAATGGACTTTGCTCCTGCCCATAAACTTGGCTCTAGCATTTGGGGAATTGGCGCTGGCATTTGATGAAAACGCCTCGTGAAAGCCGCACCCGGCCTGAGCGCGGCGGACAGGAAAATCTGGCAACAAGTGGCCCGTACCGTCAGGCCGCTATCTGCACCAAAGCTAGACACCCAACCACAAACCCACATTCATTTACCCCCCGCGCCCGCGCCGATACTCCATAAAAGGTCGGGAGGCATTCAGATACGCAAAGACAAAAAAGTCCGCAGGGGGCAAATACAAATCGAACGCACTATTGATTTACACGATTTGACACGAGACGCCGCCTTTGCGCGCCTTAAACGTCGGCTCTTATTAGCCCATGAATGTGGACACCGCACGGTTTTGATTATTACGGGTAAAGGCCCAAATCTGCAAGGCGTGTTGCGCCTAAGCCTACCCGCATGGCTCAATGACCCTGCGGTGCGCAAATTAATTTCCAGCACCGCCCCGGCCCATATCCGCCACGGCGGTACTGGCGCCGTGTATGTGTTTTTGAAACAAGGTTCTAGGTTTAGAACAATTCGGTAAATCATAAATAGCAAGAAACTGATGGTTCAATAGCCGTTTCTGCGTTTAATTTCGGAATATAAATTATTCGTTTTTTACCCAATTCGGCTTGGGGTTTTTAAGTTGCGCTTCGATGAGGGCGCGGTGTTTGGCGGCGTTGGCGTTTAAACGTTTTTCAATTTCAAGCCATTTTGGATATTGGCGCAAGGCCTCCATGCCTGGAATTGACACGTTCTCAATACCAGCCCATGCATACCCCACATCGGCCATACGCTCGAACCAAGGCAGTGCCTGCTCGGGTTTGCCGTTAGCGACGTTCAGTAGCCCCGCGCCAAATAAAACGTCCCCATTTATAAAATCGGCTGGTGTTTTTTCGGCGAAATATACATTGAGTTTATCAATCAGTATCTGGCCGTCCGAATCAGCTTGCTCTTGAAAAACCACGGCGAGAGTAACCATAAAACCGGCAAATTCTTGGGAAACGGGATAAGCGACAAAATTGAATTGGCTCGCTTGTTTACGCATCTCTGAATAGCCGACCGCCGTGTCACCCAATAGGATCGCAGTAAATGATGCTTTGTCCGGGTCATCTTTCACGATTTTCCGCGCCGCCTCTAAATCCCCGCGCATGACCAGCAATGCTCCCTTCTCGTCCGGCGTTTGGGCATAGGTAACGGCTAAATCAAACAGTCCGGCATCCACATATATGCCCCTAAGGGAATTGCGTGTACTTTGAAGTTCAGGGTTTAAAGCTTGCACATCCTTGAACAGGGTGTGCGCGCCTGCATAGTCCCCATTTTCATATTTCATTTCGCCGATCATTGCATATCCCTGCGGCGAATTTGGGTTATATTTTATATTTTTCTCATGAGTTGCCCGTGCTGCCGCTTGGTTGCCAAGTCTGCCTTGATATACACCAACATTTAGTAAAAGCACGGCAGACAGCGGATCTAAATCCAGGGCTTCTTCAAAACTTGCCAAGGCTTTTTCAGGTTCGCCCAGACCACCGTAAGCCAAGCCTTGGCGGTGATAGGCCAGCCCGTAATTGGGGTTGGCCGCAATCGCCCGTTTGGTAAAATCGAGGACGTCTTGAGTTTTATTTTCACTAAGAGCCAGCGAAGCGGCGGCGGTTAATGCCTCAGCAGAATTTGGTGCAAGCTCCAACGCACGAGCGACAAACGGTTTAGCCAGTCGAATAGCCTCTTCTTCTGACGTATTTGTGTAGTCCCTCATCAATAAATAAGTGACCGCCAAACCAGCATAAGCCGGGGCAAATTCTGGGTCCAAGGCTATGACTTGTTTATAGCCCGCAACGGCTGTGTTTAGGGTGTCAGGCAGGCGTAATTGCATTTGTTCTCTGGCACGCAAATAAAGCTCAAGAGCTTCCAAAGACGCAGTACGGTCGGCCTCATCGATTGTGCCAATAGAAAGCCGACCTTTCAGTTCAGCGACAATGGCGGCGGCGATTTCGTCTTGGACGGCGAAGATGTTTTCTGCCGTCAGCGGTCGATCATAAGTTTCCGACCACATATGCTCATCATTAGCGGTGTCGATCAACTGCGCGGTAATGCGCAATGTCGCGCCGGATTTGCGGATACTGCCCTCTAGGATATGCTTGACGTTTAACGCTTCGGCGATTTCCTTCGTGCTGGCATTGCGTTCTTTGAAGGCGAATGATGATGTGCGCGACGACACCCGTAGCCCGTCTATGCGCGCCAAAACATTGAGCAATTCTTCGGAAATACCGTTGGCGAAATATTCCTGATCCTTGGCCGAAGAAAAATCCTCAAACGGCATCACAGCAATGGACTGCTTCTCGTCTGTATCGTCCGCTTGCGCCTGAACTATGACGACCGGCACTTCCGGCGCAGCCATTTTTTGCGGCATAAACCGACTGCCAACAACCAATGCCGCGACAAGCACAAGTCCGCCCAGTATAGAGTAATCCAATTTGCGCCCGGTTTGGCCCGTTATGCTCTCACCGTCCGCGACGTTTTCGGTGCGTTTCACCCCTTGCGGCGTCATTTCAAACGCCCACGCCATGAGCAAAGCAATGGGAAAGCCAATAAGCAAAGCTGCGGTAATCACCGTATCAAACCACGCAGGTAAATTCAGCGAGTTTTCAAGTAAAGCCGCCACCTGCATCAATATCCAGCCAACAACAGCATACACCCCGGCTACCCGGAAAATATTACGTCGTTTAAGCTCCGTAAAAAGCGTGTTTAAAATGCGTCCCCGTATTGTTTTTATATGGTTTGCTAGCATATGGGCAATGCAAAGTCTTTAAGTAATAATCGCCAGAATAATGCTCATAACCATTGTAAGGCTCGGCCCGTTCATAAAAAGTTCGCGTTCAGACTTGCGCCATAGACGCTGGCATCAAAAACCCCATTTGCGATAATAGGTGTGTAAAATACGACGCTTATGATAAAATATAACTATTTTGATGATTGATGTGCCAGCAGATATTTAAAAGGCACAAACGCTCCGCCTTTGCTGTGACCGATAGATCTTTGCTAATCTTTGCTAATCAATGGTCTCGCAATTACTGTCAATGCGCAGGTACTGGAAAGTTTAGAAAAATCAAAGCCGTAGAGGCTTTTGGTACGGGTGGCCGGAATCGAACCGGCACTTCCTAGGGAAACGGGATTTTGAATCCCGCGCGTCTACCAATTCCGCCACACCCGCAAATTTTATATGTGTCACTTTCGGTAAGGCGCGCACCATAACGCTAGAGAATTTCTGGTCAACAAGGATTTTTCAATCCGGCCAAAAAGATTACATATCAAGGTTCGCAATCGCGCTTGGTTGGGTTATATAGCCAATATGAAATTTACTACCCTCAACAAAACCAAAGCCCGTAATGCGGCAAAAATGATCCGCCACAGATTGTTGGACGATAATCCGGGTGCAGGCCCGGAATTGGTGCGGCACTGGCCGCTATTGGGTATAAAACCCGGGATTGTCGCGAGCTTTATACCCATGCACACCGAGATTGATGTTTGGCCGCTTATGGATGCTTTGGCGGATGCGGGCTATACATTGGCACTGCCGCGCATAAAACGGGCTGGCCATCCGTTGATATTTCATGCCTTTAGGTTCGGAGACAAATTGGTGCGTGGCCCATTTAGCACTAAAGAACCGGCACGTTCGGCCCCCATAATTACCCCTAAAACCATATTATTGCCCTTGTTGGCCTTTGGGCGCGACGGAAGCCGGCTTGGTTACGGCGGCGGCTATTATGACCGTACTTTGGAAGCCTTACGCCGTAAAACTAAAATCTTTGCTTGCGGTATTGCTTACTCTGGGCAAGAAGTGCCGACCCTACCCACGGACGGCCATGATCAAAATCTGGACGGGGTTTTGACCGAGACCGGGTTGCGGTTGTTTGACTAAGAAAGGCGGCTAAGGGGATAGTATGAGGTYTAAAATATGAAATTGGCATTTTTTGGCGACGTTGTCGGGCGCTCTGGTCGTCGGGCAATCACAAAACATCTGCCGCGCTTGCGCGAGGATTTGAAACTGGACGCGGTGGTCGTCAACGGCGAAAATGCTGCGGGAGGATTTGGGATCACCGAAGCCACGGCAGGTGAGTTATATGACGCCGGAGCCGATGTAATCACCCTGGGTAATCACAGTTTCGACAATGCAGGGGCGCTTTCCTATATTGAGCGCCAGCCGCGCTTGCTGCGGCCCGTCAATTATCCAAAAGGCACGGCGCCGGGCCATGGTTCCGGCCTGTACGAGATTGCCGGTTTTCGTCTCTTGGTGGTCAATGTGCTGGGCCGGGTATTTATGGAAGCCCTTGACGATCCATTTGCCGCCGTCAACAAAGAGCTGGACGCTTGCCCGCTCGGCGAAAGTGCTGATGCTATCCTCATTGATATTCACGCCGAAGCCACATCCGAGAAAAACGCCATGGGTCATGTATGCGACGGTCGGGCCTCACTGGTTGTCGGCACTCACCAACATGTACCAACCGCCGATACTCGCATCTTGCCGGGCGGCACCGCCTACCAGACAGACGCCGGCATGTGCGGTGATTATTCAGGGGTAATCGGCATGGACAAGGCGGAACCCATCTACCGTTTCACCACAAGGATGCGCGGCGGCCGTTTTGAAGTGGCAAGCGRCGAAGCCACCGTCTGTGGTGTGTTCGTGGAAACCGACAATAAAACCGGACTAGCCACAAGAGCCGAACCCATCCGCATCGGCCCAGGGCTGATGCCGTGGGTGCCGGAGGTTTGACGGCACGCCCGCGCATTTACAGCACATACGGCGCAAGCCTTTAAGCCGCCTCGGTTTTTCTCAAAGAGGGATGGTTGACGTGTGGTGCAAGTTTTTGGATTTTAGTATAGGATTTTTTTTGGGATTCCTGCAAATCATAAGACGCCTGCAAAGCCAAGAAAAGCCGGGCAGTGCCGCCAAATACGGTTTCTAGCCTTAATGCCATCTCAGGCGTCACTGACCTGCGTTCATTAACAAGCGCATCTAAAGACTGCCGTGAAACGCCAAGCATTTGCGCGGCTTTTGTAATACTCATACCTTCGGGAAGTATCCAATCTTTGATAACGCCGCCGGGATGAGAACGTGGTATTTTAATATCTAATGCCATAATATTTTCATGTAACCAAACAAACTATCTAATGATAATCTTCAAAATCGAGAATATGAACGGAATTATCATCTTCAATATATTCAAAGGTAATCCGCCAATTTTTAGAAATAAAAACCGAATAAGTATTTGCCCTATCGCCTTTTAAACGGTGAGGTTTCCCCTTCGGCATCGCCAGAAATTCTTCAATACCATCAAAATCACGTAGTAATGTAATAAAACGTCTTATTTTAGGCACGTATTGCGCAGGCAATAACCGCGCATCATTATTCAAAATCAAACGCTTCAAGGCTTTTGATTTTATGCTAACAATTTCCATGCGTGTTCTCTAACTTGTGTTTGGTCTCATATAGGTCTCCTCTACCTGTTGCGGTTTGCTAAATTCAATCCGCCTTTAAGAAAACGTAACATGACACGTGTCACGTGTCAATGTTTTTCTTTCCCCTACACCTTGACTCCTGCCCCCCCTCTCCTTATCTCCCCATTGTTAGCAGTCGAAGGCTTTGAGTGCTAAACTCAAATTTTCGGCTGAACATTCAACCTAAACGGAGAGAAAACCGATGAAATTTCGTCCTCTACATGACCGCGTGCTGGTAAAGCGTGTGGCAGAAGAAACCAAAACTGCCGGTGGGATCATCATTCCTGATACGGCCCAGGAAAAACCGTCCGAAGGCAAAGTTGTGTCTGTTGGCCCCGGTGTTCGTGATGAAAACGGCAAATTTGTCAAACTTGATGTCAAAAAAGGCGACCGTGTCTTGTTCGGCAAATGGGGCGGCACCGAAGTGACCATTAACGGCGACGAGCTGTTGATCATGAAAGAATCCGATATCATGGGTGTTCTCAACTAGAGAGACGCCCTTTTTTTATACCACAAATTATGGAGAATTATTATGGCGGCTAAAGACGTCAAATTTGGAAGTGATGCCCGCGATAGAATGTTGCGCGGCGTTGATATTCTGGCCAATGCGGTCAAAACCACCCTCGGCCCCAAGGGTCGCAATGTTGTGATCGAAAAATCTTTCGGTTCACCCCGTTCGACTAAAGACGGTGTTACCGTTGCCAAAGAGATCGAACTGGAAGACAAGTTTGAAAACCTCGGCGCACAAATGTTGCGCGAAGTTGCCAATAACACCAACGATGTTGCTGGTGACGGCACGACAACCGCTACATTACTGGCCCAGGGCATTGTCCGTGAAGGCCTCAAACGTGTTGCGGCTGGCATGAACCCTATGGATCTCAAGCGCGGTATCGACAAAGCTTCCAGAGAAGTTGTTGCAGATTTGATGCGCAAAGCCAAGAAGATCAAATCGTCCGAAGAAATTGCACAAGTTGGTACTATTTCTGCTAACGGCGAAGCCTCTATCGGCGTTATGATTGCCGAAGCTATGGGCAAAGTTGGTAATGAAGGTGTAATCACCGTCGAAGAGGGTAAAACCGCCGATACCGAGTTGGATGTCGTCGAAGGCATGCAGTTTGACCGTGGTTATCTGTCACCGTATTTTATTACCGACGCCGACAAAATGCGCACAGAAATGGACGACCCGTTCATCTTGCTCAACGAAGGCAAGCTGACATCGCTCCAGCCTATGTTGCCAATTCTCGAAGCCGTTGCCCAGTCTGGCAAGCCGCTTTTGATTATTGCCGAAGACATTGAAGGCGAAGCGCTGGCGACATTGGTTGTCAACAAACTACGCGGTGGCCTCAAAATCGCGGCCGTCAAAGCCCCTGGTTTTGGTGATCGCCGTAAAGCCATGCTCGAAGACCTGGCCGTCCTGACGGGCGGAACCGTGATCTCCGAAGACCTTGGTATCAAACTGGAAACGGTTACACTGAACATGCTCGGCACCGCCAAGCACGTCACCATCACCAAAGACGACACCACAGTTATCGACGGTAATGGCAAGAAGAAAGACATCAAGTCCCGCGTCGAGCAAATCCGCAAGCAGGCCGAAGATACGTCTTCTGATTATGACAAGGAAAAACTGCAAGAACGTCTGGCTAAATTGTCCGGCGGTGTTGCGGTTATCCGTGTTGGTGGCTCCACCGAGATCGAAGTGAAAGAACGCAAAGACCGTGTCGATGATGCGCTCAACGCAACCCGCGCCGCCGTTGAAGAAGGCATAGTGCCTGGTGGNNNCACAGCACTACTGCGGGCGTCCCGTTTCATTGACATCGAAGGTGTCAATGACGACGAGCAGGCCGGTATTGAAATCGTCAAAGCGGCGCTGTCATGGCCAACCCGCCAAATCGCTGAAAATGCGGGCTGTGAAGGCTCTGTGGTTGTCGGCAATATCTGGGCCGCCAATAAAGCCAATTACGGCTTTGACGCCCAGAAAGAAGAGTATGTAGACATGATCAAAGCCGGTATCATTGACCCGGTAAAAGTCGTGCKMWCAKYCCKSMMWKWTSCKGCRYMMKKWRMMKSSMTYWTYMTSACAACAGAAGTCGCHATCTGBGAHGCBCCGGCYAAAGACGACGCTGGCGGCATGGGCGGCATGCCCGGCGGTATGGGCGGCATGGGTGGTATGGGCGGAATGATGTAAACGAGAGATTTAGTGCTCTTGCACTAAATTAGGGTGCCAAATGGCACCCTCCCGCACTTCTTCGGAAATCGGCCCAGCCGATTTGCCGAAGTGGTGACTACAAGTTCTGAGCTTTCAGTACGCAAAATAAAACCGCTCCGTGGAAACACGGGGCGGTTTTATTGTTAAGTGAAGGGCTTGGATGTTTGCGGGTGTCTATCTTGTTAAAACCCGATACCGCCCACGCGCTATAAATTCAATAATCCCCGCATCGCGCAATACCTGCAATTGCTGACGTATTTTCGGTTTCACATGATGGTTTTCCGGATGTAACTCTCCGAGATAATTTTCAAATCTATACATATCATCAAGTGTAAATTCCACCTGCCCTATGCGTTCAACGCACAACAATACATCCGCCACCCACCCCATTTGTTTAAATGATTTCTTGCGAAGGCCAGCGGTGTGCGCCCAACTCGCCACCACTTCCTGTTTGGGACGGGCTAAACGGTCGGTGATAAGCGGTATCTTGCCAAAATTTGGTACACGGTCAATTTTAATATCACAGCCCACCCAGCCTGCACGCCGCGCCGTTTTGGCGAGTGGTTTGCGCTTATGGATGAGTTCAGGAATAAAAAATTGTTTGGGTATGACTGCAAGGTCACGAACCCGCCTCGTGCGGGCTTCATAACTAAGCACCATTAAGCTTGGTTTTGTATTGCTTTGTAACCGTGCCATCATTGTACCATATGCACCATCTGGAACAGTTTTTCCGATGCGGCCATTTTTGGATTTAAGTTCAAATTCCTCATTACACTGCCCGCAGAAGAAATCGGCCACAGGTTTGTTGTTTGCAAAATCATCTAAGCTAGGCGCACCACAGGCCGGACAATACATTTCGCGCAAAACCCAGCTTTCAGTCCAAACCCGCGCTTTCTGGCTGCCACTGGTAAAAGCTGCGGGCGCTTTCTCAAAATCATAGTTAAAGTCAGTGGGCATCACAAAAACCCGCTCCCAGGATAAAGCCGAACCAACACCCCCTTATAAATTTTTCGCGCCGCGCTCTCAGACCGCCAGACATTCAGCAGTAATAAACACTCTCCCACATCTAGTTTCGCCCGCTTGGCCAGTTTCACCATATTGCCGTCGGACGGAAAGCTTGCGCCTTTGCGGTAAGCGGAAAGGGCGGCACGTGTTATGCCTACCTTGCGGGCTAGATTGCTGTCTGACTGCGTATTGGTGCGGCTCTTACATAAATCCAAAAAATCATTGACCTCTATCATCATGCCAGATCATATTGTCAATTTACACTTGACGGCAAGACTTAGTGACCGTAGCTCTCCTTAATACGTACACTGTCAATTGACAATATCTATGACCAATAAGGGAATAGGGACTTTTGCATTTGAATAAACCAAAACCATAATGCGCAAGCGGGATGACTTTCCCGCAATCGCTACATTGATTCAGGGCGACATGCTCAGCGTTCTGGACAGGATCACAGATCAAACTATCGACATGATATTCGCAGACCCGCCCTACAACCTCTCCAATGACGGCTTCACATGCAAAGGTGGACGCATGGTGTCCGTCAACAAAGGGGATTGGGACAAGAGCGCGGGGCCGGTTGAGGACTTTGAATTTCACCGTGAGTGGATTGCCGCTTGTCTGCGCAAGKTAAAACCCGGCGGCACGATTTGGATTTCTGGTACTTACCATTCTATCTATCAATGCGGGGCGGCCTTGCAGCTTGGAGGCTGGCATATCCTGAACGAAATTTCCTGATTCAAGCCAAACGCTTCCCCCAATTTATCCTGCCGCATGTTCACGGCGTCTCATGAGAGCATAGTTTGGGCGCGCACCCATAAGAAATCCAAGCACACTTTTAACTACCAAGCCATGAAAAACGGGGATTGGCACGAAAAAGATATGATTAAAAAAGACGCCAAGCAAATGCGTTCAGTCTGGTCAATACCTTTAACCAAAAAGTCCGAGAAACGTCACGGCAAGCACCCGACGCAAAAACCGGAGGCTTTGCTGGAACGTATAGTTCTGGCCTCGACCAATCCCGGCGACACCATACTCGACCCGTTTTGTGGTAGCGGTACTACGGGTGTGGTCGCCGTTCGCCGTGGCCGTAAATTTATCGGTATTGATATGGACGCGCATTTCCTGCACGACATTGCGGCGCGGCGGATAGATGATGAACTGGATATATTGAAAACCGCAGATACGGTAGACGGTGCGCCGACCGATGCAGATAAATTCATGGCCGATATCAAGCTGGAAGTGTCGCTGGCGCGGTCATAAATATAGTTCTCCTGATACAATTCACTAGAATAATCTCCAACACCCCAGCCCCTCACCCGGCGCAAGAGCGCCGACCTCTCCCACTGGAGAGGTGAGAAAACTGTGTTTTCTTTGATGATTATTGGTGATGTGCGTATCGCTAAATCAAAACATCAAGGCTCAAGAAGCCGTCTCCTCTCCTTTTGGGAGAGGAACAAGGTGCCCGCTGCGCCAGCGCCTGCGCGGCGAGAGGGGTTACGGTCTATCGGTTATGTGCTAAACTCTCCATATGGACAGACAGACTAAAATAAAATTGGCAGGGAAACTGCGGCGCACACAAAGCAATGCTGAAGCGATTTTTTGGCGGGAGGTGCGCGGGCGTCTGTTGGCGGGGTTTAAATTCCGCCGCCAAGTTCCCATTGATAAATACATCGCCGATTTCGTTTGTGAGAGCATCAAACTGATCGTAGAGCTTGACGGACATCAACATGCAGATGCCGAAAAAGCTGACATGGCCCGAACCGACGTTCTAAAATCCAAAGGCTACCATGTCATCAGGTTTTGGAACCATGAGGTCTATGATAATTTGGACGGTGTCATTGCCGAAGTCCTCAGGGTACTGGAAGTGGCAAGCAACCGAGAGATTTGACAACACGGGGCGGATTATCGTTTTGGGGTTTTCGCTCTGCCCCTAGCTCCCACAGGCCGGGCAGTTTGGGTCTTTGGCTAGGTTTATGGTTCTTGCCTCACCGTTCAAGCCATCGTAAAGATAGAGCTTGCCGTATAAAGGTTGGCCCGCTCCGGTTATGATTTTAATGGTCTCCATGGCCATCATGGAGCCAATAATTCCGGCCAATGCCCCCATAACACCTACGGCGGCACAGGTTTGCGCATCTGGCGGCGCGTAGGGGACAAAACAGCGGTAGCAGGCGCTTTCTTTGTTTGTGGGCCGATCCATTTTAAAGGCGGCCAATTGCCCGTCGAACCGGCCAAGCGCACCGCTGACCAAGGGGGTTTGTGCGCTAAGACATGCGGCGTTGACCGCAAAGCGGGTGGTGAAATTGTCCGTACCGTCCAACACCACATCATAACCGCGAATGATTTGCTGGGCATTTTTTCCGTCCAGTTTAGTACCGTATTCCTGCACCTGAATATGAGGGTTGAGCGCCGCTAAGGCCTGGGCCATAGCCGTGGTTTTTTGCGCACCCACATCATCCGTCTTGAACTGGATTTGGCGGTGCAAATTGGACACATCCACAACATCATCGTCAATGATACCAATTCGGCCCACACCTGCCGCCGCCAAATACAGCCCGGCTGGCCCGCCGAGCCCACCAGCCCCGACCAGCAAAACCCGTGCGCGACCCAAAGCCTGTTGCCCGGCGCCGCCAATCTCCTTYAGGACRATTTGGCGGGCATAGCGTTCAAGYTSGWCSKCKTCCANCRTTTSMCYTAAAAATCAAAYAATGCRGTCGAYAGATAACGCTCGGCGAAAGACGGGATKATKGTGACAATRGTTTTGCCAGCCATATCTTTGCGCGCMCCRACYTKTAGSGCGGCRGCAATWGCWGCWCCTGARGAAATACCCACAGGCACMCCGTCAAGCTTGGCGGCATTGCGGGCCGTTACAAAGGCGGTCTCGTTGTCAATGGTGACGACTTCGTCGATCAAGTCTGTATCCAGAATGTCGGGCACAAAACCCGCGCCAATGCCTTGGATCATGTGCGGGCCTTTTTCGCCTTTGGACAAAACCGGACTGCCCTCTGGTTCGAGTGCGATGATATGCATGTCCGGGTTTTTATCCTTCAGATAACCGCCCGCGCCCGTAAGCGATCCGCCCGTACCAACACCGGAGATCAGCACATCAACTTTGCCGCCGGTATCATTCCAAATCTCCGGGCCGGTGGTGGCGCGGTGAATGGCCGGATTGGCTGGGTTGACGAATTGTCCGGCCTGTACGGCTCCGGGCATTTGTTTGGCCAGTTCATGGGCTTTGGCAATGGCNCNGGGCATGCCCTCTGCCGCCGGGGTCAGGACAATTTCCGCGCCCAGCAACTGGATCAGTTTACGGCGTTCAATGGACATGCTTTCGGGCATGGTGAACAGGGCTTTATAGCCTTTGGCCGCAGCAACTAGGGCCAGGCCAATACCGGTATTGCCAGAGGTCGGCTCGATGATGGTACCGCCTGGTTTTAACAATCCGCGCTCTTCCAAATCCTCGATCATGGCCAGACCGATGCGGTCTTTGACACTGGCACCAGGGTTGAAAAACTCCAGCTTGAACAACAGATCAGCAGCAATACCGTCGCTGATTTTGGGCATGCGCACCAAAGGCGTATCGCCTATAGTCTCGGAAATACTGTCGTAGATTTTCCCGCGTCCTGGTTTTTGGTTGGGTTCTGTCTTGCTCATGCTACTCTCCTATTTTATGCCTGTAGATCCGTAACCACCAGCACCGCGCCGGGTTTCGGATAATCTGTCAACCACATTAAACACCGCCCTGGTCACGGGCGCAATGATCATTTGAGCAATCCGGTCGCCGCGCTTGACGCTAAATGCAACTAGCCCGTGATTGATCAGCAAAATTTTCACCTCACCCCGGTAATCCGCGTCAATGGTGCCGGGCGTGTTGACCACGCTGATGCCGTGCTTGTAGGCCAGACCGGAACGCGGGCGAATTTGTGCCTCATAGCCCGGCGGCAAGGCCATGGCCAAGCCGGTGGCAATCAGCGCCCGCTCACCGGGCTGTAAAATGATTGGGCTATCGGCGTCTATGGCAGCCCGTAAATCCACACCCGCCGCCAGTTCGCTCTCGTAGGCAGGCATTTGCAGCTCGCCGAAATTGTCCAATTGTTTGATCTCAATCTTCATGTTTATCTTCTTGTTGGTTGAATAAGGCCATTCTTAGCTTCAGCAATTCGGTTTCGTCCTCGGTTAAATCAGGGCCGACATAGTCATAAACATAGCCTTGTTTTGTAGAGTTTATCGCCATAAGAGCGCTGCCCTTTGCGTCAAAATCCGGGGACAGATAAAAGGGAAGTCCGGTACGGATGATTTTTAAATCAAATTCAGTTGGGATCACAGAGATCCGAATACACATGATGGCCCGGATAGGCTGGTTGTCAATTTCGGTTATATGCCCTTCTTTGGCATCAAATACCGAGAAAATAAAATCAGCCGCCGGCAGAAATGTGGCAATTTGGGCGCCGGCATTATCGGCTTTGTGAGTTTTTTCCTCTGTATCTAGTTCTTCTGTCTCTAGTTCCTCTGCATCAGGGCTTTTGTTTTCGCCCTCTTTCTCGTTCACTTCTGGAGCCTTTACGCCCACCATTTCAATAGGCCGTTGCACCACGATTTCACAATTGGCGATATTATCATCGGCGTAGGCGGCGGGGTTTATCAAAGCCGCCAACAGCAAGCCAAAAATTATATATGTAATGATATATTTCAAACCAATATCTCCACTATTTTTTTGGCCAGTTTTTCGGCCACTGCAATTTTACTCATGAGCGGCCAAGCATCCGCCCCGCCTTTGCTGACAACAATAACCTTGTTATTGTCTCCGCCCATCACATCCCCCCCCACTGCGCCAATAGAGACATCATTGGCAACTATCAAATCGCAATTCTTCTTGATCAATTTGGCCTGGGCATGCTTGAGCACATGATCGGTTTCGGCGGCAAACCCGATGACCAGTCCGGGGCGGTTTTTCCCATTGGCAAGAGTGTGCAAAATATCCGGGTTTTCTGTCAGGGCCAGGGGTTGTAATTTCTGTTGGTCTTTTTTGATTTTTCTATCATGAGCCTCTCTGGCCCGCCAATCCGCTACGGCGGCCACACTGATAAACACGTCGGCAGGCAAAGCGTTTTCGCAAGCGGCCAACATGTCACGGGCGGTCTCCACCTGTACCATATTCACATTTTGCGGCGGCGCTATCGCCACAGGCCCCGAGACCAATGTCACCTTTGCCCCGAGCCGCTGGCAGGCCTTGGCAATGGCATAGCCCTGTTTGCCGGATGAATGGTTGGAGAGATAGCGCACCGGGTCAATGGGTTCGCGGGTTGGCCCGGCGGTGATCAGGACATGTTTGCCTTTGAGGGGCTTTGGTTGAAGCGCATCTATATTTGTCTCGCCCGCCAAGATTTTCTCTATTGCATCCGTAATAACCTCCGGCTCCGCCATACGGCCAAAGCCAAATTCGCCGCACGCCATATCGCCTTCGACAGGGCCAACAAACAAAGCATGGTTTTCGCGCAGAATATCCATATTGCGCTTTGTGGCTGGATGCTCCCACATGCGCACATTCATGGCTGGTGCATACAGAACACGCTTGTCCGTGGCCAATAATGTGGTGCTGGCCAGATCATTGGCCAGACCCCTGGCCGCCTTGGCCATGAGATCGGCGGTGGCCGGAACCACAACCACCAAATCACTTGAGCGCGATAATTCAATATGACCCATTTCTTGTTCGTCCGACAATGAAAACAAATCCGTATAGACTTTCTCGCCGCTCAGGCCACCGACAGAAAGCGGCGTGACAAATTCTTCGCCGGCCTTGGTGATGATTGCGCTGGTTTTAATGCCGCGCTTGGCCAATAGGCGAATTAGCAGTAACGCCTTAAACGCCGCAATGCCGCCGCCAATAATCAACAATATTCGTTTTTCGCTCATTATATTTGTCCAGCTATATTTGTCCGACGGCCCAGACGCCAGCAAGCGTAGTTAGCGCACCCAGGGCCACCAAAGCAATATTTCTTCGCAGTGATTTCGGTTTTGTAATGGCATTCGGTTTAGACAAATCCACCTCGCCCGCCGCCCATGCCTTGGCCAGAGCAGCGAGCGTTTCCGCCGCTTCCGGCATGGCTTTCAAGGTTTTTTGCGCCCGGCGCAAATCGGCGAGAAAATCATTGATTCGGCCTTCTGGGCCAAGCTCGCGGCGCATAGATGCTTCGACTACCGGGCGGGATGCTTCCCACATGTCAAATTCCGGGTCTAGGCGTCTGGCCACGCCCTCGGCCTGCATCATGGTTTTTTGTAGCATGATCAATTGCGGTTGCATTTTCATATCGAAAATATCGGTGATTTCGAACAATTGTAGCAAGACCTTGGCCATGGAAACCTGATCGGAAGTTTTGCCAAATATTGGCTCGCCCACGGCCCGCAGTGCGGAGGCAAAATCTTCCACCGTGTGGTGGGCGGGAACATAGCCTGCCTCGAAATGGATTTCGGCAATACGGGTGTAATCTCGCATTAAAAACCCGTACATGATCTCGGCGTGGAAGCGCTGCTCGGCTTCGCTGAGCCGCCCCAATATACCGAAGTCCAGCAAGACCAGTTCGCCGTCTTTGTCGACCACCAGATTACCCTCATGCATGTCGGCGTGAAACACCCCGTAATCAAAGGCGCAGGTCAGGAAGCTTTGAATGACTTTGACCGCCAGCGCCTTGCGGTTAATATTCGGGTCGGTGAGCAGAGCATCACTGGAAAACGCGGTGCCGTCTATCCATTCCAGCACCATGACGTTTTTGGCGCTGTACGCCCAGTGAATGGTGGGTACGCGGAACAAGCCTGTTTCTTCTGCCGCTTCGCCGAGCTCGCTGGCCGCCGCCGCTTCGAGACGTAAGTCCAGCTCCAGCGTCACGGCCCGCGCTGCCGTCTCCACAAACATTTTCGGCCCAAGGCGGCGCGAAGCTGGCACAAAAAACTCCGCCATTCCCGCCACCATGCGCAAAACATCAATGTCTTTGGCCATTTTGGCATGAATATTGGGTCGCAGAATTTTCACCGCCACGGTGGTTTCATCAAGTAACTGCGCCTTATGCACCTGCGCCACAGATGCGGCGGCTACGGGTTCAGACAAGGACGTAAATATCTCCTGCCAGGGTTTGGCATATTCTTTTTCTATGCGCTTAATGGCTTCGTCTCTTGAAAACGCAGGCACCTGATCTTTGAGCCGCGACAGACCACGGGTGAATTCGGGGTCGAGCATGTCGGAGCGGGTTGCCAAAATCTGCCCGACTTTAATATAGGCCGGGCCTAGTTTCTCAAGCGCATTGGCAAATCGCTCACCTGGATTTTTAGCCCAACCTTTATTTGTGGCACGCACCGCAAACAGGCGCGATACCCAGCCAAGTAGCCGCATAAACCAGGGCACTTGCCCGGCATATTCCGCCGGGATCAAAGCATCATGACGCGCCAACACAAAAGCGGTGCGCAGCAGACGTAAAAAGGT
This sequence comes from Robiginitomaculum sp., assembly GCA_002733385.1. Classification (GTDB taxonomy): domain Bacteria; phylum Pseudomonadota; class Alphaproteobacteria; order Caulobacterales; family Maricaulaceae; genus Robiginitomaculum_A. The sequence goes on from NVVO01000004.1 coordinate 79,977, forward strand.
GATGATCACTTTCATGACCGCTTCTTAGCAGAGCCAAATTTCAAAAGCGAGAGGTGGTTTTAGGGGAGTGTACTTTCCAAGTTTCAATTCTTTGGACATAAATCCCCACCATCCGTTCATACCCAGCTTGACTGGGTATCCAGTAACTTAACCAAGATGTGCGAGCAAAAGGCTCGCTCTTTATTCGCTGGATACCCGATCGGGGTCGGGTATGAGCGGCGGGAGGGGAAGGTTCGAGCATCACTGCCCGCGCAAATTCTCCACAAAGAAATTCAGGATTTCTTGGTCGCGGTGGATTTTGTTGGCTTTGCTTCTAAACCCGTGTTTTTCGCCGGGATAAGTCATCACGCGCATATTGTGGTTGCCGCGCTTTTGCATCTCGTCCATCAGCTTGACGGAATGTCTAAACACCACATTGTCGTCGGCCATGCCGTGGATGAGCAAGAACGGCTCGGTCAGGCCGTCCAGATGGGCAAAAAGGCTCGCATTTTCGTAGGCGCCTTTGGTATAGTTGGGGTTACCCTTGCGCGGGTCGCCGAGATAACGCTCGGTATAGGCCGTATCGTACAAGGCCCAGTCAGTGACCGGTGCGCCGGACACGCCGGCTTTGTAATGGTCGGTTTGGGCCAGCATATGCAAGGTCATATAGCCCCCGTAAGACCAGCCATAAACGCCCATATTGTCCGCGTCTACGAAAGGAAGGGATTTGAGAAACTCAGCCCCGACGGACTGGTCTATAGTTTCGGTTATACCCATGGAACGGTAGAGGTGATCTTCAAAAGCTTTGCCGCGTTTGCTCGCCCCCCTATTGTCCATTTGAAACACCACGAAGCCGTTATCGACCAACATTTGTGCCAGCCAGATTTTATTATTCCAGCCTTTATCGACCCTTTGCACGCCGGGGCCGCCGTAGACAATCGTCACCGCCGGGCGTTTTTCACCGGATTTTATATCGGTAGGTTTATACAGCATATAATCCATCATCGTGCCATCGCTCGCCGCCAATTGCCCAAATTCAGGTGTCACATGGGAAGACAAATAAGGGGCATAAGGGTGATCCCCGTCCAGCTTGTTTTCATTGAGCCAGATTAGCGGTGTACCATCATTTTTGAAAGCACGGGTTTGCGTCGGGGTCGATTTGTTTGAAAATGTGCCGATATATGCATTGCAGTTCTTAGCAAAACTTGCAGCATGTACACCTTCACCCGCTGACAATTGCGTCAAATTCTCGCCGTCAAAATCAATGCTAAATATATGTTGTTCCAGCGCCGTTTCCTGCCAGCCTGTGAAATAAATTTTCTGGCTACCCTCATCAATACAATTGACCTTGGAAACTGGCCAATTGCCCTTGGTGATTTGCACCGGCTCTTTACCAAGGGTCGCGTAACGGTAGATATGCCAAAACCCGCTACGTTCGCTTGACCACAAAAACCCACCGCCCGCCAGTGCTTTGAAATCGCCGCGCACATTTATCCAGGTCTTGCTGGTTTCTTTGAACACGACACGGCTATTACCTGTGGCCGGGTCTATATCCAGCATTGTCAGGGTTTTATGATCCCGTGATAAAATGCCCGCATATAAGTGACGTCCATTTTTACTCCAATAGACCCGCGCCAAATAAATGTCCGGGTTGTCACCAATATCGGCCCAAACCAAATCACCACCCAAGAGCGGCTTTATGGCCAACTTTACCGTTGCATTATCGGTTCCGGCAAAGGGATAACGTTGGGCGATATTGTCAATGCCATCGGCGCCAAACTCGATGCGGTGTTCTACGGCAATGGGGCTTTCGTCGATTTGCGAATAGGCCACGTGCATTTGTGTCGGCGACACCCAATACCCGGTATTGCGCGCCAGTTCTTCCTGCACCACGAAACTGGCCGTAGCATTGCGCACCAGATTGTTAGCTCCAAAAGACAAACGTTTTTCGCGGCCCGTAGCCAGATCTGTCATATACAGATCATTTTCGCGTACATAGCTGACAAATTCTCCAGAGCCAGAAATCCGCGCATCAGTCTCAAAGCCTTGGGTATTGGTGACTTGCGCTGCTTTGCCCTGCTGCAAATTATATACATAAACATCGCCGCCGAGGGGAAACAAAATATGTTCGCCCGTGCTGTCCCAGCTATAGGCGACAATGCCCTTTCCGGTTTCGCGCATGCGTTCGCGGCGGTTCTTTTCTTCGCTCGACAATATTTCCGGCGTGCCCAATAAATCCGTGGAGCTGACCAGAATTTTGCCTTTACCCTGATTGGGACCTGTTTCCAAATCATAAGCCCAGAGGTCTTGCTGGCCCGCATCATCTGCCCGGCCTTGCAAGACCGTGACCATTGTTCCGTCCGGGGATATGCTTGCTTTCTTGAGGCTCGGCCCGGACAAAACCGGATCGGAATGAATAATGGCCGGGGTCAAATCACCCATTTTGGTGCCTGACAATTCTGGTTTTTGCTGATTGCAAGCCGTTAAAGCGGTTACCGCCAACAAGCTGATGATAGATAAGCGCATAATTCCCTCATATTTGATTTTGTATATACTCGCAGGGACGTGTAAGGAATGCAAGCAAGGAGACTGAAATGCAGTGCTATGATGTATTTAACGGTGACGCCGACGGCATATGCGCATTGGTACAATTGCGGCTTGCGGAACCTCGCAAAGCCGTGTTGGTCACTGGCGTCAAGCGCGACATCAATCTACTGAAGCGGGTCAATGCGAACGCGGGCGATCACATCACTGTGCTGGATATTTCCGTGCGAGCCAACGCCAAAGATTTGCGGCGAAACTTGGCTGCGGGGGCCAGTGTTTTTTATGTAGACCACCATAATCCCGGCAAGTTGCCCGACCACGAAAATTTGCAGGCCGTCATTGATACCCGCCCCGATATTTGCACCGCGCTTCTGGTCAATCACTGCCTTGAAGGTGCTTACAAAGAATGGGCCGTAGTCGCCGCATTTGGCGACAATCTGCTGGCCTCGGCCTATGCACTGGCGAAACCCATTGGTTATAAACCAGAACATATTGAAGAGTTAAAACGTCTGGGTGAATTATTAAACTACAATGCATATGGCCGGGATGTAACCGATTTGCATTTTGCGCCGGACAAATTGTTCGAAATTTTAGTTCAATACGAAAACCCGGATGCTTTTTTATTTAGCGAACCGGAAATATTTCAAAAACTCGAAACCGGGTTTTTCGATGATCTCAGAAAAGCCTGGAACGGGGAGGAATTATTATACACTGAGTTTAATTTGGACAATGACATCCCCAGCCCAATTTGGTTGCTAGACGATGCCGCTTGGGCGAGACGTATATCCGGAGCATTTGGTAACGCGCTGGCCAACAAAACCCCCGACCAGGCCCATGCGGTGCTGACCCATAATGCCCACGGCGGTTATATGGTTTCCGTTCGTGCCCCCAAAAACAACCCGGTTGGCGCCGATGTATTTTGCATGCAATTTCCGACGGGCGGTGGCCGGGCCACTGCCGCTGGCATAAACCACCTACCCAAAGACAAGCTGGACAGATTTATAACTATCTTTAACAAAGCATTCTGAGTTTCAGACTGGACGGGTTTTAAATATACATCTATAGAAAGCTTAGGGGTTCAGGAACTGCAAAACTAGTGGAGCAATACATGCGTAATTTTGGTACAAAATCTTTCCGTCGGCATTTACGATTACCGACATTACTCTTGGGCTCCGGGCTTTTCTTGGCTGCTTGCGGCGGTGGTTCAACCTCGCCGCCGCCTCCACCTCCTCCACCCCCGCCTCCGCCTGTGGTTACCGGGCCAACTTGGACGAAAGATGTGTTTCAGGCCGAAGGCAATTTCAAAAACCGTTGCGCCGCACCGCGCGCCGGCATCAACCCAGCTACAAATCAGCCCTATCCAGATGTTGCCGGCTCGACCTTGCACGAAAAACACTGGTTGCGTTCATGGAGTAATAATACCTATTTATGGTATAGCGAGATAAACGATATAGATCCGGGTACGATTGCCGACCGATTGGCCTATTTTGATATTTTGAAAACCAATGCCACAACTGCGTCTGGCAATTCAAAAGACCGGTTTCATTTCACTATAGACACCGAGGAATATCAACGGCGCGTCTCGAGCGGGGCATCAGCCGGATATGGGGCCAGGTTTACCTTGATCCGAAGTGCACCACCGAGGGATATCCGCATAGCATTTGTGGAAACCGGGTCGCCTGCGACAAGCGCACCTGCGAATTTGGATCGTGGGGCTGTTATTTTGGAAATTGACGGGGTCGACGTTATCAATGGTTCAGACACCAACACGCTGAACGCCGGACTTTTTCCTGACGGGGCCGGGGAAGACCACACCTTTAAAGTTCGTGATTTAGGCGGTGCGGAGCGTACATTCACCATGACATCGGCTATCGTCACTACCAATCCTGTTAATGTGGCCAAAACCATAGATGTGGGGCCCAACAAAGTTGGCTATCTGCATTTTACCACATTTGGCACCACAAGTGCCGAGCAAGCCCTATTTGATGCCATGACAACATTCGAAGCGGACGGCATTACGGATCTGGTTTTGGATTTGCGCTATAACGGCGGCGGGTTTCTGGCCATCGCCGGAGAGCTTGGCTTTATGATTGCGGGCAATGCCCCAACTAATGGGAAAGTATTTGACAAACTTACCTTTAACGACAAGCACCCAGCCATCAATCCGGTCACAGGTTCAGCCCTAAGCCCGACACCTTTTTACAGCACGGCGAGAGGGTTCACGGTCGCCTCAGGTACGGCTCTGCCGACGGTTAATCTAAACCGTGTGTTTATTCTCTCAACCGCCCGCACCTGTTCGGCCAGTGAAGCCGTTATCAATGGTCTGCGCGGGGTTGATGTTGAGGTGGTGCTGATCGGTACAACCACATGCGGCAAGCCTTACGGGTTTTATGCCACAGACAATTGCGGCGAAACCTATTTCACCATCCAGTTCAAAGGTGAAAACGACAAAACTTTTGGTGATTATGCCGACGGGTTTACCCCCATTGATGCGGCGATCAATTCGGGCGAATTGATCGCGGGCTGTGAAGTTGATGATGATTTCACCAAGGTCATGGGCGACGAGACGGAAAGCCAATTTGCCACCGCTCTCAGCTATATGCAAAACGGCGTGTGTCCGGTGGTAGTTGCAAAAACTTCTGGTGAAGCCAGTAACAAAGCCAATGCAGCTTTTACCTCTGACGATCCATTGTCATTATATAATGATAAGCGGGTACGCTCACGTTTGCTGCTGGAGCAAAGCCTGATACTCAGTGCTCCTCCCGCTAATAAGGGGGAATAATTATGGCCAATGTCATTAAAATGGGTCTAACCATAGCGGCGGCCATTATTGGCACGGGATGTCAGACGGTGCCGCCCACCAAAGGCGCACCTGCCTTACTTGTCAATGCGTCGCCAAAAGTAACGACAGAAATCCAGGATGTGGTCTCCCAGGCCTTAAACGGTGTGCAGGTTACAGTCGCACCGGATGTTCTGACCAAAAGTCCGACAATGGCCATAGAAAGACCCGAATTCCGCTCCCCCGCAGGCGACCCGATCATGGGGCGGCGCATGGATATGCCAGAGGACGCGGCAGACCATTTCACCCTTAGCAGATCAAATGAAAAATGCGTGCTGACCCACGAGCAAACGAGTGTGAGTTATGTGCTGAAATCTGCGCGGTGTGTAGTGGTGGGGTAGACCATTAACGCCGCATCATACTGCCTAATATGCCGCGCATGATGGCGGCGCCGGTGCGGCCACCTATTTTGCGGCCTATTTCGACACCGATTGAGCGCACGGCGGCTTTGGTTCCGGCCTCCAGGGCTGTTTGGCGGTTGCGGCCCCTAGTTCTTGCGCGTCTTTTGGGCCTTGGTTTTGGTTTAGCGCGGGCTTTCTCCTTGGCAATTCTTGCATCCTCGGCGGCCTTTATTTCCGCGTTTCGTTTGCGTTTTTCGCCCAACATTTCGTAGGCGGATTTGCGGTCTATGGTTTCGTCGTACTGGGTGCCTATGGGGGAGCGCGACATCACCGTCTTTCTTTCAGTATCTGTGGCCGGGCCGAGGCGCGAACTTGGCGGGCGGATTAGGGTTTGCCCGACAATGCCGGGGCGGCCTTTGGCGTCCAGCAGTGATACCAAAGCCTCGCCAACACCCAAATCCGAAATCACGTCTTCGGTCTTGAACGCCGGGTTGGGCCGAAAAGCATTGGCGGACGCGCGAATGGCTTTTTGGTCATTGGGGGTATAGGCTCTAAGTGCATGTTGAATGCGGTTGCCGATCTGGCCTAAAATGCTGTCCGGGATATCGGTCGGTTTTTGGGTGACGAAATATATCCCGACACCCTTGGAACGGATCAGGCGTGCCACTTGCTCGATTTTTCGCACCAAAGCTTTGGGTGCATCGGTGAACAGCAAATGCGCCTCGTCGAAAAAGAACGCAATCACCGGTTTATCCGGGTCGCCGATCTCCGGTAATTCTTCGAACAATTCACTGAGCAACCACAAAAGGAATGTGGAATACAGGCGCGGATTGTTTATGAGTTGCTGGGCGTCGAGAACACTGACAATGCCCTTGCCGTCCATATCGGTGCGCATGATGTCCGAGAGTTTAAGCGCCGGTTCACCGAAAAACTCGTCGGCTCCGTCGCGCTCCAATACCAACAGATTACGCATAATCGCGCCGACAGATTGCGACGAAATATTGCCGTATTCGAACATCAAATCCTTGCGGCTTTCCGCAATAAAGGTCAGTGTGGACTTCAAATCTTTCAAATCCAACAGCGGCCAATCATTATCCTCGGCYACATCAAAKGCAATGGCCATGACCCCCTCTTGCACATTGGTTAGCCCCATCAGGCGCGACAATAATGTTGGCCCCATCTCCGATATGGTGGTGCGCACCCGGTGGCCATTTTTGCCGTACAAGTCCCAAAACATGGTCGGGAAAGCGGTGTAATTATAATCTTCCAGCCCGATTTTTTCGGCCCGCGAGATTAGCTTGTCATGCAGTTTATGCGCCTCGCTGCCGCTTTGGGATATCCCCGACAAATCCCCCTTAACATCCACAGCAAACACCGGAACCCCGGCGTTGGAAAACCCTTCGCTCAAAATCTGCAAAGTAACGGTCTTGCCCGTCCCCGTAGCCCCGGCAACCAGCCCGTGCCGATTGGCCCGGTGCAGCAACAATTCCTGCCGCTTCCCGTCCGTGTCCGTACCTATGAAAATTGTGGTCATATTTTCTCCTCGTGGTGGCTCATACCCGTTTTTAGCATAGTGGACAATATGGTAATTCAGTTTTCAAGGAGAGGTCGTGTCTCTCTAAAAGTTCACTTGAATATAGTTGCAGATTTCAATACAGGTTCACAAAAGAGGTGGCTTTATGAAACTGTTACGCATATTTTCCTTAGTTCTGATGGTGGGTATTTTCTTGCTGGCAAGCCCGGTTTCGACTGCAAATGAAACCCAGGCCAAAATTGCCCTACAAGCCGCAATAGCGGATGCTAAATCAAGGGTTGAAAAAACACCTGATAGTCGTTTTGCCTTTAAGGGGGTGTCGCGCGAAAACCTAGGCACGAAGAATAAAAATATTGACCTAGACGACGAAGACATTCGTTCAAATATAATATTTACCTATGATCCGGCCTTGCCGAAAAGCCAGCAGTATCAATTGCTCCATCCGACCGATGCCGAAAATGCCGATGACCGTAAACAGGCCTTGCTGGAACGCAAAACCGGGCTTGCCGTTCGTGAAAAATTGGAAAACAACAAAGGCGACGACCAACTTCTCATTTTCGACCTAGACGATAAGGATACGGGACTTGATGGGATTAATGTGGCTGAATACATAAAGGAAACTGATACAGATTGGGTGTTTTCTATTTCACCTTCAACAAAAGATATGAATTTGGATGGTTTGAATGATATCGATATATCTGGATCAGACTCCGAAAAGCCTCTCTCTAATAAAGAGCGGAAAATGATGGAAAAAATGAAGTCCAGATTGCCGAAATTTATCAAATCGGTAAAGGGCGAGCTGAGGGTTGATAAAACCCACAAGCGGCTCAGTGGTATGCGTATTTATTTTTCAGATAGTTTAAAAATCACTACAGGCATAAAATTACATAAAATGGAAATTATCACCGACCTTGGCCCCGCATGGGAAGGTGGCCCTATAGTCACCAGACGCATTACGCAAAAAATGCAAATAAAGCTGTTTCTAATCAAAGTAGGTATGACCGACACAACGGTCTACTCCAATTTTGAGCCAAGGGAAGTTTCCAAGGAAAATTAATCGGTAATTTGTGCAACCCACATGTCCACCCAACAAACCCTAAACTCTTGCACCTAAACATAGCCCCAATTCCGCTCATGCCTGCGTATGCAGGTATCCATCGCCGCGCTTTGGTGTTTTACCGGTAACTCAATGATAGACCCCTATATACACACGGGAGCGGGTTTAGGGTTTTTTACTGCGTTTTGGAAAAGGGCGTATATTTCCTTTTCTATCCATTACGCTAAAACTCAATCTGATAGTATTGCCATGAACTGTCCATGGACGACCAGCCTTGGCTTGTACGGGATATCGCCATTGCGATATAGACTTGAGGCAGGGTTTCCTTAGCATCTCATGGGTGGTGTAAGTGATTTTTATATTTGTGGTTATGCCACTCGGCGCAATATCAAATATAATTTTGCAAAATCCACTTTGCTTATGTTTGTAAAATTTGTGTGGCATGCTCGGCGGCGGGCGGGATATTGGCGTGGTTTTTTCATAGCTCATCCAATTCGCCACACCCAAGGTTCCGCCGCTTTGCAATAAACGCAGATCTCTCTTTAAAGCCCTTTCCTGCTCCCCTAAAACAGTACCTTCGGCCAACGCTTGCTCAAGAGCGAGTGCCGCCCCATCTGCGTTTCTCAGTCCCATATATGCGCGTCCCATTTCAATATATAAAACTGTGCGCTCCAATGAATTAAAGCCTGGCACATTTGCCCCGGCGCGCATCTGGTTGATGGCTTGTTTGTACTTCCCTTCTGCGGCTGTACTGGTTGCCGCGAAAATTAGGTTGTCAAATTTTTCGCTAAACACGTGGTGAACACGCGTCGATGACTGATGTGTCGGGGTCGCCGTAGTTTGGTCAATTGTCGATGCGGGCGCAGTGGCGTTATCAATGTTGATTGCACCGGCAGCAGGCGATTGAGCTGTTGTTGAAGTACCTGCAAAAAACAAGGCCAGCACAAAATAAATGCCAAAATATACGATTTTCATATCGTCCTCCCCCTAAACCTTCCGCATAATCACCGAACCATTCGTCCCGCCGAACCCAAATGAGTTGCTCATAAAGGCTTTTATATCATGGTCGCGGGTTTGTTGCACTATGTTGAGTTTTGGGATTTCCGGGTCTAGCTCTGTGATGTTTATGGACGGCGCTATAAAGCCGTCTCTCATCATGATTAGAGAATAGATGGCTTCTTGGACACCTGCACCGCCGAGACTATGCCCGGTCATGGATTTTGTCGCGGAAATCATTGGGCCGTCCGAACCAAAGACACGGTGGATGGCGCTGCATTCCGCCGTATCGCCAACCGGGGTCGCGGTGGCGTGGGGGTTAATGTAACAGACAYCATGTCCCGCGTCTTTCAGCGCGAGCCGCATGGCCCGTTCGGCCCCTTCGCCGCTCGGTGCCACCATATCATAACCGTCCGACGTGGCGGCGTAGCCTGTGACCTCAGCGATGATATTGGCCCCGCGTTTTTTGGCATGTTCGTATTCTTCCAAAACCAACATCCCGGCKCCGCCCGCAATGACAAAGCCGTCWCKKKTSRSRTCAWAGGCMCGGCTRGCRGTMKSMGGYKSATCATTATACTTGSWMGACATRGCSCCCATMGCATCGAACAARYWGGACAWMGTCCAWTCMAGYTCYTCRCCGCCGCCMGCRAACATCAYRTCTTGTTTGCCCCACTGGATTTGCTCGACCGCCGAGCCGATACAGTGCAGGGACGTGGTACAGGCCGAGGTGATGGAATAATTGACGCCCTTGATTTTAAAATGTGTCGCCAAAGTCGCCGATACGGTCGAGGACATGGCCTTGGGCACTGCAAACGGCCCGATGCGTTTGGGCGCACCTTTTTCGCGGGTGGTGTCGGCGGCTTTGACAATGGTCATGGACGACGGCCCGCCGGATCCCGCGATAATGCCAGTGCGCGGATGAGAAATTATCTCTTCGCCCACGCCTGCATCTTCAATGGCTTGCTGCATGGCCACGCACGACCAGCCCGCCGCTTCGGTCATGAAACGGTAGGTGCGTTTGTGAATATGCTGTTTGGGATCAAGGGTAGGGCGTCCGGAAATTTGCGAACGAAACCCGTTGGCCACCATATCAGGGTCAGTGCTTATGCCGGATTTCCCAGCTTTCAAACTGGCCGCAACTTCGCCAATATTTTCGCCAATACACGAAACAATCCCCATACCCGTTACAACAACTCTGCGCATTAGTTTTCTCCTGCGGTTTCTGGAATAAATGTACCCACACGTAAATCTTCTGCTTTGTAAATAACCTCGCCGTCCGCTTCCATAGTGGCGTTGGCAATGCCCAAAACCAAACGGCGTCTGATCACCCGTTTGAGGTTAATGGTGTATTTGACCAGCTTGACATCGGGTGTCACTTGTCCGCTAAAGCGCAATTTGCCAACCCCGAGCGCCCGCCCTTTGCCAGGCGAACCGCCCCACCCTAGGAAAAACCCGACCAATTGCCACATGGCGTCTAGCCCCAGGCAACCTGGCATCACCGGATCGTTTCTGAAATGGCAATCAAAAAACCACAGCCCCGGATGCACATCCAGCKCGGCGGTGATCAAGCCCTTGTCAAATTCCCCGCCCGTATCCGCAATATGGGTGATGCGGTCAAACATCAACATGGGCGGCAAGGGCAATTGCGCAYTGCCGTCCCCGAACAGGCTTTCCTCGCCGGAAATGATCAAATCGTCATAGTCGTAGCTGGATTGTATTTTTAACATAAATCACCATTGTTATTTTCAAACGCAAACCTATGCGACACGGCGCAGGGCTTCAAGTGTTTATGTGAGATGGCGGGTTGCTCCCACACCCGCTCATACCCAACTTGATTGGGTATCCAGCGCATAAAGAGTGGGCAAAGCCCACACATTTTNNCCTGAACTGGWTTCCCGGTCGGAGCCGGGAATGAGCGGGTGTGGGGGAGGTTGAGTGAACCTGACTAAATGTAGGAATGCCAAGAGCATCGGGCGTTTGCCCTCACCCTACTTGCTCATCCAGAAAATCTCGAAGTAGTTCTGCGTAGGGCTCGCTGTTGGCGCCCCAGTGGGGGGTGATTTGGCTTAGGGCTGTGTAGACGCCTTCGTGGATCATGGTTTTGGGGTTCTTGGCTCCGATACCGCGCAAAGATGCATAGGCCAGCCAATAGGTGAAATGCTGGGTCAGGCGCTCAGATAATATGTGTTTTTCGTCGGTGCGAAAATACAGATGTTCACTGGCTTCAAGACCACTTAATAAAAGTTCGAACGCGGTTTGCATCAAAGATAAAAGCCGTTTAAACTTCGGTCTTAACTCCGGGATACGCTCCAATAGGGAGGTGAGGTTGAGATAAAAAAACCGGAAATCGTAAATCTCTTCAAAGATAATATACAGATAAATCCAGTTGTCTTCAAGGGCGAGCGGTTTGGTGACGGGTGCAGATAACACCTGTCTAATCTCGGTTTCGAAATCCGCGAACAACTCGGCGATGATAACGTCTTTGCCCTTGTAGTGATAATATAAATTCCCGGGGCTGATGCTCATGACGGCGGCGATATCCACCGAGGTAATTTGGGTGTCGCCCTCATTGTTGAGTAGGCCCAGTGCCGTATGCAGTATTTTCTCTTTTGTTTTTGAGCGCGCGACCACCGATTATTTTTTAGCTGCTGATTTTTTGGCAGGTGCTTTTTTTGTGGCGGCTCGTTTGCGTGTGGGTGGCTTCGGCTTTAACAGCTTTAGCACCTCGTCCAATTTAGCTTCAATTGCGTCCAGGCGGGCGCCTACATCATTGCCGTCCCGACTGCCATAGCCGCGTTTGAGACGGTCGCGCATTTTGGCGATCCTTTCGTCCACATCAAACCCGTCGCCCATTTTATCGCTGACCTTGTCGCTCACCTTGTCAAACGCCTCTTTGCCTTTGTGGGTGACGATAGTTTCCAGCACTTCGCCCTTTTGCACCAGATCATCAAACACTTTAGATGTGGATTTTCCGGCCTTGGACAGACCTCCCTGCACTTCGCTAAAGGCCCGGCCATAAGCACCGATCCCGGCCAGCCAGATTTTTCGGGCCGTGTCGCCAGATTTGTTTTTATTGTCACTCATCATGTTCTCCTTTACGCGGCTGCTTTTTTGCGCAGGTTTTTCGGGACTTTTAGTTTTTTCAATTTACGCTTTTTTCGGCTTGGCATTTCGACCTCCGGCTCGTCAAAGAAATCACGAATGATTTGCACGCTTTCGTCGCGTTTGGTCAGTAAGAACAAATGCCCGGCGTCTTCAAATTCGTGCAGACGGGAATCCTTGATCATGAACTTCAGGATTTTCGCATTGGCCAGAGGCACAATATGATCCCGGTCACCCGCTATAATCAATGTTGGCATTTTCAGGAATGGCAATAATGGCAGGCTTGACCAGCCGATCATGCACAAAAGCTGATACCAATAACCTTTAAGGCTGGGCGCAGTCATGTTTTTGGCAAATTCCCCAGCCCCGTCTTCGCCGTCGCCGTACAAAGTTTCGAAATGTTTTTTAAGATAAGCACGATCCGTATAGCGCTTGGGTGATCCCATTTTGGTGATGGCGCGGATATCGCCCGGCACCATAGTCACACCCGGCGCGGTAGCGCACAGCACCAAACGATCGGTCATGTTCGGGTATTGAAAGGCGAATTGTYGCGCCATACCGCCGCCCCAGCTCACCCCAAGTACATCGACTTTGTTATAGCCGTTTTCCCGCAATATTTGCTTGGCCGCCTTGGCCGCCCACCAGGGACGGTAAGGAATGACCGGATCAGGCGAGCCGCCAATGCCCGGCATGTCAAAGGTGATAATATCGCGACCAGTAAATTTATCGGCGAACGCTTGCGCGATTTCAAGATTGGCCCCGATCCCGTTGAAAAATAAAAGCGGTGTGCGCTTGCCCGCGCCCTTATCAGTGCCTTTCCATACGGCAGTGCGCAGTTTTTGATTGCCGACTTTTATAAAACGGATATGGGGTGCATTGAGCATTATAAGCTTTCTTGTTTAGGTGAACACATATTCGCCGGGTGCTTTGCACAAGGGCGGAAACGATTTATTGCCCTGGGTGCGCGGCGCAGCTTTAACTTCGCCGGAACGTTGCTTGAGCCAATCGTCCCAGTGGGGCCACCAGGAACCAGGGTTTTCTTCCGCCCCTTCAAGCCATGTATCGCAAGTGTCCTCGATTTTTTTGTTGGTGAAAAACTTGGCTTTTGGATTGCCCGGCGCGGTCAGCAAAGACTGGATGTGGCCGGAGCTGGCTAGGACGAAATCAATATTGCCACCGAACAAAGCCGTGTTGCGATAGCTAGCCCGCCACGGCGTAATGTGGTCGGTGACCCCGGCCAGCATGAAGCCGTCAACTTTAACGTTTTTGAGGTTGATTTCATTGTCCATAAACTTGACCCCACTTCCGGGTACGAAGCGCTTGTCAGCAAACATATCGAGATAATCCGAGTGCAATTGTGCTGGCAAATTAGTGGTATCGGCATTCCAGTACAGAATATCAAAGGCCGGCGGGTCTTCACCCAAAAGATAATTATTGACCACATAATTCCAGATCAAATCATTGGGCCGCATCCAGGCAAAGACTTTAGCCAATTGCTCGCCGGGCATTATACCTTTACGGCGCGACATTTTTCGGGCCGCCTCAATACCAGCCTCGCTGGCGAACAGACCAATATCGCTATCAGATTTTTTCGGGTCCAGCACACAAACCATCAAGGTATAGGAATTGACCCGCTCGTCGCCGCGCGCCGCAAGTTCACTTAAAAACAAAGACAATGTTGCGCCGCCGGAACAGGCACCCGAAACATTGATTTTTTTGCTTTTGGTGATTTTCATAATCACATCCGTACCTTCGATTAGGGATTGGACATAGTTTTCCAAACCCCAATGGGAGTGCTGGCGGCTGGGGTTGCGCCAACTGACGGCAAACATCTGATAGCCTTGGGAGGTGAAATATTTGATGACGCTATTATGTTCGGACAAATCATTGGCGTAAAATTTGTTGATTTGCGGCGGAATGATCACCAGAGGAGTTTTGTAGACTTTGTCGGTCAACGGTTTGTACTGGATGATCTCCAGCATTTCGTTTTTAAACACCACACTGCCCTTGGAGGCAGCCAGGTTTTTACCGACCTCGAATTTGGACTTGTCGACCATGGACGGCATGCCGCCATTGGTGCGCAAGTCCTTATAGGCGTTCTTGATGCCCTTGACCACCGACATACCGCCAGATTCGTACAACCGTTTCATAGCGGCAGGATTACCAAGTAATGTATTGGTCGGAGCGAAACTGTCAGCTAAAATATCCAGAACGAATTTGGAGCGGGCCTTGTCGGCTTGCCCGATACCACTATCTTCAATCCAGCCCTCAAAACCCTTGCGGGCCGCCAGCCAGTTTTGCAAGCCGGCCTTATAGAGACGGTTATAGCGCCAGGTCGGATCCATGAAACGGCGGTCACGACGTTCTGGGGCCAACTCGGACTCGCCCTTGATAATTTTGACCAATTCCTGACCGTATTCGCCCAGGTTTTTCGCCAAGGGCTTAGGTTGCTTAACCGCATTGCCAACTAAAATGCCGAGAGATTTCAAAAGCTCTGCCCGTCTGATCCCGATCATGGAGTTGACCGAAGTGGTGGACTGGGCCGCCTTTTTCTCTAAGTCTTCAATTTGTTTAGCCATGCCGTATCTCCCATTTGCCCCTTTATAGTTTCTTTATGCCAAACAATCTGCGCAATTACCAATACAATTCTCGTATTAGGCAGTTTGGTTGAGCGCAACACATAAAAAAAGGCGCATTTAGGGGGGATAAATGCGCCTTTTCGTGCTTAAATGTTCGTGTGTTTAAGCAGCTTTAACAGTTTCCACAGTCTTTTTTGCGACTTTTGTCACACGTTCCGCAGTCTTTTTCGGAGCCTTTTTCGCGGTGGCAACGATTTTTTTGTTAAGCTTGGCAATCTCGGCTTCCAGCTCGACAACGCGGTCATTAGCTGCTTTGGGGAAGAAAGCACGAACTTTGGCAGCACGCATTTCGTAACGTTTGGCAGCAAAGTCAGTAACGGTCTTGCTTGTGTCTTTTACGAAAGACGTTGCAGATGTTTCCAGCTTCTCACCGCGAGCAGCGTAATCGTCATAGTTTTTGGTAGCTTTTTCAAACACCGGTACGGCACGCTCATAAGCGGCACCGAACAAGCCTACATAGGCGCGAAAGCCTTTTTGTGCGGCGGCAGGTGTTTTGAATGTATACTTAGTTGTGTTTTTTGTCTTCTTGGCCATGATAAAATCCTTTGTTTGGCGGGGCGCCCATTTTTGATTAAATGAGACACCGTTTAATTTGATAATGGATAGATAGGTACAAACATTAGAAACCGCATCCTAATTTGTAGAATTGACATAAATCGAAAGGTTTGACAGGAGCCGAAAGGTTTGACAGGCTGGGCGGATTATGGTTATAGGCTTTCTTATGAGAAACCGTATTAGCCATAATTTTAGCCGTAGATTGACCATTGCCGCCCTTGTAGGTGCATTTGTGCTTGGGGCTTGCGGGATCAAGGGGCAGCTTGATACACCGCCGCCGCTTTGGGGTGACAAGACAAAAAAGATGGAAGAAAAAAAACAAGAGAGCAATAACTAGCTTGCGACTAAAAACCCTCGCCCAAAGTTATTGCTCGGTAAAATCTCTTTCACTCACACCATTATATTGTTTTCTTATTTTTTGGATATTCTTATGCGACATTTTTCACCCACCAATGGCCAGATGATGGCTGAACAAGTTTCACTTGCCACCGTAGCCGCCGAAGTTGGCACTCCGGCCTATGTCTACTCCGCCGCCACCTTCACCCGTCATTACCAGGTTTTCGCAAAGGCGGTTTCCGCAATGGACAGCCTGATCGCCTATTCGGTCAAAGCCAATTCCAATCAGGCCGTACTGAGCCTGCTGGCCAAATTAGGCTCCGGCGCAGACGTAGTCAGCGGCGGCGAATTGGCGCGCGCATTGGCGGCGGGCATATCTGCAGACAAAATCATATTTTCCGGGGTCGGCAAATCCGCCGCCGAAATGCGGGCAGGCCTGGAAGCCGGTATCGCCCAATTTAACATCGAATCCATGCCAGAGCTTGAGCAGCTTAACGTGATCGCCCTTGATATAGGCAAAATCGCGCCCGTAGCGGTGCGCATCAACCCCAATGTTTGCGCTGGAACCCACGAGAAAATCTCTACGGGCCGGGCCGAGAACAAATTCGGCATTGATATAGCGGATGTGGACGCGGTGTTTGAACGGGCCGTCCATATGCCCGGTATTCACTTGCAGGGCATCGCCATGCATATTGGCTCGCAAATCGACAATTTGGCACCCTTTGCCTCTGCCATTACTTTGGCAGCGGGTCTGATTGAGCGCTTGCGCAAGCAAGGCCACAAAATCGAGACCTTTGATATTGGCGGCGGTCTGGGGATATCCTATGCGGGCGGAGATACGGTTCCGCCGACACCGCGTGAATACGGCGATCTGGTCAGGCGTCTCACCCAGGATTTGGGTGTGCGTATGATATTTGAACCGGGCCGGATGATTGCCGGTAATGCAGGCGTGCTTCTGGCCAAGGTTCTTTATGTCAAGCACGGCGGGGCGCGTAATTTCCTGATCATTGATGCGGCCATGAACGATTTGATCCGCCCGGCACTTTACGATGCTTATCACGATATAGAGCCAGTGAAAGCACCTGCCGCAGAAGCCAAAATGATCAGTTATGATGTGGTCGGGCCGATTTGCGAGAGCGGCGATACTTTCACCCAGCACCGAATGCTGCCCGAGATGCAGGCCGGCGATCTAATCGTCCTGCACACCGCCGGTGCTTACGGCGCCGTACAAGCCAGTCAATATAATTCCAGACCCCTCATCCCGGAAGTCCTGGTCAAAGACGACCAATACGCCGTAGTGCGCAAGCGCCCAAGCATGGCAGATATCTTAAAAACCGAACATGTGCCAGATTGGGTTTAGCATTCTTGCTAATTGCCCATTTGCGTATAAGCCTTGTGCGTCAAATTGTAGCATGCGAAATGAACTGTTGCGGTTTGGGTTTGGGTGATTAGAAGCATTCTAGCTTTGAGCGGAAATTTGGCCGTGAGAGTTAGTCGTGAAGTTGGGAAACCAAAATCAAAACGACGTATTTGTGAAAGAGATAATGTCCAAGCCTGTAGATATGCCAAATAACAAAGACGGCAACAAAGACGGCACCACATTCGGTTTTGGCCTCGTGCATTTGGAACCGGGGGTTACGCGCTGGAACACCCGCACTTATTTGTTTTCGGCCTTTTGGACCATCGGGTTTTTGTCGATTATCAGCTTTTTGCAAAACTATGTTCTCAAAGAACATTTGGGCATGGCGGGCAATGAGCTTGGGCGAGCGGTTGGTAATCTGGCTTTTGTCGGCGAAATCGTGTTGTTGACCGTGGCCCCGTTTTTTGGTGCCTTGTCGGATAAAATCGGGCGTAGACCCATATACACACTGGGTTTTTTGTGGATTGGTGCCGGATTTTTGCTGTACCCGCTGGCCAGTAGTTTTTCCATGCTATTGGTCATTAAAGCTTTTATGGGCGTAGGTGCGGCGGCCCTGGCCGGCATGATGGCGACCGTGCTTTCGGATTATCCGCAAAACCGTTCGCGCGGGCTAATGGCGGCCATGAGCGGGCTGTCCAACGGGTTCGGGGCGCTGTTTATGATATTGATATTAAGCCAATTACCCAAAATTTATGCGGCTAGAGGCATGAGCGCCCAAGAGGCGGGAACACTTACATTTTGGACGCTGGCTGTGATGGCTATCTTGACGGCTGGCTTGGTGTTTCGTGGGCTCAAATCTGGCAAGCCCGGCAAACCGCAAAAACGCAAGAAAATTCCCGTACTGGTCAAAGAAGGGTTCGGGGCGGCGAAAAAAAACCCGCGCTTGCAACTGGCCTTGGCGGAGAGCTTTATCGCTCGCGGCGATATTTTGATGATCGGCACGTTTTTATCCTTGTGGCTCATACATACGGGCACAAATATGAACGGCTTGGACATTACCGAAGCCACCAAACAAGCCGGGCGGATGAGCGGCATCGTACATGCGTCGGCTTTGTTGTGGACACCTATTTTCGGGATTATTCTGGACAGATTTGACCGCGCCACAGTGGTGGTATTTGCTATGGCCTTAGCAGTTGTCGGTTATGTGGGTATCGGGCTGGTGCCAGATCCAACCGCGCCCGAAGCCATTCCGCCTTTAATATTGTTGGGGATTGGCGAAATGTCGGTTATACTGGTCGGGCAGACTTTGGTGGCCCAGGAAGCCCCCGTCGATGTGCGCGGCTCGGTGTTTGGTGTATTTGCATTTTGCGGCGCGATTGGACTGATTGTGGTTAGCCAGATCGGCGGCCATTTATTTGATACGGTCGGGCCGGGTGCGCCCTTCGTGTTGATCGGACTGGTCAACGGGTTGATCATGTTGTTTGCGATTTATGTGCGCATTAAAACCGGGTATAAATCACCCAGAGCTAAACAATAAAAGAGCTAAACAATAAAAGTGCTAAATAATAAATAAGAATGAGGTGGATTAGGAATATGGTAAATATGAAATATATAAGTTTGGCAGTGTTGGCATTGGCATTAGGTTTGACCGGATGCGCCAAAGATGTTGCGGAAGAAAAAGCGGCACCTACACCCGTAGCAATGCCCTCAACCGATTATTCTCTCGTGACACCGACAGTGGTAAATGCGGGCGAGATGCCGATTTGGAAAGTCCCGGGCGTGCCAGAAAGCGCCGAAGCCTATTACGGCCCGGACAGTTATCATATTATCGCCCAGGTTCAGGACGAAAATGCCGTACCGCCGTCCCACGCACGGGCGGCAGGCGGGGCGCTGACCTGGATATTCACGGACGACGGCAAGCATCAATGGGCCGCCAATGACCGGGGCCAGGACGGCTGTTCCTATATCATGCCGGACGGGCAAAAAATCGTCTATACTTCAACCCGCGACAATATGGATATGCCGGTGGGCAATTGGTCAAGCGAAGATGATTATCCCCAAGGGGCCGAGCTTTATATGGCGGACATTGATGGCAGCAATGTCAAGCGTCTGACCAATAATAAAGTTTATGATGCGGAAATTGCCGTGTCGCCGGACGGCTCCAAAATCGTCTTCACCCGGCAAATTGACGGCAAGCTCGACATCTGGATGATGAACGGGGACGGTACGGGCGAACATCAAATTTCCTTTACCGATGATTGGCAAGAAGGCGCACCGTTCTTCCTGCCGGACAATAAAACCATCACCATGCGGGCTTGGAAACGCAAAACTCCCGAGGAAAAAGCGACCCGCAAAATGACGCTGATGACGGTTTTTACTGTCGATACGGATACCAAAGAAATCACGCCGATCACCGATGATGCGTGGATGAACTGGGCGCCTTATCCAACCCCGGACGGCTTGCATTATGTATTTGTGCGCCCGCTTAAGGACAATCCGCGCAATTGGGAAATATTCTTGGGCAAAATCGCTGGCGGCGAGCCTGTGCGTCTGACCTTTAATGACAGTTTTGACGGCTTCCCGTCGGTGTCGCCGGACGGCACCAAAATGCTGTTTACCCGCAGCACCGGCAAACGGTTTATGTCGGATCTCTATACCCATGTCATGGATATTTCGGCGTTAAATGTGGGGCCACAACAACAATAACGAATAACAGCATACAATCACACACCCAACCACGACCAAAATAGCCCGCATTAAGGAGGCGGCTGTAATGAATAACTGTAAAAATACCTTGCTGGCGACAAGCGCAGCATTTGGCCTGCTCATCAGTCTGGGCACTACGTCTTTCGCGCAAACCAATGTGGAAAAACCGGAAATAAGAAGATTTGACGAAATCATTGTCACCGCCCGAAAACGCCCGGAACATGTTCAGGAAACCCCTTTGTCCATCACGGTTTTTACCGATAAATCCATCATCGCCGCCGGTATTCGCGACATGGCCGATATTGCCAAATTTACTTCCGGGTTTTCCCTGGACGAGGAATTTGGCCGCACCAACGGCGTGCGTCCGGTGGTGCGCGGTCAGGCGACCATATTGGGTGCTTCGGGCGTTTCGACATTCGTAGACGGTATTTTGCTCAATGGCTCCCTGCTGGATTATGACCTCAGCGATGTGGCCCGCATTGAAGTGGTCAAAGGGCCGCAATCGGCGCTTTACGGACGCAATACCTATTCAGGCGCTATCAATATAATCACCAAATCTCCGTCCGAAGATGCGTCCGGCGATATAAAACTTGACGCGGGCAGTTTTGGCCGCTTCGAGCTTGGCGGCACGGTACGCGGGCCTATTAGTGACGTTGTTTCCGCCAGTCTGCACGGGCGGTTTTATACACGCGGCGGGCCGTTTACCAACACGTTTGACGGTTCTAAAATTGGGCAACAACAATCCTTGGCCGCGTCCCTCGGCCTGTTTTACGAACCGTCTGACCGTTTCAGCGCCCGGGCACGCCTACGGCTGTCAAAGCTTAGCGATGACCAAATGCGTTTGTTTTCCACTGACCCGTCCGACAATAATTTGTTTCCGGATGAAGGCGGTACATATCTGGGCAATGGCCGTTATTTTGGCGGCGAGATCACCAACCGCCCCATTGCCTATGATGATGTGCGGCTTTTGGACGAAAAAGGTTATGAGGATGTGGAGAGCTTGCAAGCCAGCCTGACCATGAATTACAAGCTTAACGACCGCTTAGACGTGGAATTTATCAACGGGTTTAACGCAGAGAACACCGACGCCAAATTTGATTTTGACCATACGGCTGAAAGCCTGGTGCCTTTTGCGACCTATATTGATCTGGGGCCGGCAATCCCTATTGGCCCTCCCGGTAATCCAAGCCATTTCTTTGATGCGTATGTGATCGGAAACCCGGCGGATTTCGCGTCTGTTCTGGTTGGAAAATCCAATGATTATTCCAGCGAGATCAGGCTTAAATACGCCGGCGGTACGGTACAAGGTTTGCTGGGCGGGTATTATTATCAGGGCTTTTCTAGAAGCCAAAGCGTCAGACAAGCACCATCTGGCTTGCCGGAAATGCTGGCTGAAGGTTTTGCCGCCCAAGTGGCGCGCATGAACGCCGAGTGTGCAGCACGCGGCGCGGACCCATTGCCGTGTTTCAGTTCGCCGTTTTTCACCTCGTTGATAAATTTTGGTAGCGAGCTGGACCAGCTGCAATTTTCCGCTAACCGAAGCATCATCAAAGACAAGCGCCGAAATTTTGCGGTGTTTGGCAGTTTCGATTTTACCGTCTTGGACGGCCTGACCCTGACCGCAGAAGCCCGCTATAAATCGGAACAAATCACCAATAACACCGTGGATAGAACCGCAATTTATGACAATCTCGGCGCATTGGTGTCTTTGGGCGAAGACCCACAAACCATCCGAACCGCCACATTTAACAGTTTCAACCCGCGTTTTTCAGCCAAATACGCCCTCACGGATACGACCAATGTTTACGGTATTGTGGCAAGGGGCGACAAGCCGGGCGGATTTAACAATGCCAATGCAGTATCTCTGGGGTTTGGTGATTACGGCGAAGAAAGCGTTTGGGCCATTGAAGGCGGTATTAAAAACACCTTTATGGACGGGCAACTTTTGTTCAATCTGGCCGGGTTCCACAACACGATTTCAGATTACCAGCTAACACAGTCTCTAACATTGGCCAATAATATCACCACCACCGTAATCTCCAATGTCGGCAAGGTCAGAGTTACGGGGTTTGAAGCCGAAATGATTTACCGGGTGCCAACCATTCCCGGTTTTGTTATCACCGCCAATTATGCCCTCGCAGATTCTGAAATCCTGAGAGGCACAGACTTAAATGAAGGTCGCAATCTTGATGTGGCGGACGACGGCCTGCTCAATTGCTCTCTCGGTCTGGAAAACCCTTCTTTGCCGTGCAGTTCGGAAAACACATTATTTGGCTCTATTGTTGGCCGGCAATTGCCGCGCTCCCCCAAAAACAGCTTTAATGCCGGCATGAGCTATTCACGGCCCCTTAATGACAAGCTGGAAGTGCATTTCAACGCCAATGTCTCCCATGAAAGTCGGAAATTTGTGCAAGTGCATAATCTGGCCTGGGTCGGTGCCAATACATTGGTCAATAGCAGTATTGGTTTTTCTTCGGACAATTTAAGTTTGACCGTTTGGGGGCGCAATCTGACCAATGAAGACGCCGTGGTTTCGGCCCAGCGCTTTGCCGATCCGAACCGGTCTTTCCAACGGGTTTTCCTCGGCAATCCGCGCCTGCCCCGGGAATACGGTGTCACCTTGCGCAAAACGTTTTAAGTGGATAAGCTTTGTTTTTTTATGGAGATAATATGCGTCGTTTGAAATATTTAGCCTTTGTTGGCGTAACGGCTGTCTTGGCATCGTGCGCAAGCACGCCGGCGCAAATACAAGCCGAACAGCCAAGCATTACCCGAGACGGCGACACATATAGCCTTGCCGTCCCCATAGCCAGTTTTTCGGATTTTATTTTGGTCGAGACCCARATGGGCGACAARCCGCCGCGTGTGGTTGAACTGGATAAAGTCATCAATGATCTGGCTGGCTATGACGCGGTATTTATCGGCGAGGCTCACGGCCACGCGGCCAGTCATTATGTGCAGTCTAAAATATTTGCCGGACTGCACAACCTAAACCCCGACATGGCTTTGTCCATGGAACAGTTCGAGCGGCCGGCCCAAGGCGTGGTCGACGATTATCTGGCCGGGAAAATCGGCGAAGAAACTCTTGTTCACGACGGCAAGGCATGGCCCCATTACCGTTCGTCCTACCGTCCATTGGTGGAATATGCCAAATACAATTCCTTGCCGGTCATTGCTTCGGAAATTCCGGGCAATATGGTGTCGTGTATCGGTGAACGCGGCCCGGACTTTCTTAAGTCTCTAGAGGGCGAGCCGCGTAGTTGGGCCGCCGAAAAACTACATCTGGAAGACGGGGATTATAAAGACAAATATTATGCTTTTCTGGCCGCCGTACCGAGCCATAGTGTTGGCGGCGATTTAAGCGAGGCGGAAAAAGACCAGAAAAGATTTTACCGCTACGCCGCCCAGGTTTCACGCGACGACACCATGGCCGAAAGCCTGGCAAGGCATATGCAGGCCAATCCGGGCCGCAAAATTATGCATATAAATGGCAGTTTTCATTCCGCCGGAATGCTCGGCACCCCGGAACGCCTCGCCATGCGCATCCCCGGCATCAAAATGGCCAATGTGCATCCGGTTGTTGTCAGCGACCCAGCCAACCCGACCTTTGATGCCAAAGATGTCGGCGAGGGGCAATATTTGCTTCTGATATATCCGGTGCCAAAACGCTTTGTGCAAATGAAAAATATCAACGCTTTCATCAAACGCACCAAAGACAAAATCGACGAAAATAAATGCGCTTATTAGGGGGTTATCTTTAGGGCACTTGAAGCATGTTCTATTTCGTACATCCCACACCCCGCTCATTCTCGCGAAAGCGGGAATCCAGTTCAAACAAATATGTGCGAGCTCTGCTCGCTCTTTATTCGCTGGATACCCGGTCAAGCCGGGTATGACCGGGAGGTTGGGTGGAGGCAGGCTTGAGCGGGTGGATAGAATAATTTATATCTGTAAAACGAAACCTAAATTTCCTTCGGTGAACTCATGGCGATATATGAGGTTATGCTCTTAAGCTCGGGGCAGGTACCAAGGGTTTCTGTGTGGAATTTTTTATAAGCGGCCAGATCCGAGACCTCCACCTTGAGGATATATTCTATGGCCCCTGAAACATTGTGGCATTCGATCACCTCAGGGGACCGCAACATAACTTTTTCAAATGCTTCCTGATCAGTTTTTCTTTGCTTGGATAAGCCAACCGCCACAAATACGGTAAAACCCCCGTCCAATTTTGAGCGGTCAAGCACGGCCCGATAGCCCTTGATGACGCCGCAACGTTCCAACTCCTGCACCCGCCGCAAACACGCGGACGGCGATAGCCCAACCCGCTCGGCCAGCTCGACATTGGAAATCCGGCCATTATTTTCCAATTGCTGCAGAATATTGCGTGTTATTTGGTCAATTGAGTTCATAATTGTTATATAAATAACAAAACCGATATATTAGCAATATAATTTGTGCATATATAGTTTATTCTTGTGTCATAACATGCCAATACAGGAAATATATATGACCCAAATACCAAATATCACCAGCCGATTGGACGCGTTCGGCGCATTGTTAGATCAAGCCCGCGAATATGCAGGCGAATACATCAACGCCGCCCATGAGCAAGCTTTAAACCCCGGCGCGGCGGCTTTGGCCCGGCTTTCGGAATTTGACACACCGCTTCCGGACGGCCCGACGGAAGCATCCGAGATGTTGGCGCAACTGCACGACATAGGCAGCCCAACCACCTTGCCCAGCACGGGCGGACGCTATTTCGGTTTTGTCAATGGCGGTGCGCATCCGCCGGCTTTGGCGGCCAAATGGCTTAGTGATATTTGGGACCAAAATGCGGCCTTTTATGTGATGTCACCGATTACGTCCAAACTTGAAGAAGTATGTGAGCGCTGGATCGTTGAACTGCTCGGCTTGCCCAAACAAACCGTAGCTGGCTTTGTCGGCGGTACGTCCACCGCGATTGCGGCCGGACTCGTTACGGCCCGCAATGAACTTTTAACCAGACAAGGCTGGGATGTGGCGGCGCGGGGCTTGTTCGGCGCACCGGAAATCCGTGTGGTGCTCGGCGCGCAAGCCCACGGGGCGGTTTACAAAGCCTTGTCCTATATTGGTCTGGGCCGAGACCGGGTCGAAATTGTCCCGTCTGATGATCAAGGCCGGATGATCGCTGAAAAAATGCCGGCTCTTGACGCCCATACATTGGTCGTGGCCCAGGCGGGTGATGTCAATTCCGGGGCATTTGATCCTCTGGACGCCATATGTGAGCAGGCCCAAAAAGCTGGAGCCTGGGTGCATGTGGACGGGGCATTTGGTTTGTGGGCGGCGGCTTCCAAAAACAAACGTGGGTTACTACGCGGATTTGAAAATGCCGATAGCTGGGCGGTTGATGCCCACAAAACTTTAAACGCCCCCTATGATTGCGGCATTATCCTGTGTCGGCACCCGCAAAAACTGGCCTCTGCCATGCAGGCCAGCGGCTCATATTTGCAGCGCACAGACGGTCAGCGCGACGGCATGTATTATGTGCCCGAAATGTCGCGCCGGGCCAGAGCCACCGAATTATGGGCCTTGCTCAAAACCATGGGCCGCTCCGGCGTTGAAGACCTAGTAGACCGGTTATGCAGCCACGCCCAAAGTATGGCGGACGGTCTGAAAACACACGGATTTCAGATTAAAAATGATGTGGTGTTTAATCAAGTGCTTGTGGCGTGCGACACGCCGGAGCTGACACAGGCCGTTTTGACAAATATCCAAGAAGACGGCGAAATTTGGTGCGGCGGGGCAACATGGCATGACAGCCCGGTAATCAGGGTCAGCATATGTTCATGGACTACAACCCAAGCCGATATAGAACGGGCCGTGGCGGCATTTTGCGCGGCGCGTGAGCGGGCTAAAACCTCGCCTTAAAACCGTGCCTTAAAACCAACATTGACCGCGTGGGCGGTTACGCCGTCGTCGGAGACCAGTTGCGGGGCTACGAACGGGATGAAGCCTTTGTTGAAAACATATTCAAGGCCGAGATCAAGATATTCACTGACCGGGTATTGAACACTTAGGGCATGTTGCTGGTTTTTTTCCCATGTGGTCGGTACGCCGCCCAGACCAACACCGACAAAATCATCGCCAATACTGCCCCAACTGCCAACGGCGGCCAGTTGCAAGCGGCGACCATTGGCCATCATGGGCTTATAGCGGGCCTGAGCCGTGAGCACACTGAGCYTTTGMTCRAAAYTGATATTGTTGATGTCGTCCGGCGCACCTAGCAGATCAATGATATWGGCCGGGTCAACAAAACCGTCGGCGTCTTGCGGAATTGCCGCCCCCCACGGTTTAAGGGTTGTTGTGTATTCCACCATGAAATCCCAGGCCGGGCTGTTATACTCGACAAAGGCGTCAACGGCGCCGTTTCGGTAGGAAATAAAATTGAGCGGCGGCGTACCCGAACCGATCAGCCCGAATGTATGGGCCGTATAATTATTGCGGTAAATGGTATCGTGAAGATAACTGGCCCCGACCGTAAATGCACCGCCGTTTCTAAAGCGAAACTCTTTCTCGGCACTAGCGGCAAAATTGGCGATTTTGTTTTCGTTGTCCGCGCCTGCGTAAGCCGTGCGGAGTTGCCGCCCGCCGCTGAAAGCCGTACCCGTAATTTTTAGACCAGAATACATATTGTAATAGCCAAGCTCCAAAACCGGCTGGTCACTAACGGCGTGGAAATAATGCTGTGCCTCGGTCTGGGTGAAAGCATTATAGCCGTCGAAATTGCCGAAATCTATGGTCTTGCGACCAAATGCCGCATACAGAGGCGTCTTGTCCAGATTGCCAAATACCACGAAAGCCTTGCGAAGCTGAAATTCGCTTTGGCCGAAAAACTCTGTCTCGGAATATTCAGGCTGTAGGTAAAAGCTTGTCCAATCACCAAAGCTACCCGTAAAAGCCAAGGCGGCATTGTTGATGGCAAATACGCCCGAAGAGGTTTCTGTGCCTGGGGTAAAGTCCGGGAAGCGTGACAAGATCGGAAATTTTCCGGCCACGGATGTGGTTTGCCACATCAGGCCGCCTTTCATAGCCCCGCCAATGGTCAAGGAATTGGGCGCAAGCGCACCGTTGGCCCGGTTGGTCAGTAATGTCAGGGTTTTACCAGTGGTGTTTTCCTGCCAATCGAGCATGCGTCTGGTGTGTTTGACATTGGTGGTAACGCTGGTGCCAAATTTAGGCCCGAAAACCCGGCTAGACCCACGTAAACCGAGCCTGTTGACAGGTTGAATACCCGCATAATTACCCACAGGAATTTGCGCCGGGGCTTGGCGATATACGCCTGGATAAACCACTTGTTGCGACGGGTATGGCTGTGCGCCTGAGATCGGCGCAGAATAAGCAGGCCTCAGATTATATGCTGGCCCTTGGTTATAGGCCTGGGGCGCCATATAAGTACCATTAGCATAATGCAGGCCGTAAGTTTGGGGCGCGGATTGGGCGGTGCGCAAACCCAAGCCGTTATAGGCAAATAGCGGGGTCGAGATTGCCGCACCGGCAATACCAGCCAATAAAACCGTTTTGGTCGTTTTAAAATTCATAACATGTTCCACATAATTACCGTGTTCACACAAATGTGTTTCTTCGGTAAAATTACGTGGTATTGCGTTAAGTATTCTTAAACATTGGCCACAAATCCTAGTTTTACGGGCTTATCAACGCCCCGCCGCTCGTTTTGTGTCCGCGTCGAGTTCGTGCTCGCGGACTTTGCGGTATAGGGTCGAGCGACCAATGCCGAGACGTCTGGCCACTTCGGACATATGGCCGGAATAAGTCTCGATGGCGAACTGGATAAGGTCGCGTTCTATGTCTTCAAGAGAGCGCAAATGTCCGCTGCGGTCCAAAAACTGATATGTCTTACCATTATCCGTGTTTTCGTCGCTTACAGAGGTTTCATTTGGCTCAATGAGATCTGCTATTTCGCGCACCGGGATAGTTGGAGACAGGCCAGAAATTTGCGGGAAATCCTGGCTCATCAATGTCTGACCATCGGACAATATCACGGCCCGAAAAACCGCATTTTCCAATTGCCGGACATTGCCTGGCCAGTCAAAGTTTTTGAGAATTTCCAGTGCCGCCCCATCAACACCGCGCACACTGCGTCTTTCCTGGGCATTGACCCGTTTGATAAAATGATCCAGCAGAGCCCGGATGTCTTCGCGGCGATCCCTAAGAGCCGGAATTTCAATAGGAAAGACATTGAGACGGTAATACAGATCTTCGCGAAACTCTTTATCTTTCACCGCTTGGGCCAAATCCCGGTTGGTGGCCGAAATAATCCGTACATCTACCTTGACCGGGCGTTTGGAACCAATGGGATCCACTTCGCCTTCTTGCAAGGCCCGCAACAATTTCACTTGCATTTCAAGCGGCAATTCTCCGACCTCGTCCAGAAACAGCGTGCCCGTATTGGCTTCTTGGAACTTGCCCAAATGTTTTGCATTGGCACCGGTAAAGCTGCCTTTTTCGTGACCAAACAAAATGCTTTCAACCAGGTTTTCCGGAATGGCCCCGCAATTGACCGTGATAAATGGCCGTCCGGCCCGTTCGGATGTACCTTGAATGGCGCGGGCGACAACTTCCTTGCCAACCCCGCTTTCCCCGGTGATCAGGATCGGGATATTGGCCTTGGCACCGCGCTCCCCCATAGCAACAACACTGCGCATAGAGGTGGCGTTTCCGACAAGGTCGTCAAATGTCAAATCGCCGGTTTTACTTTTTTGCAAGCGGTTAACTTCACCGACGAGGGTCTTCATTTCCAAAGCATTTCGCAAGGACACAATAATACGTTCACGGCTGGCTGGCTTGACTAAAAAATCCCGTGCGCCGGCTTGCATGGCGGCGACCACTGCGTCAATACTGCCTTTGCCGGTTAAAACAATCACCGGCAATTCCGGGTTGCGGCGGGTTAATTCTTCCAGTGTATCCATGCCGCTTCGCCCCGGCATGACCAAATCCAACAGCATCAGATCTATTTTCTTGCCGTCCGTGGACAAGGCTATCTCCAAAGCGGTATCGCCGTCAGAAGCTTGCAATGTCGAGAATCCGCTTTTTTCGATCACCGCCTGCAAGATGCGGCGCTGGGTCGGGTCATCGTCAACGATAAGAACCGTTTTAGCCATGTATTCACCTGTTATTTCTGCCCACGAAATTTTCCGTTTGCAATATGGCCGGATTATTCCAGCTCTCATTTAAGTATTTCAGCCCCGAATATGCAGCAAAGACGTAAAAATGCTCTTAAAGCCAGAGGAATTTATTTCAAAACAGGCAAATTTAATTTTAATTGGCCGATTGTCTTGCCTCTACACTTGTGCGCGGTGGGTTTCCCGTGCTAATTGAGCGCATCATAAAGAAAAGGAGATTTATATGGCTGGGAAATCCGAATATATTCACGGCGAAATGCCGCTTGATGGACACAATAGTACATTTTCAGGTTTTGTGCGACAATCCGCATTTTACACCGCTTTTTTTATTGTCGCCTTGTTGATGCCAATATTGGTATTTGGGGCAAATATCGCTTGGCTTCCGGCCTTGATTGCCACTTTTATTGTCGGTGTCATTATTACCCCTGCCTTTAAACTTGGCGGCGGCTGGATTGCGACCTTGGTCGGGCTTGCTGTGTTAACCCTCATGATCGTTGCGCTGGTTGCTATCTTCAGCTAAAAGGAAAATCTTTTGAAAATTGCAGTCATCAAAGAAACCGGTTCCTCTAAAAACATGAGCGGGGAGGCCCGTGTAGCGGCCACACCTGATGCGGTAAAATTCTATGTAGCCGGCGGCCATAAGGTCAGCGTCACCAAAGGCGCAGGCAAGAAAGCCCATTTCAGCGACGCAGATTATAAAGCCGCCGGAGCCAGCCTTAGCGCCAATAACGAAGCATGTGTCAAGACGGCTGATTTTGTCATGTCGATCAATGGCGGCTCCAAAGCGCTCATTGCCAAAATGAAAAAAGGCGCCGGAATTTTCGGCCTGATGAACCCGACCGATCACCCGGATTATGCCGCCGCTTGCGCCAAAGCTGGGGTTACAGCCTATGCCGCCGAATACATCCCGCGCATTTCCCGGGCCCAGAGCATGGATATATTGTCGTCACAATCCAATCTGGCCGGCTATCGCAGCATGGTCGAGGCGGCGGCGATTTATGGTCGCGCCTTTCCGATGATGATGACGGCGGCGGGCACAATTGCGCCGGCCAAAGCCTTTATTATGGGTGTCGGGGTTGCAGGCTTACAAGCGATCGCCACGGCGCGGCGCCTCGGCGCGGTAACCACGGCCACGGATGTGCGCCCGGCTACCAAAGAACAAGTGGCCTCACTGGGTGCCAAATTTATTGCGGTGGAAAACCAAGAGTTTAAAGAGGCCGAAACGGCGGCAGGTTACGCCAAGCAAATGTCGCCCGAATACCAAAAATTACAAGCGGAACTCATGGCCAAACATATAGCCAAACAAGATATCGTTATCACCACGGCTCTGATCCCCGGACGCCCCGCCCCCAAATTGATCACCAAGGCCATGATTAAATCCGTGAAGCCGGGTTCGGTTCTGGTTGATTTGGCAGTGGAGCGCGGCGGCAATATTGCAGGGGTCAAGCCCGGCGAAATTGTCGAGACGGCAGGCGGCGTAAAAATCGTCGGCATATTAAACTGGCCTTCACGTATGGCGGCGGATGCATCGGCATTGTTCGCCAGAAATATCCGCAATTTTCTGCCATTGGTTACGAGCGAAGATGGTAGTTATTCGCCCGATTGGGACGACGAAATTATCCAGGGCTGCGCCCTGACCAAAGACGGCGAAGTTATACACGAGCGGCTTAAGTAGGATGGCGCTGGAGTATATACGGGATTTTCTAAACCTTCCTTCCTCCGCTTGCGGGGGAAGTRSGCSYYKYTTWKCRSWSNNNNGATGGGGGGMAMWSYYYCRKYYKGMSKCMRRMYGRRRSWKTKCCCCCCATCSMSCSYYWRRAARMSSMNNCNNACTTCCCCCGCAAGCGGAGGAAGGARRRYTTMGCAAATTTATTATTGAGACAAAACAGGATACAAATATGGAAATGATTATTATGGCAGGCGGGGTCATTATGGCTGGCGGCGCGGGGGTTTCTCCGGTGGTGTTTCAGTTAACGGTTTTTGTACTGGCGATATTTGTTGGCTATTATGTGGTCTGGTCGGTAACGCCCGCCCTGCACACCCCGCTCATGGCCGTAACCAATGCGATTTCCAGCGTCATCATTGTCGGCGCACTGGTCGCGGTATCTTCAGCAGCGGCTGGCGGCATAAACTTGCCCAGCGGGTTTGGTTTCGTGGCTACGCTCCTATGCGCCGTAAATATTTTTGGTGGCTTCCTGGTCACCCAGCGCATGCTCGCCATGTATAAGAAGAAGGGTTAGGCCATGAATTTCTCCATGACACCCAATCTCGCCGCTATTCTCTACGTCGTATCCGGCGTGCTTTTCATTATGGCCCTGCGCGGTCTTTCTTCTCCGGCCACATCAAGACGCGGTAATGTGTTTGGCATGACCGGTATTGCTATCGCCATTGTCACGACGCTGTTATTTGCTAACGTTACCGGGTTTGCTTTGGTCATGGTGCTGGTTGCACTGGTAATCGGCGGTTCTATCGGGGCGTTTATCGCCARGMRMATWSCCATGACCGAYATGCCGCAACTGRTKGCMGSTTTTCATTCMCTSGTKGGYYTSGCRGCSGTKYTSGTGGCRGYGGSKGCGYTTTWTGCRCCYGMCRSCTTTGGCMTSGGCRMKKYKGGCMMSATYARWKCSGYCAGYCTGWTKGARMTKTCYTTGGGYGYKGCCATTGGYGCSRTYACKTTYTCCGGYTCGGTSATTGCTTTYSYYAARCTYAACGGCAATATGTCCGGCGCGCCCATTACGTTTAAGGGCCAGCATTTGGTCAATCTTTTGCTCGGTCTGTCGGTGGCCGTATTGATCGGCATGTTGATGAAATCCGGTGGCACTATGCCGGGCGTGTTTTGGGCAATCATTGGCATTACGCTGATACTGGGCTTTTTGCTGATCATCCCCATCGGTGGCGCTGACATGCCGGTGGTCATCTCCATGCTCAACTCATACTCCGGCTGGGCAGCGGCGGCGCTCGGGTTTACGCTCGGCAATATGGCGCTGATCGTCACGGGTGCTTTGGTCGGCTCATCCGGAGCTATTCTTTCCTATATTATGTGCAAGGCCATGAACCGCTCATTCTTTAGCGTGATCCTCGGCGGCTTTGGGGCGGAAAGCTCTGGCGGTGGCGCGGACGACAAGGAACAACGCCCGGTCAAGCGCGGCTCGGCCGATGATGCGGCCTTTATTATGAAAAACGCCTCCAAGGTTATTATCGTACCGGGCTATGGTCTCGCCGTGGCCCAGGCCCAACACGCCACCCGCGAAATGGCCGACAAGCTTAAAGAAGAAGGCGTTGACGTGGTCTATGCCATTCACCCTGTCGCGGGGCGGATGCCGGGCCATATGAATGTATTGCTGGCCGAAGCCAATGTGCCATATGATGAGGTGTTTGAGCTTGAGGACATCAATTCCGAATTCGCCAATGCCGATGTGGCTTTTGTGATCGGGGCCAATGATGTCACCAATCCGGCCGCCAAGACCGACCCGGAAAGCCCCATATACGGCATGCCCATATTGGATGTGGACAAGGCGCGGGCGGTGCTGTTCGTCAAGCGCTCATTGTCCGCCGGCTATGCGGGCATAGACAATGATTTGTTCTACGCCGACGGTACCATGATGCTACTGGCCGACGCCAAGAAAATGGTCGAGGACATCATCAAGGCGCTATAATGAAGCTGCTGTTATGGGTAAGCATAGGCGCAATTGGACTTTACTTTGCCGCGCTTTTGTTTGTGTATTTCGCTCAGCGCAGTTTTATGTATTTCCCGCCAAGGGGCAGCGTGCCGGACGGATTTTTATCCGAGCATAATGTGCAAATTATACCCATTGAGGTCGAGGGTGTCGGCAGGCTCAAATCCATATACATGCCGCCGCCGGGCGATAGTGCGCCTGTGATTTTGCTCATACACGGCAATGGCAGTGCGGCTCATCAATATACTGCGCATTTCGAAGCGTTCAGGCGCTGGGGTGTTGGTTGTCTGGCCGTGGAATATCCGGGCTATGCAGGCAATCCCGGCAAACCCAATGAGCGGGACATTTTGCGCACCGCACTGGCCAATTATGATGCGCTCATAGAGAAAGGCATAAACCCCGAACGCATTTTCCTGTACGGAGATAGCTTGGGCGCGGCCAGTGCGGTATATGTGGCCCATGAACGCGAGACGTCCGGGCTGATATTGTCCGCGCCGTTTCTGTCCATGCAGGCCATGGCCCGCAAACAAATGCCGTGGCTTCCCACGTCCTTGCTGTTGAAAGACAAATACCGTTCGGATTTGAAAATCACCGCCGTGGACGAACCTTTACTTGTCCTGCACGGCGACGCGGATACTGTCATCCCCTACAGCCAAGGCAAGGCTTTGTTCGATCTGCACCCAGGCGACAAAAAATTCGCCCTGATAAAAAATGGCCAGCACAATTTATGGAACGCCGAAGCGCCAGAACATGTTCGTGCATTTATAAAGACCTATGCCCGGCCCCAATGAACAGGCTCTAGTCTACCCCCATTTCAGTCTATACCAAGGCTCGCTTTGAGCGGCCCTTCTTGCGGCATGGCGATGGCGTGGAAACCGCCGTCTACATGGTGGGTTTCGCCGGTGCAGCTTGTCCCGAGGGACGAGAGCATATAAAGCGCCGCCCTGACCACGCAGGAAATTCTGACAAACCCAATGAGCGGGAAGAAGTATCTTTTAAGCTACAGGCTTCCGATTTAAATCAGAGTAAGGGTAGTGGCCTGAACCTTTGAGTAATTTGATCAAAGCCTTTCCGCCCTTAATAGTTTTAAAATGAAGTTCGCTTGGGAAAATCTCCATAATTAACATGAGACCAAATTTTTTATCGAAACAGTCAGGCTTAAAAGCGCAAAAAATAGCACTACGCCCTCCGATATATTTCCAACGCTCAGGGAAACTTATCGTTTCATATGGATTGATTTCAGCTTCCTCAGCATATGGGGCAACGGCGTTGAGCATAGTGCGGAGCTGACTGTATTTTTCTTCCGACTTTCCCAAATACTCATTGTTAAGTTTGCCAACTTCTTCACCCGCAATATCATCACGAGTAAATATAACAAACTCATATTTATCATAAATTTTATTACACGGGCCATAACCATCATACTGCTTGTCAGCGAGGTCGTTGGACAGTCTAGCGAGTTGCTTTGTCGCAAGTCCAGTCCCTTTAATAGCGTTAGGGTAAAAGTAGCCGTGTAACGCTCCTCCAACTTCGTATGAAATTAGTGCGTGACCTACTAGATTATGTTCCTTGCCGAGCGCCTTTTCCATGAGTGCAGATTTTTCTTCATACCATTATTCCGATGCCCTTTCGAAATTCTTTTCTTCCTGAACTTTAGAAAACCTAGTATAGGGTTCTATGGTTTTGGCGTTAAGGTTTTTTCGTTTTTTCTGCCAAAACTTCCAGCTCACCTAGTCCACCTCCCCTTTAGTCTATGCCCGTTTCAATCTATCCCCAAGCTCGCCTTAAGCGGCCCTTCTTGCGGCATGGCGATGGCGTGGAAACCGCCGTCTACATGGTGGGTTTCGCCTGTGCARCTTGTCCCGAGGGATGAGAGCATATAAAGCGCCGCCCCGGCCACACCCTCAAGATCGGTGTTTTCCTGCATGGCGGCGGTGGCTTTGTTAAACCGGAACATATGGCGGCCCGAACCAATCCCGGCGGCGGCCAGGGTCTTGATCGGCCCAGCCGAAATAGCATTGACGCGGATGCCGCGCGGCCCGAGATCGGCGGCGAGGTAGCGCGTACAGGCTTCCAATGCCGCCTTGGCCACACCCATCACATTGTAATWGGGCACSACCCGTTCCGAGCCCAGATACGTCATGGTGATCATCGATCCGCCTTCGCTCATCAGTTCGGCTGAACGTCTGGCCGCATCGACGAAACTATAGGCGGAAATATCCATGGCCGTGGCAAAGCCCTCGCGGGTGGTTTGTTCAATAAACGATCCGGCCAATTGCTCGCGCCCGGCAAAGGCAATTGAATGGACAAGAAAATCCATCTCGCCCCATGTGTCTTTGATGGCCCCAAACAAAGCATCCATGCTGGCATCATCGGTGACATCGCACGGCATAATAATCGGCGAGTTTAAACTCTCTGCCAAAGGCCGCACCCGGCGCTCCAGCGCGTCACCTTGATAGGTAAAGGCGATTTCGGCACCTTGGGCGGCAAGCTGCTCGGCAATGGCCCAGGCGATAGAATTTTTATTGGCAACCCCCATAATCAGCCCGCGTTTGCCAGCCATTAAGTCGCCAGTTGGATATTCCCGTTTCGCCATGCTTGTCTCCTATATGCTATCAGGTTTATTGCATATTACCCATAGCGCCCCCTATAAGCCAGAACAATCTCCCCAAACGCATTCCTGACCAAACGCACACTTTACCAAAAGCAGACTTGAATAACCATGCTTTCACGCTTACCTTAAGTCCACAAAAGAAGATGAAATGAATAAGGTGTACCGAGCGAAGCGAGGCAAGGGCGACCGCCCGTCGCGCCCTATGGCGCGCCCCCGCGGAGGCGTGCGCTCTTGCGCACTGCCGCGAGCGATATAAAAAGGAACCATACTATGCGCAAAATCGAACTCACCAACTTAGAAACCTTGCCGGGGCGGACAATCGTCAAACATCTCGGCATGGTGCAAGGTAATACGGTCAGGGCCAAACATGTGGGCCGGGATATTATGGCCGGACTTAAAAACATCGTCGGCGGCGAGCTGACCGGCTATACTGAACTTCTGACCGAATCCCGCGAGGAAAGCGTCGACCGCATGATCGAAGAAGCCAGCGCTCTGGGGGCCAATGCCATCCTCAATATCCGKTTTTCCACCTCGTCGGTYAGCGCCGGTGCRTCGGAATTATATGTCTACGGTACCGCCGTGATTGTCAGCTGATGCTAGGCTTGCTGGGCGTATTGGTGTTGATCGCTATCGGATTTTTCTTTGGCCGGATCAATGAAGCACGGCATTTTGCCAGTCTTGATGTGCGCGAAGCCCAGCTGGCTTATATTACCGTGACCAACACCAAACAAATCCCGGACGGCATAAGCGCGTCCGTATTTGTCAACGGTAATGTGGTGATCTCCATAGATTATTTCAAACGCATCGGAGCCGCCCTGCGCGGCTTGGTCGGGGGGCGTATGGGCACTTATACAACATTGGTGGAACGAGCCAGACGTGAAGCTATTGTGCGCATGAAAACCGAAGCCGCCGCAAACGATATGACCCATATTGCCAATCTACGCCTGGAAACCGCCAGCGTGTTCAAAAACGCCAAAACAGACATAGGCTCAATAGAAGTGTTCGCCTACGGGACTGCGCTGAGATAAATCTACAACCGCCGCACACCTTGTGCCGCCAAAGCCTGAATACTGGTGTGTGGTCTGGCRCCGTARTGGGTGATRACYTCGGCKGCGCACARACTGCCCAATTGYCCGGCGTCMGGCCAGCTTAGRCCCATAGCCCGGCCWGCCAGCACACCAGCCGCGTATTGATCGCCTGCGCCCGTAGTGTCGACGATTTTATCCACAGGCACAGGCGGTATTTCATGCACATTGCCGCCGTGTTTAACCAAAGAGCCTTTTTCAGACAGAGTAACCAATGCGGTGGTATCCGTGGCAGTTAAGCGGCTTAGGGCGTCTGAGAGATCATCGGTTTCAAACAGGGATAACAATTCCGCCTCATTTGCAAACAGGATATCCACATGGTTATCCACAAGCTGGACAAAGGAAGCCCGGTGCCGATCAACACAAAATGCGTCTGATAATGTCAACGAGACTTGCCGCCCAGCCGCCTTGGCGATTTCGGCTGCTTTGACGAACGCCGCCTTTTGGTCATTGGTGTCGAACAAATAGCCTTCAAGATATGTGACGGCGGCGGCGCGGACAATATCGGCGTCAATGTCCTTCGGCCCGAACTCCACATTGGCCCCCAGAAACGTACTCATGGAGCGTTCGCCGTCCGGGGTCACCGCAATCAAACAGCGGGCCGTCGCCTCACCTTTGGCGAAGGGAAGTGGACAGGCCGTGGCGCCGCCAGCGCTTAAACCTGCCGCAARCCGCCGACCCAAAGCATCATTAGCGACCTTGCCCATATAAGCGGCCTGAACACCCAGTGCAGCTATCCCGGCAATGGTGTTGGCCCCGGAGCCGCCCGCGTCCTGGGTGATATTTTTGCTGTGTTTTTTAAAGGCCTTGTGCAAATGCAAAGCGCGTTTCTGGTCAATTAAAGTCATGGAGGCTTTGGTGATATTTTCGCGTACCAACAGATCATCATCCACGGGAGCGATCACATCCATAATGGCATTGCCTATGCCCAAAACATCGTATTTTGCCTGCATGATATTCTCCCGTTTGCAACCCCGTTGCCTCTACGAAAACGCCAACATAAAAGCAAGCCACTTATAGCCAAGTCAGTATAAATTGATTGGTTTACCCAATTTTCTATATGCACCGTTCATACCACACCCCATATCCCGTTCATACCCAGCTTGACTGGGTATCCAGTTTCTTCATCAAATATGTGTGCGCTACGCGCACTCTTTATTGGCTGGATACCCGCCCATCTTTAATGGATATGCGGTCGGGTATGAGTGGATTTTGGGGGAGGATCGGTTTGAAAATAAATCATTTTATCTCTTTCAACCAATTCATACTGGTTTGACTATAGCCTCCTCCCAACCAAAAACATCTTCCAGGGTGGTTTGAAATACTCTGGAGATACGAAATGCACTTTCTAAAGACGGCGAGTAATGCCCTTTTTCAATTGCGATGACTGTCTGTCTTGTAACGCCAATTGCCTTTGCCAGAGCCGCTTGGCTCATGTGACCATTTTGCTCTCTCAATATACTTATTCTGTTGGATATAGGGGGCTTCTTGGCCATGCCTAGGCCCCACGGCGATACAAATAAATCTGTGTGATATAATCGACCAAATGCCCCACGATCAGCGCGGCCATGATGCCGAGCAGCATATCACTTGACCGGGCATCAAAGAAATATGCGGTCATTGTCATGATGAGAATGACCACTGTTGCTATACTTGACAACCGCGTAGCCCGCAATGAAATGAGCTTGTCTCGTTCATCCATTGGCAGATCAGCTTCACCTATATTGGACAGCGCCGCAACAGAGGCTCCGAATATAGCGAATACGGTAAGTATCACTATGAATATTACGGTAAGCCCGGCAAAAACGGGTTTCGGTACTTGGTCCATAGATGCTGAAATATTCAACACTATATAAAAATACAGCCCAGCCGCAATCATTAGGCCGACAACCATCACCCAAGCCATTTTCTCTCTGAAGGTCGTTGTTTTGTCATTATCTCGGTTGTGCATAAGTATCTCCATTCATTTCGTGTTGAAGGGGTTGTAGTTAAATATTTTTAACATGTCAAATATATTTAACACATTAAAAAGAAACACCGCTCACAGCGAACGCCATTTGYTACAAAGCAGACATTGCCCAACGGTGTATTCCCGTGTCTCCCTTCGGCCCCACGCCTCACCCTTCGTAAATAAGTAAGCGCAATTACGGTTACTGCTACCGTAATCATCACCGTAATCACTGTCACCGAATTCGAAGCCAAATTTTTTCGCTTGAATAGTCGTGATATTTATATAACTATACACTTATATAAAAGGTTAGTTATGGATTACGCAAACGCATTTGGAATAGAATTTAGAAGTACAAGGGAAACCGCGCATGAAGGCGCAGCTGCCCGCAGCGTCTCTGGCAGTCGGCATTATGATACTCAGGCGGATGATCTTTGGGACGCTTTGACAAATCCTGAACGCATTTCGCGCTGGTTTCTGCCTATTAGCGGCGATCTTCGTCTTGGCGGACGGTATCAACTCGAAGGTCACGCAGGCGGTAAGATCACGCGATGCGACCCCGCCAGTGCGCTTGATGCTAGTTGGGAATATGGAGATAATACGAGTTGGGTCATGGTCAGACTTGTACCAGAGAGTGACGGCACGAGGTTGACGCTTGAACATGTCATGCTCAAGGATGATGCGGGTGAAGCCCATTGGAAACTCTATGGACCAGGCGCTACGGGTGTCGGCTGGGAGCTTTCCTTTCTCGCGCTCGACTATCATCTCACCAATAACGGAGCTAAGATTATTCCAAAGGAGAGTGAAGCATGGATGGTATCCGCGAACGGAAAAACATTCCTTCGAAAATCTGCTAAAAGCTGGGGAGATGCACACATTGCGTCGGGAGAAGCGGAAGTTATTGCCCGGAATATGGCAGAATCTACCTCCAAATTTTATACAGGTGAATAATGCACGTTTTTGATGTTTTAGGTGACCCAGTTCGCCGCCGCATACTCGAGCTGTTATCGGTGGAAGATATGCCATCAGGTGCGATTGTTAACGTCGTGAGTTTGGAGTTCGGCATTAGTCAACCGGGTGTTTCACAACATTTGAAGGTTTTGCGTGAAAATGGGTTTGCAAATGTAACAATTGATGGAGCGCGCAGAGTGTATGCGCTACACACGTCCGGCTTGGAGGAGGTTGATATGTGGCTTGCTCCATTCCGAAACTTCTGGACGCCCAAATTTGAAGCCCTTGCGACAGAAGTTGCGCGCGGGAAACGCAAACGGCGATAGCTATTGACCATAACGTAGAACTTTGCCATTTACGGGATGTCCTCTTCTGCCCCAAAGCAGGCATTGTCCAACGCTTAATATTGGTGCCTCCCACTTTCCCACCACAGTAAGTAATCACAAACTAACTTCCCCTTGACATCCCAAAATCTCTGTGTTAGTAAACGCTCACCAACTTGGTTTGGTATGTTAATTTTTCTTCTGCCATATGCGGATTATGAAGAGGTTTGGATTGTGAAATTGGATGTTGGACTTAATATTGAGCTTGGCTCCGAGCGCGGCGTCACTGCCGAAGACGGGACGACCAAGGCGCGGATTGAGCGCGGGGCGCTTGGTTTGTTTGTAGCGGGCGGGGTCGACGGGGTTTCGGTCAAGCAGATCGCGGCGCGGGCCGGGATTACCGATGCGGCGATTTATCGCCATTTCGCCTCCAAGGCCGATCTGGCGGAAGGGTTGATGCTGGCTATTCATACCCGATTGACGGCTTTGGTGCGCAAAGCGGCGGCGCGGGATCTGCCGTTTCG
Organism: Robiginitomaculum sp.; assembly: GCA_002733385.1. Lineage (GTDB taxonomy): Bacteria > Pseudomonadota > Alphaproteobacteria > Caulobacterales > Maricaulaceae > Robiginitomaculum_A. The sequence goes on from NVVO01000004.1 coordinate 120,266, forward strand.
CGGTAAAATCACGGCGCTGGTCACGGACTATTGTGCGGCCGCCGATGATGACTGGCAGTTGTTTGCTTATCATTTGCTGCATTTGCACCATTTCCCGACTTTGTTTACTCCCGGTTCTGGCAAGGTCAAAAAATATGACAGTCCGGTCACGGCTTGTACGGAAATGCTGGAGCAAGCGGTCGAGGACGGCGATATCGCACCGGGTAACATTGAATTGCTGGCCTCTATGGTGCTGGGCATTGTCTTGCAAGCCGCATCGGCCAAGGCCTATTTGCGCCTGCAAGGCCCGTTAACGATTTATGCGCCGGAGTTTGACAAAGCGGTCTGGGCGGTGCTTCGTCATCGTTAGGTTTTGGCTCCAGACAATACYCCTTCCCCCCWTCCCCCYRYSGRRWWCWWCCCCCATGGAAAATGGGGGAAGGGGTTTTATGTAGATACCTAATCCATTATTTTGAGGAGAGAAACTATGCGTTCATTCGTATTCAATATGTTGTTTTATGTGTTCGGGGTATTTTTCGCGCTATTGTGCGTTGTGCTGTCCCTGTTGCCGGGGCGAAAGCCGATCATGTTTGGGTTGTGGATTTATTCCAAGTCCATGGTCTGGCTGATGCGCTGGGTGGCGGGGATAAAAATCACGGTGACGGGCCACGACAATTTGCCAGAAAAAGGCCCGTATATTATCGCCCCCAAACACCAAAGCTACGGCGACGGGTTTGTGGTGTTCTCGCAGTTCTTTGATCTGTCTTTCGTGACCGGAGATCATTTGGAAAAATACATGACCCTCAAGCACATTTTGCGCAAAGCCGGCGCGGTAGTGATCGACAATTGCGGCGGTACCGATGCCCGTGACCGTTTACAGATCGAAGCTGACAAAGTCCGCGCCGAAGGGCGTAAATTGTTGATATACCCTGAAGGCCATCTCTCAGCACCAGGTGAACAACGTCGGTACCGTAAGGGTGTGTATTTTCTGTACAAGGATTTTGACTGCCCCGTGGTGCCCATCGCCACCAATCTCGGGCAACGCTGGAACCAAAACATCTGGACAAAGCACCCCGGCCCCGCCACAGTGGAATTCCTAAGGCCCATAGAGCCAGGACTGGGGAAGGACGAATTCATGGAAAAACTGGAAACGGTTATAGAAACCCGTTCGCGGGAATTACTGGATTTCGACAATCCCGGCGCCCTCAAACATTCACGAGAAGATTTGAAAGGCGGCACGATACTGGTCGCGGACAGGAAGAAATCATGAAACCCATTAAAATTGAAACTGAAACAAGACCGTACCGAGCGCAGCGAGGCAAGGCCGACCGGCCGTCGGCGTCATTTATGTTTCCCGGTCGGGCCTTTTGGCCCTCCTCGCCTCTTGTACGCCGCGCCCGCGCAGGCGTGCGCCCTTGCGCACTAGCCGTGAGCGAAACATTAAGAGGCGAGGAGGGAGCGCAAGCGACCGACCGGGAAATGTCATGAGCGCCAAACACGCCGCTACTCTGTTAACCAGCCGCCGATTCTTGCCGCTATTTGTGGCACAGCTTGCGGGGGCGTTTAATGATCAATTTCTAAAATTGGCCCTCATTGCCTTGGTGACATGGGGCGGATTTAAGGTGTTCGGCATGGAACCGCAAGTTATCGGTCCTATTGCGGGTTCCATATTCACCGGATTTTTCTTCATATTTTCGGCCATGGCCGGACAGGTGGCGGATAAATTCGACAAGGCTCTGGTTCTGTTGAGGGTTAAGCAAGCGGAAATATTCATCATGTTGGTGGCGGCGCTTGGGCTTGTCTTGCAAAGCCCGATCATATTACTGGTGACGGTGGCGTTGATGGGGGCGCAATCCGCATTTTTCTCGCCGACCCGCAATGCGGTGTTGCCACAATGGTTATCGGAAAAAGAACTGATCTCAGGCAATGCGCTGATCAGTGGTTTTGTGTCCGTCGCCATTACACTCGGTCAGGCACTGGGTTTGTTTTTGGTGGTCAAGGCGGGCGGCCAGCAAATGGTTGCGGTGATATTGGTTGTGATGGCCATTGTTGGTTGGCTAGCTATCCGTCAAGCACCGCCAGCGCCCGCATCTGACCCGGATATCAAGATAGACTATACTTTGGTCGTACAAATTGTGAAAACGTTTTTGTTTGCTTGGAAACGTCCTGCCGTGTTCCGCCCTATGCTGGGGACGGCCTGGTATTACTGGCTCAGTGCCGCAGTGCTGATCCTGATGCCCGCCTTTATCCTGACCGTACTTCACTATGATCAATCGGTTATGATTGTGGTCATGATCTTGTTTACTCTTGGTGCCCTAGCCGGTGCCATGAGCTGTATGTTGTTTGCTAAAGGCAAAGAGGCGATTGGTTTAAGTGCGCTCGGCGCGCTCGGTATTGCTGCCTTTACACTGGACTTGTTTTTCCAAGGCCAAAATGTCACGCCGCTGATGTTTGAAGGCTATGTCCCCGCCAGCGAAACCTCAAGGGCCGTACTTGGTTCATCCAAAGATTTCCTCGCCACGCCCGGCGCGAAAAGATTTATGCTGGCATTGTTTGGCGCGGCCTTTAGCGCAGCTCTGTTTGTGGTGCCGCTCAATGTTTTGGCCCAAAGGCGGGCCGAGCCTTTGCACCGGGCTCGTCTACTGGCGGCGGGGGCTTTACTCCTTAATTTGTCTACCACATTATCCCAGTTGATGATTGCCACCATGGGGAAATTGGACATTCCTATGCATTATGCCTATGTGCAAATTTCCCTGTTTAGTCTGGTGATTGCCGCCTATGCGTTTTACCGAGCGCGGGCATCTAAAAAGGGCATTGACCTGTAAGTGCGCGGCTATTTTGGCATAGGTGTTGAGGGGATTTCCAAGGCGGCCAATCTGGGCGCGGTTATGCGCACGGCCCATGCCTTTGGAGCCAGCTTTGTTTATACGGTGGATGCTCATCACAAGGCGTTAAAGATTGATGCCACAGATACATCGCGCTCGCTCAAACATTTGCCCCATTACCAGTGGGACAGTGTGGCTGATATGCGCCTGCCCAAGGGCTGTGAATTGGTCGGGGTGGAGCTGTGCGAGCGGGCCGTGGATTTACCCAGCTTTCGCCATCCCCGCGCCGCCGCCTATGTGCTGGGCCCCGAGCAAGGATCGCTGTCGCCGGACATGCAGGATTTATGCGCACATATTGTCAAAATCCCGACCAAGTTTTGCATCAATGTCAGTCTGGCCGCCGCGCTCACCCTGTATGACCGAACCCTGTGCCTGGGCGGTTATCCCGAGCGTCCCATGCGGCCCGGCGGCCCGGATTTGGCGGCCATGGAGAAATGGCGTAAATTACGGGCGCGGGACAGCTGAAAAACCCACTGGTTTTAACCGGGTCTTAACGCTAAGAGTTTCTGATAGGAAAAAATTTGTACAAGGTATAAAATGCGCATTGTTAAATCTGTTCTCGTTATTGCGGCTTTTGCTATGGCCACCAATGCCGCCAACGCCCATGCCAAACTTGAAGGCGTGTATAGCGACTGGGCCGTGCATTCTCAAACCATCAGCGGGGATAAAATCTGTTATGCTTTGGCCAAGCCTAAATCCAAAACACCGACCAGTGTCGATCACGGCGATATATTCTTTTTGGTGGCCAATTGGAAATCCGGCGCCGCCAAGGAACAACCAAGCTTGGTAACTGGCTATGCGTTGAAAGCCCAAATCCCGCCTTCGGCCCGCATTGGCCGGGCCAAAATCCCCATGTATGCAGATGGGAGCGAAGCGTTTGTCGAGAGCGGCGCCGACGAGAAAAAACTGGTGCGCTCCATGCGCAAAGGCTCGACCATGCGGGTCGACGCCGTGTCGGCGCGGGGCACGCAGATTTCTTATGAATTTTCCTTACGCGGCATCACGGCGGCCCTCGGCAAAGTGCGCAGTGTTTGCGGGTAGGCAGGTTTATTTTTTCGGGAACCACGGGATGAACATGGATGTGCGGGCCATGTAATTTTCGTATTCGGGGCGACTATCTTTGTTCCCCATGGTTTTTCCGAGCATGGTTTTTTCCAACATGGCCGCGCCGGTCAGTTTGATCAGGGCATAGGTCATGAATATTGGCGAGATGATGGTAAGCCAGCCGTAAGGGGCTTGACACGCCACCAGCCATATGCCCCACCACATTAGAGCATTGCCAAAATAATTGGGATGGCGGCTAAAGTGCCACAAGCCTTTGTCCATGATCTCGCCTGTGACCTCTGCGCCAAGTTTCCCCCGCCGCGCCAAGAACCGTGCCAATTGCCAGTCGCCGACGGCTTCAAACAGGAAACCGATGAGCCAGATGATGGTGCCGATGATGGCTAGCGGTTTTATGATTGTAAGACCCATAGCATTTCTGGGAGAAAAAGTGCCTATGACAGGTATGCCGTCGGGGGTTGCTTCGAACGGCGGGTACATAACCCAACCTTTTAACGGTGGCCAGTTATAGCTTGTTGCCAAAGCCACCCAAAGTGGCGCCGCCACCAGCAACATGGCTAAGCCTTGATTTAAAAACACCACACGTAAGGCATAAAACGGCCAGCGTGTCTCGCTCACATTGCTGCGAAGTGCCCTATAGCGTTTGTCTTCCCCGTGGCCCCAATTGCGCCAAACCATATAAATGGTGAAGCGAATTGACCACAGTATGGGCAGGGCGGTGAGCAACAAAAGATAAGGTGTATTTTTTTCGCTCAGTGCCAAACAAAWAAGCGCAATAAATCCAAACCCGGCCCCCCAAAACATATCAATAATACTGACATCCTTGATCCTGAGAGCCGTGAGCCACAGGATGAGCAGTGCGGTGGATATGAGCGCGGCACTTGCCAAAAAATTTAAAATTATGTCGGTGATCATATAATCCCATCTCCGGAATAATTTATTTGTTTTGCGTGTTGGTGTAAAGCGAAAGTGTGCAGTATTTCCTTCCTCCGTTTTTCACGGGGGAAGTGCCGGAGCTCTTGCGTAGGCGATGGGGGTGCCGCTCTTGCGGCCTTGCGAAGCAATGTGGGCGGCTAGAATTCAAAAGCGCACAAGAGGTGCGCCCCCCCYATCCCCCCTTCGGGGTACTTCCCCCGCAAGAGGCGGAGGAAGGAAGCTCCTCACTGCCCCCGCACCGCTTCATAAAGCGCAATCCCCGCCGCAGTCGAGACGTTTAAACTTTCAGCCCCCCATTTTTCATGTCCGGGCATGGGGATTTTCGCCAATTGGTCACAACAATCGCGCACCCGTTTTCTAAGCCCCGGCCCTTCTGAGCCCATGACGATAACCTCGGCTTCGGCACGCTGGAATGCCTGTTCCAGCGTGATATCCGCTTCGCCCGCCAGCCCCGTGACTCGCCAGTTCATTTTTTGTAGGTCAAGCAAGGTGTTGGCGATATTGGTAACCAGCACATGGGGCACGGCTTCCACCGTGCCGACCGCGACTTTGGTCACCGCACCAGCTAACGGCGGCGCGTTTCGAGATTGCATGACGATAGCTTTGGCCCCAAAGGCGCTCGCGAGGCGAAATATAGCCCCGACATTGTGGGGGTCTGTGATCTGGTCGAGGACGATGATCAAGCCTTTTGCCGGATCAGCAATAGTTTCGAGGTCATGGGCGGGCAGGGGGGCAGACAACAGGGCCGCGCCCTGATGCACGGCTCCGCTCGGCAAGATATCATCAATGTCGCCGGGGTGGGCGGTAAAAACACTGTTTTTAAGTGGGGCTAGCAGGGCATCCCCTAGCCTATCCCCCATTTTACGGGTTATATAGAGCTTGTGGTGGGTGCGGCGCGGGTTTTCCAGTGCTGCTTTGACAGCGTGGTGGCCCCAAATCCAGTTTTCTTGCTTGCTTGGGCGGGATTCGCGCTTGATGTCACGCCGGCTTTCGCGCTTGTTTTCACCCTGTTTATCGGGATTCCAACCAGAGTCCGGCTTGGTACTTGCGGCTTGTCTGCCGCCAGTTGTTTTTTTGTGGTTTTTTTTRTGATTCTTGCCAAGATTYTTGTTGCGYGTTTGYYTGCTCATCTCTATACATCCCGCCTACATTCCGGTGAATTTAACTCTGTGTGGTTCGGCTATAGCATAGCCCTGCCATTTTCGGAGTGTTTTTTATTGGTTCAGAGTGTTTTTTGTTGTAAAAATAGAAAATTAAGGAGAATGATTTTTGCGTCCGTAATTTAACCGTGCTGGCGCATTTGGTGTGGTTTTAGGAGAGGTGGCCGAGTGGTTAAAGGCGTCAGACTGTAAATCTGATCACGCAAGTGWACATTGGTTCAAATCCAATCCTCTCCACCATCCTACGCTTTTTCAAGAGGAAAAAGCTTCGGCTCGGCAAGCCAGCCAGAATAAAACCAACGCTTTGTGCCTTGGCGGGCCTGCCACGCCGAAGCTTTAGCGTAGGCGGGTATAGTATAGTGGTAATACAGCAGCCTTCCAAGCTGACTACGCGGGTTCGATTCCCGCTACCCGCTCCAGACTTGTAAATCGGGCTTATGGGCTTATATGATGGGCCCATATGAAAGAAAATTCATCCGGAAAATTGCCGGACAGACAGTAAGAAACGGAGATTAAAATGGCTAAAGAGAAATTTGAGCGTAATAAGCCCCATGCGAATATTGGTACCATTGGTCATGTTGACCACGGCAAGACCA
>NVVO01000036.1 GCA_002733385.1 Robiginitomaculum sp.
TGTTTCTGTCTCATCATTTACTCCTAAGATGATGATGAACAAAAACTCTCTCTTAGCACAGACCTAAATCTGTGCCATAGGCGCTGACGTCAGACAATATACATCTGATAAGCTATTTTAGTGAACCCAAAAGACATGAACTTCTCCAAAGCCAGTTTCTTGTTACATTAACATCATTATAGTATTATTTATAACCCTATCATGCTATAATAATCATTATGATGACACTTATTACACCAAGCAAAGCCCAAGAGATGCTTGCCAAAAATATTCGTGCGCGGCGGCTGGCTATGGGATTAACGCAAACGGGCTTATCGGAACGCTCTGGCGTAGCTCTGACGACCTTGCGTAAGTTCGAGCGCACAGGCGCAATTTCAGTGAAAAGCCTGTGCAAATTGATGATGATCGTTGGTGGCCTAGAGCAGCTTGTCGAAGCAAGCGCACCCACACAAAGCGAATTTAGTTCTATTGATGAAGTCTTGGCCAGCAAGGAAGCGCAACCACGTCAACGGGGTTACCGCTCATGAGTTTTACACCTGTTACACAAATAAAAATTGGTTTGAATTTTGGGTCTAGCTCAATTGATGTTGGCCGCCTCGCCCTCCGAGAGCGCACGATTTATTTTGAATACAGCTCTGAATTTTTATCAAGGGGGCTGGATATATCCCCGCTTCGCCTACCCTTAAAGCCAGAACTTCAACAATTTGATGCAAGCCTCTTTGAAGGATTGCCGGGCGTTTTCAATGACAGCTTGCCCGATGGATGGGGGCGACTATTGTTTGACCGCGCCATGCGAACACAAGGCACATTACCGCAGGATTTAAGCCCCCTCGATAGGCTTGCTTATATTGGCGGCACAGGCATGGGCGCATTGACCTATGAACCTGATTTTACATCTAATGTGACCGCGCCTGATATTGACCTCGACCATCTCGCACAGCAAGCACACGCGGTGTTGCAAGGACAATCAGATGATGTGCTAGAGGATTTATTGGCTCTAAACGGCTCATCGGCAGGAGCGCGGCCAAAAGCCCTCATTGGATTTAATCAAGACCGTAATCATGTTGTACATGGTGCGTCCATATTGCCAAAAAACTATGCGCCTTGGCTGGTTAAATTTGCCAACACACAAGACGGTATAGACGCGGGCGCGACCGAATATGTTTATGCGCTCATGGCGAGGGAGGCGGGAATAGACATGATGCCGTGCCATCTTTTCGCCGCGCAAAACGGCGCTGGATATTTTGCGACAAAACGGTTTGATCGTGATGGTACGGTGCGGCTCCATACCCATACTGCTTGCGGACTTCTACACTCAGATTTTAGAACACCGTCACTCGATTACCAAGACCTGCTGGCGCTCACCCATCATTTAACCCGCGATATACGCGAGGTCGAAAAAATGTTCCGAATTGCCGTATTTAACGTGCTGGCACATAACCGCGATGATCACGCCAAGAACTTTACATTTCTGATGGATGCAAATGGTACTTGGCGTGTTTCTCCTGCCTATGATCTAACATTTTCATCTGGCCCAAGTGGTGAGCAAAGCACGATGGTCATGGGGGAAGGTAAAGCCCCAAGCCTCACGCATTTGCAAGCACTTGGCAAAGAAGCAGGACTAACCAAACCAAAAATATTGCGCATCATTGAACAAACCAAATCGGCTTTGTCACACTGGGAAGTCCTTGCTAAAACACACGGCGTTCGCGCCGCAAATATACGCTTGATTAAAACCCGCATGAAAGCTGTGCGGTAAAGCTGTAAATCTGTCTGACGTCAGCGCCTATGGCACAGATTTAGGTCTGTGCTAAGAGAGAGTTTTTGTTCATCATCATCTTAGGAGTAAATGATGAGACAGAAACATACAGGGCGTTCATCGGAGCGCATCATTAAAGACATTAAACGTAAGACCCGCCGCCAATATAGCGCCGAGGAGAAGATCCGCATCGTGCTGGACGGTTTGCGCGGCGAGGATAGCATTGCAGAGCTGTGCCGCCGTGAAGGTATCTCGCAGGGAATATACTATAAGTGGTCGAAGGACTTTATGGAGGCTGGCAAGAAGCGTCTAGCAGGCGACATTGTCCGCCAAGCCAATAGCAGCGAAGTCACGCATCTGCGCAAAGAAGCCCGCGTGCTGAAGGAGGTTGTAGCAGAACAGACACTCGAACTACGCTTGCTTAAAAAAAGCATGATCGGGGATGGGGAGTGCGAAGAATGAGATATCCAGCATCAGAGAAGCTAGAGATTATCCGCATCGTTGAACGCTCACACCTTCCCGCCAAGCAAACTTTGGATATGCTGGGCATAGCGCGGCGAACTTTTTATCGTTGGTATGATCGGTATCTGGAACATGGCGAAGATGGACTTGCGGATCGGGCACCACGACCACGACTGGTGTGGAACCGCATTCCGGATAAAATCCGTGATAAATTGGTGAAGCTTGCACTCGACGAGCCAGAGCTAAGCCCGCGTGAGCTGGCCGTGACATTTACCGACACCAAAGGCTATTTTGTGTCAGAAAGCTCAGTATACCGCTTGTTAAAGGCTCACGACCTGATTTCTAGCCCCGCCTTCATCGTTATAAAAGCAGCCAGTGAGTTCAAAGATAAGACGACGGCCATCAATCAGATGTGGCAGACCGACTTTACCTATCTGAAGATTATCGGTTGGGGTTGGATGTACTTATCCACCATCTTGGATGATTACTCGCGCTACATTATTGCCTGGAGACTGTGCACGACCATGAAGACTTCTGACGTGACAGAAACTCTGGATATGGCATTGCAAGCATCTGGCTGCGACCAAGTGCATGTGGTTCACAAGCCGCGTTTGCTGTCCGACAACGGCTCCAGTTACATCTCTGGCGAACTCGCTGATTATATCGAAGACCAAGGCATGAGTCATGTGCGCGGAGCGCCCTATCATCCGCAAACACAAGGTAAGATCGAACGTTGGCATCAAACCTTGAAAAATAGGATATTGCTAGAGCACTACTTCTTGCCCGGCGACCTAGAGCGGCAGATCGAAAACTTCGTGGAGCACTACAACCACAAGCGTTACCACGAGAGCCTGAAAAATGTCACGCCTGCTGACGCCTACTTCGGCCGCGCGCAATCAATTTTAAACAAAAGGGAAAGGATTAAAAAACAGACTATCGAACATCGGCGCTTGCAATACCGCAAAGCCATAGCTTAATAACAATCAACAATAGGTGAGCAAACTCTCTCTTAGCACAGACCTAAATCTGTGCCATTTTATATGACGACGGACAGACGCGAGCCGCTTAGCAGGCGGTGTATCGGGGGAGGCTAGGCCGCCTGTTTTCTCGGTGTAGGTNTGNNTTTWGCTGTBCGCTTABHGAAHAGTTTCGCAATGCGTTTCCAGTTCTGTGCGGGTGGACAGCCGCTTGCTTCGCGGTACGGCTTGGCAGGGAATGCTGCCCAACGCGGCAACCAATCTGGGTTAGCTTTGTCCACRCCATGACCTGCCATGCGGTTTTTGATGATTTGCTTCTGGTTTTTGGCTGTGTCGGTGACACACCCTTGCGCGGTGGATTTTCCGGCTATGTCTGCGACCATTTGATTGACCACGCCTTTGTCGCGCAGGATGTCAAAGAACGCTTCGTCTGGTGACCAGTATTTACCAAAGTCTGCGCCCGTCAGAACGCCTATGGCTTCCACCTCGCCGCTATTAGTCGAGAGAGTTTCGGCCATACAGAACGTCATTATCTGCAAGACTGATTTATCATCTAGGTCGAGCAATGTGGCAAACACGGCGTTCAAGCTGAACATGCTTTCATAACGGTGATAGATTTGGGTGTCGTCTTTCTTTAATCCCAATAGCCCTGCAATGACTTTGCGCTCTGCGGCTAGTTCTTGCTCGGCTTTGGAGTTTTCAACACTAATTTGCGTGGCTTCCTTTCTTGTATTTTGCTCATCCTTGGCAACTTTCCAATGGCGAGAACCCGTAATCATGTGCGCTACGGTCAGGCGCAAAGCCATCTTCGGGTGCTTAATCAGTGCCGCCCGTGCAATAGAGTGGCGGTGTAAGTTCATATACTCCGCCATCGGGCCTGACATTTCAGGGCGCGGTTTTGTGTCGGGTGTCTCGGTTCCGTTTTGCGCCTGACGGTCTAACCGCCGYGCTTCGGCTTCTGGCAKAAAGCCCTCATGGAATATSACMTGTCCATCGTTCTTSACYTCGATATAGACATTGCCGCCCTGTTCCTTACTGCGCGAGACATGCTCCCATCCATAAAATGTTTGCCCTACATCACCGATAAACACGTTTTCCCAACCGTCTTTCTCGTATTGCTCTGCTTCCAGTGCGACAACAGTATTCTGGCATGACCAGAATAGTTCGGGGTCAGCAAATTGGCCGTGTTCTCCGAACAGGTCTGTGATGATGGTTCCCTTATACTCTTCCATAGGGAATAAGGCTTTATCAGTAGTGATAAGGCCACCTCCCGATAGCCATGCCTTTAACTGGTCGCCTTGGGGCGCGTAATCGTCGGACTTGAATATCTTTAACCATGCGGATTGTTGTTTCTTACTGGCCATAGTCAGGGCGCGGATGGTGGCGGGGTTGATTTCCTCGTCGGTATAAAGCTTACGCAATTCGGGCAAGAGCGAACCAAGGGCAAGCCGTTGTTTCACGGCGCGTTCGGTTATACCAAACACGGCGGCGATCTCGGCAATGCTCTCGCCTTTGTCCGCGAGTTTCTTAAACGCTTGGGCTTGCTCCATTTCTGTCGGGGCAAGACGGGCGATATTTTCCAAGATACTGGCTTCCAGTCCCAACGCATCATCATCCGCGTCCATGATGCAACAAGGTACGGGGGCAATCTTGCCGCCATCATCTGTTATCGATTTCAAACAAAAATATCTGCGCCGCCCGGCAATAACACCGTAGGCATTTTTATTCACCTTGGTCGGTTCTGGCCGTACCAAGATGGGCTGACGAATACCTCGCTCCTTAATGCTCGGCAGAATGTCCGATATATCTGGCGGCGTATTGCCCTTGGTTTTATTGCGCATATTCAGTTTCGAGATATGCAAATCCGCAAGCGGTATATGTTTCAAGTCGAGTGGTTTGGTCATGGCGTCAATCTCCTATTTTGCCAGTTGGTGGGTTTTGTAAATTGATAAAATCAAGCAAGTCGATTTGTGCGCGTCCGACCTCGTCAAACAGGCCAATATCGCACGGCCTTTGCTGTGCGTTCGGGTTGCGTTTGGGAATCATGGGGTGAAAGGTTCGGGCAGTAAGTTTCTCGCCAAGGGTGACGGGGCGAACCCCATCAATCAGGGTCTGTTCTCCAACTTCGGTTTGTTCGCTTTTGGGAACGCTCACAACGAGCGCCGTAAGTCAAAACCCTCACGGGAACAAATTTGTGTTAGTTTCTGCCCCTCACCCTTTGTCAAATTATCGCCTAATTGACGATAGATTGACCCTTGGCGAAATCCAGTATGTGTTTTAACCACATGTCCCCAACGATATGGGCCGCGTCCATCTTCACGGTATTTAACGCAATAACGAGCCACAACTAATGCGCCCAAAATATGTGTAATTCATCAAAGGCAGTTTCGAGAACAAACACATCACCATTAGTTTCTAAATCTTTCCCCATAGCTTCATAGTCAATATAATGGGTTAGGTTTGAGGGTATTTCCGTACCCTGCTGTTCTGTTAAATCTTGGGCATAGTCCGCTATAGTTTTAAACTGACCCGAGTAATTCTCAAGGGCAGTTGTCGCGTCTACTAAATCCCCGTTGAAATGTTCCAATAATTTTCCGCCAAGGGTTTCATGGGTTTCGATGAAATCGGCAAGTGCTGTAATAGTAGCAAAATCTGTATATTCACTAACGGGCGCACCCTCAAATCCTTCATAATCATGAATAGCCCATTCTTCGGCATCAGGCTCTGGCGAAGCGGCAAGCATGGCGCGAGTCTCATTGTGTATATGTTCTTCGCCAAGTGTTGCGTCAATCCATCTCCCATGTAAATGACCTGAATTATAGGCGGCCAAACAAGCAATATAAATTCTAATATCATCCTGAAGTCTTGGCTTGCTAGCTGTCCCAAGAAGTGGTTGGGGTGTTGTGTTTGTGCGCATGGCAGTCTCTCCTTCCCCTTCCAYGTTTCCCCCGCAGGGGCGGGGGTGGGGGGCAAGAGGGACAGACATGCACAGGGCATTAGAGCCAAGGCGCTTTTCGCGCCGCTATGCAAGAGTTTTGGTAGGATAACTAATACGAACTATACGAGCTTAGAGCCAAAGCTCTTGCATATGGCTCGCCCTGTGCAAGTTTGGCCCGCCCCCACCTCCGCCCCGAGGAGGAAACTATATTATGTCACCGCGTAAGCGGTGCCCTTATTAGCGCAGCAGAGCGGCGCAAGCGTCAGGGATGAAAGCCCGTAAGGGCCAAGACAAGCTTTTGCGCAGGTTTGGTTCACGCCAGCCCGGTCGCATTCGCGAGACGCCCAGTTTAGAAAGAAAAATTTATTGAACTAGATTCACGACCTTTGTTTTCACTAAGGCTTGTAAGTGTCTATGTAATGTAGAGGGTATTGCTCCACCGGAGATCACTACACCCGCTTCCATATTCTTCTCCATAGCATGAGCCGTTAGGTTTGCGCTTGAAATAAAGCATTTATGCTCGTCAGATACAGCGACCTTTGCATGGACTTTACCGCCTTCAAATTCATCGGCCTTGTTATTCCAACAATACACAAGCGCATCAGGAAGTGCTTGTTGCATTTGTCCAATAACATCAAACGAAATACCACCACCAAATGACTGACTAGATTCCAGAAGAATTGAAACTTCCACACCTCTTTCTATAGCTTGCATAAGCGCGGCAATCACCGCAGGGAAATCATAAGCGACGAAGCTCGTAAGAAATAGTTGATGAATTGAAGATTGTATTATTTCAATTAATGCAGGTTCTGTTTTTCGTGTCGGAACTAAAGATGTTCTAGGCCCCGTCCAAACAAGGTCAATATTGCTGTTTGCTGTCAGCTCTCTTTCAGAAAATGCGACCCCCTTAATAAGACCAGAAACCTCCAATGATGGAAGCGGATTGTTCCTCCATGCCTTGAATACATTAGTGAGCCGTTGGGTTCCGTTAGGCGTTCGAGCATATGAAATGAAATCTTTATCAGAAGCGTTTACGGACTTAGCAATACTGGCAGCTACCTGTTCAATATGGGCTTGAGACGAATTGGAAACAAATTTTTGTATTGACGATAATAATTCACCTTTCATGTTTACGACCTAAAAAACGCTGCATGGGAGCAGTCAACAGTCGGCACTACAAGAGCACGGTCAATATAGCGGTTGCCTTTTTCGCACGACGTTTCAGCCACAAATGAACATGCGTGACAAGCAGCTGCATGGAGTGACCTATCCTTCTCTGCTTGATGTTCCGAGCATAGAGGATCCGATGAACATATCTCTGCACGGCCCAATGCCTGACTAAGAAGACGGCCTAAATTATCAGGCTTACCTAAATCAACAAGTCCTCCAAGTGTGCCATCAGAATCCGCCGCAGCCGTATAAATTAATATGCCAGCCTGAGAAACATCATCAGTTTGCTCGGCGTAAATACGTTCTCTTATGCTGGCAGCATTATAGCCACACTCAAGCGCCAACTCTCGTATCAACAAATGGGACAATGTATGTAGCATGGCGTATCTAATCCCTGGGAACCCTATGTCAGGGTCAAGGCCTCGTGCATTTCTCCACCCCCTATGGCCTGCAATCAAATCTGCTTGACGTTCTTGCACACTAGGTTTTGCTTCCCATCTCTTTAACTTTTTTTCATCAAAGCGAATAAAGATACCTTCACCGTGTACTTGACTTGCAGGAATCCACTCGGGTGGTCTAGATGATAGTTCGGCCATTGCTGGACGCTCATCAGGGTTTGCATTCTCCTCTGGCGCTTCCACTCTGGTAAAGCCGATGAGAGCGTTTACTTCTCGAAGGCGTTCTAAAAGAAGCACCGTATCAATTTCAGAGTTATAAGCAGGCGGACTAGCAACAGTGCGGCTCATAAAGTGTGGCCAATCTGTTGGGGGATTAGGGTCTATTAGCACATCCCATTCTGGCCCTTTTATATCATTTTCCGTAACTTCAGGTAGAACCTCGTTATTCTTGATTGACTGAATTGCATTCCAAATTTCAGATGCCGAATATTTTTCAATTCCAGGCATTGCGCTATTTTTAACCAATGTACGGACAATAATTGGAATTTCAGCCTCTGCCTCTGCATCTTCAAAATTAGCCCAGCCATCTTGAACAAGTTGGCTCACTGGGTCGCGAGTCATCGGTATAGCCAGTGCTGAAATCGTAACAGGGAACCAACTATTTGTTGCGCCTAAGAGAACAGCCCGCGCTTGTTCTTCACAACTTTTATCATAGCGTCCTAGATGTGGGTGACGACCACGGCAAGCGGGAAGGTTTTCTTTTCCAGCTTTACCAAATGCATGCGCAAGGCTACGGGATAATCCACATTCATCGCATTTTACCCAAAGATTTTCTGTTTGGAGTGATGCACCACTTTCAAAAAATCGCAATGAACCCTTACATGTGCTAGCACCACTATGGACAAAATAATGCCACGGAAAGTCATCTAAATGGCCACTTCTACATGCCAATAAAAAACGAGCAGGAACTGCATCAGCATCTCTAGCGGGTTGTTCATTTCTTGACCCTTTGCAGCCTTTGTGAACGAAACGGGTTTGCTCAGGACGAAAACGGTTTTCCTTTATGTCAAACAGCCCCAAATCATATTCTGACAAAAGACCGCATTTTACGCATCTTAGCCATCGAGGAAAAGGCTGCACAGGTACGCCAATATTGGCTTCTGCTGAAAAAGCTTCAACTTGCTCACTAAGTTGGAATGGAGGCATTCTCAAGCTTTCCACTTGTGCTCCTAACACTCCGCGCACGGCAGCAAGCAAGCGTGCCTCTTCAATGGGTTGGCATCGGTCTTTTTCCCATTGATCAATACCCATCGTAACAACTGATACACTTGGAAGGTCGACAAGTGCGCCGGGACCATAAGTCCATAGAAGTTGACTTGGTCTAACCTCGCCAACGGGGGTTTTCGAAGTTTTCATTCGTCGTCTCCCGTTTCATTATCTGGAAGTGGTGGTGGAGTCCAATCTGGCCCAGGTGTAGTATTTCTACTGGTGTTCATGATCAACCGGACACCTGGTTCAACTTCTCTCATTGACATAGGCACTGTAAACTCAGTCCATGACTGAGGCCCAGGTCGCTTTAGAAGCCCAACCATATTTGCTTTGTTTTTACCCTTTTTCTCATAAGCAAATTGGCGACCACCTTTTGAGGCTTCTGCTACCCAATGGTCTATTCGCTCTTTTAACATATTTTCGGTTAAGTCTTTTAGTGAGGATTGTTCCGTTACCGATAATGCTCGGGCTTTTAGTGTTTCCACTACATCAAGCACCTCTTTTTGACTTGGCGAAGTTAGTTTTCCTGCTCCTGTATTGGGGTTAAAAGACTCCTCACTTAATCTAAGCAGACTAAGTGCAGTTCCTGTCAGCCCTCTATCCAGTGCGCGCGGAGAGAACGGCGTAACGGATTGAGCCTCAACATGCTTGTAGAAAGTAGCATGATAATGTTCAAATGTTTCGTAATGGGATAAATCACGCGGGCGCGCCCAAGTAAGGACTGTGCAAACGAGTCCTGGAAACGCACGCCCAACACGGCTGGTGGCTTGGATATATTCAGCCGTACCTTTTGGTTGGCCATTTACGACCATTAGGCCAAGACGGTTTATATCAACGCCTACTGAAAGCATGTTTGTTGCAAGTACAATGTCGATTGCCCGTAATTCACCTTTATCCCAATCAGTAGAGAACGTCTTTTTATCCAGGTCAAATTTAGATTTGAATTTAACTTCTAACTGGTCAAGATTTTTAGGGATATCCCGACTGGATACGCGCGATGTAAGTTCGGAAATATTCCTAACACTACGTTGCGCCAAGCCCGGCCTATCGACCAAGCTCATTTGAACGCGATATGATCGAGTTTGAACATCGTCCTCTGCTAGGCGTTTCATGCCTCCCAATTCCCGTAGTGAGTTAAAGTAGCCAACTGTCGTTAAATATGGGTCYGCCGCCGTTCCAAAATGTTCAAATAATTTTTGTGATGCCGTAAGATAAGCCGTATAAACGCGGATTAACATTGCAGGACGCGAACTACCCGGCGAGCAAATTCCTAAATACCGTCGCCCTGGCTTCGAGCTTACAGGTCTCTGAACGGAGAAGAAATTATCACTGATATCTAGGCCAGACGGCGGAAATACACACACATTGCGCATAAATACGCTAGCAATTTGCTCTTTAGCTTTACGAACGGTCGCCGTAGAAGCAATAATCTTTGGCATTACAGACTTTCCCGCATATTGCCAAGTAGCCAACTTATCAATGGCAGATTCGTAAAGTCCGACCATAGTGCCGAGCGGCCCGCTGATTAGATGAAATTCATCTTGAATGATTAAATCAGGTGGCCTAAGTCGCGTCACCTTTTTAGACTTTACTGAGGGTAAACCACTTTGCGCTCTATGTGTTCCCGTACAATCAGCGTCAGGCCATAAGAATCCGTGTCTTGGGCATTCCGTATCGACTTGACCAAAGAGTGTTCGGGTTTCCCCGCGCCATGCCATCATAGCAAATTTATCAACAGTTGCGATTAACATTGAGGGCGGACGGTGATAAATTTCTTCGTCAACCACAAGAACAGGCAATCCAGGACGAGGGTTATTACTTGACTGCCCCTTTGAGAACTCGCAACGACCTTTTTTATCCCCGCAATAGATAGCCGTTTGTTTAGACACTTTATTCACTTCAATATCTAGGCCTGGCACTATTTCGGTTCCACACCAAGGGCAACTTGTTAGCTGTGCTGGGGACGTACTCCCCGCGTCAAATTTACTGTCATCACGAATATCTTCAATAGCCCTGTGACTATTCGCCGTTGTACCCGGCGTAACCTTGTTGCCAACCCATAGCCCTATGGTAAATGGACTTTCACCAAGCGTGTTATCACCTCTCTTTAACGCATTTTTGCGAAGAGATTCCATCGCACATAGCAGAGCGGTGCCTCGCTGAAATTGCTGTAATGTCAACAGCCGCAGTGTGTAACGCATAATAACCGAAAGACCACGTTGCCCGTCATATCCTCCAAGTTCACCTTGGAACCGACGAATAGCCATCGCGAAAGCTGCGACTCCTAGGTAGGCTTCCGTTTTACCACCGCCCGTTGGAAACCAAAGTAGGTCAGCATAAGCTTCAACGGGTACAGTGCGATCCTTATGCAAAGGGTCGGCTAGTGACGGTAGCGACAACAGCATAAATGCTAGCTGAAAAGGTCGCCAAGAGCGGTTTTTTCTAATATCTATATCGCTGACAGTTAAACTCTCCCCGCGCCGCTGTGAGAGTGCATAAATGCTTCTAACGCGCTGGCTTGCCATTGCTAAATTGGCGAAGCGAAAAGCTCTAAGAGCATCTCCTTGCTTTGCATCAGCCAATACATTTATGCCCTCGACCAATCGGTCATGTATCGCTTTACAGGCTTCAATGGAAGCCTTGGCTGCATCATTATGACCAACCACATCAACACCAACGCGGCCAGATTGTTCCGTTATCCAAGTCTGGTAATCATCTGTAAGAATTGAGAGAGCCGTGACTAAATCTTCTCGGCTCATTTTAGCCAATTCTTTCATATCAAGATAGCCATCATTGACCAACCGCCGCATTTCTGGGCGGTCTTCTATTCCTAGGCCAGGTGTCTCTGTCACGGGGACTTCATATTGCGGAACAATGACTGTCCGGATTTCAGTCGCACGTTCGGGCTGGTCTATGGGGGTTGAGGCATGTACGGCAATTCCGTGTCCTACTGCAAATTCGACATTCTCACGGTAAATCATTTCTAAGCTATCGCGTTCAGGATCAACAGTGCTCGAACTTGGCGGAGACTTTCGTCTAAATATGGCTTTGTTAGCCGTACCACTTGCCGCTCGGACGTTAATTACCGGCTGGAATATCCAAGCTGCATCTTTATTTTGGCTTGGTTCTGGCTGTGCGTTCACCAAAAACACTGTCACTAAACGGTCACCAGAATCATTGATTGGCCGAATAGTTCCTTGAAGCCTGACATCAGGATTTTCAGAATCAGGAGCTTCGTGCGAAATAGCGCCTGCGGTTAGAGGCAACGTAAATTTTCCGCCACACGGTATGCGCTGCCATATGCGCGCACGGGCCCCTTTCTCTTCTTTTCCAGTTTCTCGATTGCGGCGAATTTTAAATATGTCGGTATCATAATCACGTTCATACCGTCCCCACCGCGCTTCTAGTTCAATTTCTTTGACATCGCCTGACACGCAGAA
Organism: Robiginitomaculum sp.; assembly: GCA_002733385.1. Classification (GTDB taxonomy): domain Bacteria; phylum Pseudomonadota; class Alphaproteobacteria; order Caulobacterales; family Maricaulaceae; genus Robiginitomaculum_A. Next base: position 12,414 of record NVVO01000036.1, read on the forward strand.
CGTCAATCCAAAACTAGAGGGTACGAGTGATTGGTTGCTCGCGGCATCAATTTCATCGCCGTTAGCATCATCTGGACTCACCCGTCCTGTGGAGCTTTCAAATTCAGCGCCGGGTTCATGGCGCCCCGTATGAATATCAAGATCGTCAGGTTCCTCGGCATTGGTTTCAGCCAGTGGCCCTTCTAACCCCTCAATACCTCCGGGTTCATTTACAGTTGGTGCAAATTTACCGACAAGGTAACGGTCACGAACGCCCATATCAACGATTTGTTCGTTGGGGCCATTGGCAGGGCCGAGTAGATCATCCGTAACAGAAAACTGTAACAGTTCGCGAATATATGCCTGCTTTGCAAGCCTTGGAAATTTATCCAACGGCTTTCCGACAAGACCGGGCGTTACATTTACAAAATCCGACCATTGAAGGCGGGCGATTTGCCCATTCTTAGGTAGCGAAAACCCAATGTCTGTTACGGTTGTTTCATTTATAGCGGGTAGCATTTCTTCAAAATATATTGTGGTTTTAGATTCGGTCGAGCGCACACGCAACGCTTTACCAATGCGCGTAATTTTCCCATCAGGCGTAGCAATCAAGAACCAATCCGTTTCCCGTATTGCAGAGAACATCATTGGATCGCCACTAAGCTCTAGAGCATAATCAGGGAACCGAAATTCATACTGGCCAATATTTCTATCTTCAACAATCCAGCACATCGCACTGTCGGCATCACGGGTTTCCGTGGCTAGGCGCTGCGCTATTACATTATTGGCCATATTTTGGTGAATAGTTGAAAGTCCCTCAACCACAATTCTCTTATTAAATTCTTCATTCCCCAGTTCCGCATTCAGCCGTCCCAACAATTCATCGAGAAAGCTACTACTGATGGATGGGACACCTGTAAAATCAAGTTTTATGGCTCCATCAATGTCTGGTAGAATAGATATTAGCTTCCGCCTAAGCCGTGTTGCTGGGGGCCTACCGCCCGTATGATTACAGTCATCTTTTATTAAAATTCCATACTCAGAAACTCGTTCCGCTACAGCGTCAATGTAGGACGCGCCTCGTTCGCCAATCCAAATGCTGTCAAGGGCAACGGGCTTATTCAAATCAAATGAGAGAGAAACACACGTTCCGTTTAATGTATCGCTTTGCGAAAAACCTAGGTCTGAACCATTGACCATTCTATATTGCGCAGAGCCAGAGTTTACTGAAATTGATCCTTGGTTTTTCTTGATGATTTCCAAACTGCCTGCCATGCCATTGCCTTGCCCCACATTACTGTCGCGAGTAACGCCGCGTTCTAATGCTTTTTCAATGGCTTCAATATCTGAACCCAACTCAAAAGTGCCGCCGAGTGAACCGCGCAGGCCAATACCGCTATCGCATATGGCAATATTTAGTTTGTTTTGTAGCGGGATTAACTGTGCGCACACAACCCCAGGACTTTTAGTTTGCGAATGAACAAAAATATTATCCACTATTTCGTTTACGGCCCATTCAAAGGCAGGCAGGAAATCACGGGCATTATCAAATTGCTGAAGCACGATATCAGAGATTGCATTAACGGTGTCAAACACATCATTATCGTCACTGATGAGCATGATGGGAGTGAACCGTCCCGAATCTGGTAAACGGTTATGGCTAGGCTCTTCCAGACCTAATACGCGATGAAAATTCATCCGTGCCAAATACCCTAAGACAGTTGAGTCACCATCTATCTCTATTTTATGACCATTTGATTGTTGCGCCAATAGCCAGCTTGTGAGAAGTGCAATAGCACCCGTTTCCATGAAGCATTCATCAGGGAATTTTAGTGTAATTGCATCACCTGATTTGTGTTCTTCACTATCCCATTTTTGAATGATCGAGCGGGTTTTTGCCAAGTTGTTAGATTTTATAAAGCGCAAAACTGACATTACGTTTCTCCCTTTGCAGTGGGAGGTAATTTTGCAAAGAGATCAAACTCAGATAAAATTCCACCTTCTTTTTTTATTTGTTTTAAATTTTTGCCTGCTTTTTTGTTTAAGCTATTCTCAATTTCATATCGGCCTTTATTTAAGGCAGATAAACGACCTAATATTTTGAGTCGCGCTTTTTCAGAAATGGTAAAACGTGTATTCATTCCATCTGGTAAATAACCTACATCATGAAAACCAGTATCTAAATCAACACCTGTCCATTTATACATATCAGCAATTTTTTGATTCATAGTGGCTTGCAGGTCTCTAATCCTTAACATAGGTAAAGATAATTTAGTTGGGTCATGAAAATCATTATAAAACTTTGTAAGACCCAAATTTTCGGATTCCATAAATGTTTGACGGGCTTCAAAAAACTCTTGCCCCAATATTTCTAAGTCAGCATTGCCGCTCTCTATGAAGCCATCGACAAATGGGAATGTTTCAAAAATATTTCCGTGAGCATATACTAGGCTATGAAGATCTCCTCCTAATGAAGTCTTTTGTTTCCAAGCCCAAACGCCATGAATGTCAGAAGACAACATTGCAAGCATTGAGAATCTATCATCACTTAGGACACATAATTTATTAGAATAAATATAGTTAGAGGGCAAAAATGTAAATGCTGGATACTTTGTTACGCCTGTTGAAATTACCATCACTTGGTCAAGTTTTACCTTTCCACCTAACCACCCCCTTGGGTGACTAACAAAAACCTCTCCTCTGGAAATTGAGTGATATAAAGCAGGACGTTTTTCACCATATTGCCACCAACGCTGCGGAAGAGGCTTTCGTAATTTATACTCCCCATTTTCTTTAAGCTGTTGTCGCCCTCCTTTAACCGTGTCTTGGATTATAGTATATGCTTCTAATAATAGTTTAGCCTTTTCTTCTGGCCAGTCCCAAAAACAAATCACCCAACAAATAGGAGTATAAACAGGGCTTTTATTTACCTCATTCCCACCAATAAATTGGAAAATTACTTTTTCGTATTCTTGATCGGATTTTAAAAGTTTTTGCGCAAGCGAAGAATCTATTTTAAACCCTTCCCCTAACAAAATGGTACCTTGAAAAATCATACCTGTATTTTGAGGTAATGTTTTAGGTTCCCAAAAATTCGTATCACTTAAATCTTCCGAAATTAAATCGACGTGCGTGCCATTGAGATATTTATTTCCTCCCCATGCGCATTTGGAATGGCTTAATTGATGAACAATAACCGATGCTTTCCCAGGCCAACGAATATTTGTTTTGGCATCAAATATGACTGAACCGTTCTTTAGAATTTGAGAAAGTCCAGCTTCTCGATTTTTTCCTTCGGAGACCGAACGCCTAACAATAAAACCTGACATTCCATCTTTGGATAACAGTTTCGTCATTCTGAGTAAGAAAAAAACCACTAAATCAACTGATGATTTTTCTTCATAGCAGATATGATTTACTAAGTATTTTTGATAGGCTACACCAAAGCTACCCGACAATCTCTGCCCACCAACAAAAGGCGGGTTTCCTACAAAAGCATCAAAACCACTTCGTTTATTGTCAAAAACTTCGGGAAACTCTAGCGGCCAATGAAATGGAACTCTAGGTGGTTTCCCGTCAGGAAGGCCAATCGACAAATGCTGTTTGGTCCGCCGCTTCAGTTCGGAAATGCTCCGTTCTTCGCCGCCAAGTACTTGCCCGACAAATATTGACAATTTAGTCGTATCAATTTTTGCAGACTTCGCAGCTAAAACTTCACCGATTAAGGCATTAGCAATCATTGTTGAAATTCTAACTTCGGATTTTGCCTGTCGGTCCAAGTTTTTCATGATTTCCACATCGTGAATATCATTTACGGGCTTGGCTCGAAGTTCGGTTCTTAATTCAACGGCCTTAGACACAGCATCATCAACATCATGCGCAAAAAGTTTTTTTGAAGCTTTATCAGGTTCACTGAAATCTAAATTTATTAGCTGTCCTAGCGATGTTATACCCAACAAGCTATCGCCACTTTTCAGATTGTGATCCAAAAAACCAAATGGCCGCCCTTTTGCAAGTGTAACCAGCCAAATGGATAGTTTTGCTAGCTCGACTGCAAGCGGATTCATATCAACACCGTACAGGCACTTTTCAGCAATCAATCGTTTTGCCAAAATCAACCGCTCGTCCAGCTCATTAGGAGCAAGCTCTTTGTCGTCACTAAGATCAATTACACTTCCATCAACTGCAATTTTACCACCTGTTGTTTCAGCGCTCACCCAAGCTTCCACGAGGCGATCAGACAGCCATCGACATACTTGCACCAAGAAAGCACCTGATCCCATTGCAGGGTCACAAATACGCAAATCCAATAACTCTTTCGGGGATTTAAGCACCCATTCCTCTTTGGGAATACCTTCCGCTGGGCCAGTATAAGCAAGAGGCGTGAGTGTTGTTTTGACGATTTGTTCCGTAAATAATTTTGGTGTGTAATGTGTACCGCTTTCACGTCTGTCCATGCCAGCCGCAACCATAAAAGCATCTTTTGGGTAGACTAAAGGGTAGCCCCAATTATCGAGCCTGATTAAATGTATGTATGGTTTTAATGTGTCTCGAAGTTCCTCATTGTTTTGGCAGGACACTAATAACCGTTCAAGCGCAGATGCGTCAGGTGTTTTAGCTAAATCGTTTTTGACACGGCTTGCGGAACTCTTGGTTCGTTCTTTAAGTAAGTCAGCAATACTATTTGACGCTACCGCTTCCTCAATTTCTGTTAGTGTCACCCAAGGGTTTTTAGCATTTTTTGTAGCGTCCAAATCAAGTGTAACGTCTTTAGCGCGGATAGCTGTACGTTCGAGCAAACCCTCATAAACATACCCAATTTGCTCTACATCAAGAGCACGGTAGGAAAGTGTTCTACCTCTAAATAATTGAACCGCGTCAAGCAACAACAAGACTGTTCTGTTACTGATTGGTAGAGGAAGTGCTTGATCTTCTTTCCATTTAGAACCTTTGGCACGGCCTTCTAAAAATGGAAAACGGTCAGGGTCAAACAATGAGCCACCTAGAGCAGGTAGGCGCATAGCTTGATGATCTACACCAGCGTACACGGCTCGAAATAGCGCTAACAACCTTGACCAAGCATCCCAACGTCTGTCGAGTATTTCGGTAGATGTTTCTCGGAGCTGACTACGAAGAGTCGAAATTGCATAATTGGCTTCATAATGCTCGTCTCCAAGCAGCATAAGGCCACGTTCTTCTGCTGACAGTAGAAACACAATTCGCATCATGACGGTTAATCCAGCTTCATAAAGCTCCGTTGCTTTCACCCCTGTTAGCAGTGTTCGACTACGGTCTATATCCGCACGGTCGAAAGATTGAATTAGAACTTCAACGGCTCGGCGAACTTGTTCTCCAAGAGCGTCAGTGACATCATCTTGGTTTTCTAAAGAACGGTCTAAAAGCGCGGGGAGTTGCTGGTCAACACTAACAAAAAACCGTCTAACACCAAACAAATTCACAAAAGCTTGTAATGTAATCGGTTCCTGTACCCATAGACGAGCATACCAACTCGCGAATGTAGTCACGCCTCCTATGGGCGCATCAATAAACATCCACTGCTCACCATTTGTTACAAGCCCTAAACGTACATTTGTCCCCCGGCACAGCTCAACCATCCGTTCTATAGGTGACGCTAACCAGCCTTCCGAATTCATTACTCCATCCAAAGGTACGCCTGCCTCGTAAGTAACAACAAGCATTTTGGGTGCATTGTCATCCTGATCATCAACAATGGCATAATGCGGAATCAAATTCACGCTATAGCCCGTTACTTCATGTGATAATTCAGGAGACAAACTGTCTGCGCTTTTTAATACTTCTGCATCTAGCTCTAGAACATTCGATAAAATATGAGCAATCCAAGCATCATGTATTTTTGGAGCTACGGGATCACGGTCAAGTATGCAATCTCGCCATTCATCATAAGCCTGCCGAACGCTTTTTCTTGATTTGGAGCTTAACTGTTCCAGGCCTTGTGGAAACGCACTTTCAAGCACGGTTTCTGCTAAAAATGGCCCAGATACGTCAAGAAGAGAAAGCCACTCGGAATGTAGCGAATAATTGGTCATAGGTGACCTCGCTCAACTAAACTCTCAGGTACAAGAAAAATCACTGCAACAGGAAATGTTCTTGGAACGTACCCATCATATCGCCGTCCAATATCTTCTACTTCACGGTCTCTTTCTTCTGGTATTTTCTTGAGACGGACAGTGACTGCCGCTACGTCACGGCGCAACTGTCTTCGTTCATCCTCTGTGAAGCGTTCGTCTTCGGCAAAAAGTGTTGGTTGGTGCGCTTCTGGTTTCACATTGAGTTCTCTCTCAATGGCTTTTTCTAAATCATTGAGCACAGTTGTTATTGTTTTTATTTCTTGTTTCTTTCTGTTCTCAAGCGTATTTTTCAAATTACGCAATCGCTCGTTAGAACGGGATTTCACAGCACGATCAACAGAAGTGGCGTTTGCTTCAAATCGTTGTTTCAGGGATTTAAATATACCTTCTGAAACATCCATAGACTTTGCATTATCCAGCCAATCATTTACTTTAGTAACGCTATTTTCTCGAACAAAGCCATTGTCTCGCAAATAACCTGCCGATGTTGTTAGTTCTTCATGAAGCCGATGGTGGTTACCGCCTGTTATAACGAGACGCGATATAACAGCAACGGCAGGCTTATCAAGTTGATCATCAGGAAGAATACGAACTTCAGTTCTATGAAGTTTTTTCACATCGCTACCAGCCCAAACTTCAGCTCGCATGAGTCTCAAGCACATTTGTACAAGGCGGTGGTTCATATGGATTAGCACTACATCATCACGCCCTTTAGCAACATCATGGTCAAAAGTTATTGGACGCATTTCTTGCGTATGTGGATGACGCAACCCTTCCGAACATCGCCCCCAAGAGCCTCCCATCTCAGGCATTTTAAATATTGACCCATCTGGTGTATTCTCTAGGGAAGCAGGGCGTAGCGGCGGTTTATCCGCTAATGACAAACCTACATGAACAGCCTGACAAATACGCTCAGGAGTAAGGTGGAAATCTCGTCTGGTCTCCAAAAGCCTATCATGAAGCTTAGCTATCCGCTCTCCTAATTTCCTTTCGGCGCGAAAAAAGCGTTTAGCCTTTGCAGCTCTAATTTCTGCTTGTGTCGTATTTAACTCTTTGCGAGTGCCTTGAATAAGCCCAGACATCTGAGGCGCGATAACAGGATTCACACTCCCCATGTCTTCACGCATAGATTCTAATTTTCTTAAAGCACGAATTATATCTTTGCTGTGTCCTCCAACAGTTTGGCTGTCATCATTATTGCCACCATCAACAGGATGCCACATGTGAACTTCTTTAGCTTTTTGTCCATGACGATCGATACGCCCATTGCGCTGTTCCATAACATTGGGGTTGTAGGGTATCTCAATATGGATCAAATAATTACAGTGGTTTTGTAAATCTATGCCTTCTGATGCAGCATCTGTTGCCAAAAGAATTCGCACACTAGAATCAGATGGATTGGTTTGAAAGGCCGCTTTTATTTTTTCCCGCTCATCATGGTCAATTCCGCCATGAATTATTGAAAGTCTGTCTCCACCGAAACCATGTGCTGTCAATAATTCACGCAACCAATCTAATGTGGCTCTATATTCAGTAAATAAAATAACTCTTTTATCATTCCATTTACCATTGTTTTTTAGATGAGTAGATATCCAGTCAATTATTGCCGTCGCTTTACTATCAACGCGGTGCTGATTTTGGTTCGCCCATTGCCTCATTTTTTCAAGAAGGTTTTTTTCGCTGTTAGATAAGGGAGCCGTGTGCTTACTTGCTTCTTCGATTGCCTCAACTTGCACATTCTCTAATTCTGCATCATCTGCATAATCTTCATCACTACGACGGATAGCTTTTCGTAATATCCTATCCGCTAAGTCATCACGGGGTATAATACGATTGGGAGACATGACAGTAACTGCATGCTTTTCTAATGTTGAAGCAAATGCGGCAGGGGATGAGAACAATCGCTTCATTAGGAGCTGATTTACAAATAAAGCTGCCGAGCTTCCCATTTCTTGGCAAGTAACTTTCCGACTGGTACAATACTCCCTCAGGGCATGATGTATTTCCCTTTCTGAATCGCTGAAAGCAATAGGCAATGGGCGCAATACACGTTTCGGGTAAAGAGGTTCACCTTCTGAATTAACGAGTTCTGTTTTCAAACGTCGTACCATTACTTGGGATAATTGACGTTCATCAGGCATTATATTTCTTGAAAACCTTTGATTGTCTAACAATTCAAGTAGGGATGTGAATGATTGTGTATACCCATTGTGAGGCGTCGCAGTGAGGAATAGCTTATGTTGAAAGTGCGGGCCGATAGTTCTGATCAACCGAGTTCTTTGACTCTCGCTAACATAATTTGTACTACCCGAAGGCGCTATGTTATGCGCTTCATCGACAATCAATATATCAAATTTTCTTGGGTAAAAAGAACCTACAGGCAAAACTTCTTTCAACATACGGAGAGGTTCACCCGCTTTTACCCAGTCAACTGAAACTATGAGGCGAGGAAATGATGTCCAAGGGTTGGAGTGGATACCCCTTTGCCTTCGTAGCTTACGCACATAAGCTGAATTTACTACCTGAAATTCAAGACCAAATTTCTCAAGCATTTCAACACGCCACTTTTCTTGTAGAGAAGCAGGGCAAATAATAAACACCGTTCGGGCACGATGTCGAAGCAATAGCTCTTGCACTACCAAACCAGCTTCAATCGTTTTTCCTAAGCCGACATCATCAGCAATTAACAAATTGGCTCTCGCCATATCTATGGCCCTGACTAAAGGATCTAGCTGAAAATCAACTATACTAATCCCACTACGGAATGGCGCTTGTAGGAAGCCCCTATCGGCATTTGTAGCAGCACCCCACCTTACAGCATCAAGAAATGATTCTAAATGTTGAGAGCTATCTTGTCCTGTGATTTGAGGAAGACCAGCACGCTCAATAGTATGTGCTCCAGGTTCAATCTCCCAGATAACTTCAATTTGTTCACCGAGACTATCTTCATCTATTGAAGTTAAGGTAACATGGTTTTGTGGCTGAGTTGTCTCCCTTGACAAACTGCATGTTTTTACATCTACGACAATCCATTGCCTACGCCTCACTTCAACAAGTTGACCTGGTTCTGGCGTAGCAAGAATTCCCGCTTCTTCTATATTTGATTCAATTTTGGCAACACTCATACGGCTGTATTCGCTGGTTCAGTTAGCCCGTCCAAATGTTTTATAAAACTCTTACCTATTGCTAACCCGAGCTTGACGGGAACAGCATTGCCAATCAACCGTCCAACGGTTCTACGATTGATTGGTTGGGATGGTTTCGCAAATTTATAGCTTTTCGGAAAACTCTGAATAATAGCGCCTTCTCGTAAAGAGATTGCTCGGTCTTGATCTGGGTGTCCAAACCTACCATTTCCAAACCCGTAAAATTGAGTGGTCATTGTGGGAGCGGGTTCATCCCATTCCATCCGGCCATAAACACTTGGGTATGTTTTACCTGACTCACGTTTATGACAGTCCGCGACTAATTCTTCGGGCCAATCCCTCCAAGTACCTCCAGGCTTAGAAAGCCTAATTCTTTTTAGGTTTAGGTCTGAAAGTTGACTGGACTGATGCAAGCGGTCTTGTGTAAATTTTTCACCAGCATCTATTCTGGCAAGTTTTGATATAACTGATCTTACAGTTTTATGACGCTCCTTTGGAGTAGTCGGCTCAATAAGTTCAATTGGGCCAAACCGTGAAGCCAATAATACTAGCCTGTTACGTTGTTGAGCAACGCCATAATCTGCACAATTCACAATCTTAAAAGAAACATGAAACCCATCAGCTTCTAAGTTTTTAACAAACTTAATAAAAATATCCTGCCGTGCCAACATCGGTACATTCTCCATTGTGACCAAATCAGGTTTTGTTTCTCTAACCATTCTTCCAAACTGCATCAGTAAGTTCCAACGCTCATCAGAATCGTCAGATTTCCCATGGCTATATGATGAAAATGGCTGACAAGGTGCACACCCTGCTAACAGTCTTATTTTAGCTCCATCAAACGCATCTTCAAGTTCTTGCTTGCTTACGTCCTCCACAGACTTGAGTAAGAAACGGGCTTTATTATTTGCCTCAAATGGATATTCGCAAGCTGGGTCAATATCAATACCAAGTGATACACCTATCCCCGACTTTTCTAAGCCCAGCGTTAATCCACCCGCTCCACAAAACAAATCAACCGCTTTGATATTATAGGCTGACTGTTTTTTGTGTCTGGTAGACTTAATAGTCTTTTGTTTCGAGATGAAATCATTTTCTACTTTACCCATCGGCTTTTTTTCTCCTTGCGGCGCTGATGAGTGCTTCATACTTTTCAACAGCCAAAACAGCGACCACTGGACGTCCATGCTTTTCGATAATAACAGGCCCCGCTCTCGCAGAATCCATCAAAAGACCAAAACTATTCTTTGCTTGCCGAGCGGACATTGTTTTCATTTGCATCATACCSBTWHKWTTYGAKBCANAATGNACATTTNTNTHTCATGHDGCAATCDWGBATTGACDTTCWTAWTGGTAACACTTATGTTACCTTATGATTGAGATAGTTGAGTTTTTGGACAGCAAAGGTAGTAGCTTATTTACCAAATGGTTTGATGGGTTAAATGCTCAAGCAGCGGCGAAAGTCGCGACTTATATAACTCGGATTGAGAACGGGAATTTGTCTTCGCTCAAAAGTGTTGGCCAAGGTGTCCATGAGAGCCGCATTGATTGGGGGCCAGGGTATCGGGTCTATATGGGTAAGGATGGCGACAGGCTTATTATTCTCCTCGGCGGCGGCACCAAGAAACGGCAGGCCAAAGATATTGAGCGCGCAAAGGAAGCGTGGCTTGAATACAAGAAACAAAAGAAGGATAAATAAGATGGCTATTACAAAGAACTTTAGAGATACAATTCGTGCAAGAGCCTTACGCGATCCAGAATTTCGCCATGCTCTATTAACGGAGAGCCTAGAGAATATGCTCGCTGGCGATACAGAAACGGGAAAATCACTTCTGCGAAACTATATCAACGCCACAATGGGCTTTGAGAAACTCGCTGATATGACAGAAAAATCCCCCAAAAGTCTGATGCGTATGGTGAGTCCGAGCGGCAACCCCACGGCTAAAAACCTATTTGGCATCATTCACACTTTGCAGCAGCAAGAGGGTGTGAAATTGGAGATACGGGCATCGTAGAAAAACGTGAAATGTGCATCAAATATCACACATTTTGGACACATAACGTCACACATTTCAATATTTGAAACCAGCTAAGGTATTGTTTTATTTATCTTTTATATATTTGTTCGAGTCCTGCTTGCGGAGCCACTTTTCTCAATAAAATCAAATATTTACGACTAGCGTAAATTTTCTAAAAAATCAAATTATTCTCTAGTAATCACATAGTAAGCACGGATGAACTATCATCTCGAAACTTCTTAATTTACGATTCGGGGCCAACGACCCCCAACACTTAGCAATTGCCCTGGGCGGATTACCTGGTGGCTTATCTTTTTTCTTCTTTGCAGGGTAATACCCCATAAGCGCTGACGTCAGACAGGCGGTCGGTTATGGTTCAATCGGCACATGCCGGCTACCGTCGCCTTTGCGCCCCCAACCTTCCGCCACTGAGAAATAACCTTAATCCCGCGCTCCTCACCGATACGGGTTGGCAACTTCTACCCCCCTAGCCGCGCAAAAACTCCGCCGGTGGGGTTTTGGAAAATGCGTAAATCGAACTCCGGGGCGGCGGCGAGGATGTGGTCGAWRWYWKMSGYYWGYRYSYWYKSMWMARMYYYMSRKYYRKKYTRMGWRMKRRWKWYWKWWMWYYMKMWKSKYAGGMSKWWMTSRKKMGRCWGWAACWKRCGCACCAGCAAGGTGAGGGTCTTGCTGATCTTTGGGTGGGCGCGCAGATACGCCTCAAGATAGGCGCGAAAAGTCCCGACATTGGTCAGCCGGCGGCCATTGACAAGGCTTGCGGGAACGAGGGCGTCTGGGTCCTTCATATGGGTTTCATTATACGTCGTCAGCTCCCGGCGTTTTTCGTCCAGATAGTCGGCGATATGCTGAATTTTCGAATATCGCCGCAACATCTCCTCGTCGCAAAAGCGCACCGACGCAACGTCCAGATAGATCGACCGTTTGATCCGCCGGCCGCCGGTCTCCGTCATGCCGCGCCAGTTTTTGAAACTATCATTGATCA
>NVVO01000037.1 GCA_002733385.1 Robiginitomaculum sp.
TGTTTCTGTCTCATCATTTACTCCTAAGATGATGATGAACAAAAACTCTCTCTTAGCACAGACCTAAATCTGTGCCATAGGCGCTGACGTCAGACAATATGGCACAACGCCAGTGGCGGAAACGCCTTATCAACGCGCCGCGCAAGTCTGGGATGACCGTATAGGCTCTGCCCGCGTACAGGCCAGGAATTGGCGGTTTGCTACAATATTGTCCATTGGATTATCAACTTTATTGGCTGGCGCATTTATCTGGCAAAGTTCCCAGAGCMTGATTACGCCCTATGTGGTAGAGGTGGACACCAATGGTTCCGTTCGCGCCATCGGCCCCGCTACGGAAGACTTTATCCCGTCGGACGCGCAAATCGCCCATCAACTGGCCGGCTTCATTACCAATGTAAGATCAGTTTCGATTGACCCGGTGGTGTTACGGCAAAACTGGCTGGAGGCTTACAGCTTTGCCACCGACCAGGCCGCAATTACGCTCAATGCCTACGCCACCGATCATGACCCGTTCGCAGACATTGGACAACGTAGCGTCACCGTTGATGTCACCTCTATTGTCCGCTCATCAAATGACAGTTTTGAAATCCGGTGGCGAGAGACTTCATATCGCGGCGGCGCATTGATTGGCACAGAAAACTTCACAGCCATCTTGAGCATTATTATCCACCCACCAACCGATGCCCAAACCCTGCATAGCAACCCCCTTGGCCTGTATGTGCACGGCCTAAACTGGTCAAAAGACCTTAATTCTGGAGAAATGAAATGAGACAGCCACATCTACTAAAAACGGTAGCAATAATCGGTTTAGTCACAAGCCTTACTGGTTGCGCCAGCCTGCAAAAGCAGTTTGATGATTTCAAATTGGATATGTCCCGTAAGGACGAAGCGCCCATTATTATGAGTGAAGCTGTCTTGGAAGTGCCAGTGCCAGTGCAGGAATCGCGCCCAATACAAATCGAGTTCTTTGAACCAATAGTAATGCCCGGCCAGATGAAATTACGACCTGCGTCCTATGCAACAACAGGCCCAACACTCAAACCATTTGAAGCCATCGAGCAAGCGAACGCATCAGCCTCCATTGAACCCAATAGCAGTAATTACCTCAACGCCATTCAGGTCTATCCCTATACGCCCGGATATCTCTATCAAGTCTATACAGCGCCAGAACAAATCACCGATATTGCCTTACAGCCAGGCGAAGAACTGACATCCGTATCTGCGGGCGATACCATAAGATGGATTGTCGGCGATACCGTATCGGGCGCAATCGGCGGCGAGCAAGTACATATATTGGTCAAGCCGACCAAACCAAATCTGTCCACCAACCTTGTTATTACTACCAGTAAGCGCACATATTATTTAGAGCTTCATTCATATAAAGATACCTATATGGCAGCAGTGTCATGGCGTTATCCAAGAGAGGCTTTAGGCCTACGCAGTGCCAAGAAAATGAAACAGCGAGCAGCAGCTAAGCCAGCAGCCACTTCTGCCAGTCCGAAACTCTCTATCGATAAACTAAACTTTCGCTACGAGATTAAAGGCGACCACCCTCATTGGCGACCGCTGCGTGCCTTTGATGACGGCCATAAAGTATTTATCCAATTCCCGGCGCGGTTAGACCAAGGCGAAGCGCCGCCGCTCTTTGTCATGGGCAGAAAAGGAAAAAGCCAGCTCGTAAATTACCGCGTCAAAGGTGCGTATTACATTGTTGACCGCTTGTTTAAAGCCGCCGAGTTACGCCTCGGCGAGAAAAACCAGGACGTGGTCAAAATTATCCGTGCCAAACCATGAGCGAGACGGACAACAATCCTGACCTAGCAATCCGCGCTAAACCGCGACCAGTGAAACGGTTCAGCCGTAAAGCGTTGATACTCGGCGGCACGGCATTGAGCGCAGGCCTGTTTGTAGCCTTGGCATTCGCGTTACAATCACCAAACTATGACGAAGCATCTCCCAATGAGCTTTATAACGTCAGTCACAAACCCATGGCCGATGCGCTGGATGCACTCCCAAAAACCTATGCGGACATGCGCCCAAAACTTGGGCCGCCACTGCCGGGAGATTTGGGCGCGGCATTCCTGGAAGCGAAGCAAGGCGGTGCGCCTATCACGGAATTGGATAACCCGTTTCAGTATGCGCCAAATGTTGCTGCGCCGCGCAGACAGTACGCACAGCCAACGGCCTATCAGCCAGCACCTACACTTAACAAACGTGATGAAGCACGGGAATCGGGACTGTTCTTCTCTGTTGGTTCAAGTGGGCGTGGTGCATCGCAACCACCAGATCAGTTTGCTCAAATCGACGCATCCATAGAACAGGCTTATGCAAACCTTGCTAATGTGAATATGGAGGCAGGTTACGGCGTACCAATAATAGGTAACGCAGACTTTAATCCTGCGACCCAATATCAAAGTAGTAAGTCTGCGTTTCTTGGGCAATCGGCAGGTGAAATATATAACCCCTATGTCCTGCAATCCCCAAAATCACCTTACCAGATTATGGCGGGGACATTGATCCCTGCCAGCCTGGTCACCGGGCTAAATTCTGACCTGCCGGGGCAAGTAATCGGACAGGTTACCAAAAATGTTTACGATACTGTGACGGGTGAATATTTACTAATCCCGCAAGGCGCACGATTGCTTGGCCGTTATGATAGCGTCATTGCCTACGGCCAAAGCCGCGCACTGGTTGCCTGGACACGCATTATCTTCCCCAATGGCAATTCCATTCAGCTAGATAATCTGCCTGCCGTTGACGGCCAAGGTTTTGCGGGTCTGAAAGACAAAGTGGATCGCCATACATGGCAATTTATGAAAGGTGCCGTTCTATCATCACTGCTGAGTATCGGCTCTGAACTCTCATCAGATGACGAAGGCCGCCTTGCCCGAGCACTACAAAATGCAGGTCAGGACACAGCAAATATCGCAGGCCAACGCATTATCGAACGCAGTCTCAATATCCAACCAACATTAAGCGTTCGCCCCGGTTGGCGTTTTTCAATCGTCGTTTCCAAAGACCTCATCCTCAAACCATATGGAGAGAAATAGTGACCAAACCAAATCTCAAACTCGCCAAACTTACAGACACCAAACCCTCAAAACTGTCGGTATCATTACCGCCTGATTTACTAAGTGATTTGGAGGTTTACGCTAACATTTACGAGCAAACTTACGGTGAGAAACAGCCCGTAAGTGCGCTCGTCCCATCTATGCTCGCCGGCTTTCTGGCCAGCGATCACGGATTTAAGAAAGCCAAGCGCGAGCTAGCTTAAAGCTGTTTCATCAACGCCAGACACGGAGATTTTTCAATGGCAAATATCGGCACATTCAAACAAACAAAAACCGGCTACGAAGGCACCATAGCCACACTAAGCATGACCCACAAAGTCAAATTCGTCACCAACGACAACAAGAAAAACGAAGACAGTCCCGACTTTTTCATAAAATCAGGCCGCAGTGATTTTGGCGTAGCCTGGAAAGAAACCAAAGAAGGTGACGAACCACTGAACTATGTAAAAGTCCTGCTAGACGGCCCGCTACTGGCAAAGCCAGTCAACGCCGCCCTGTTCGATCACGACAACGGCGCTGATCTCGTTTGGTCACGGCCTAAGAAAGCGCAATAAGTAAATAGCGGTTATTTAATACAGTCCCGTTGGGGCTGTATTATTTTACTTAATTTGCATGATATTTTAATAAATAATCTTGCATTATAGCGCCACTAAACCTATATGGTTGATATGAATGGAGAAATACATGTCTGCGCTTAGTGAATTAAAACAAAAATTGAGGCAGGGCCGAGTGTATCGGCGGTCTGACCTTGCGCGATGGTCAAAGGCCGTTGATCGGCATGTTAGCAAGTTAGTTGAAGAGGGTGTTTTGGTTAAGGCTTCGGGCGGGCTTTACATGACACCGAGCAAAAGCCGCTTTGGCGACGTGCCTGCCAATCCTGCAAAGCTTGTCGCCAAGTTCTTAAATGATGATCGCTTCTTGATGGTAAATCCCAACGCTTATAATAGCCTTGGGGTTGGCACGACGCAGCTTTATAACGAAGTAGTGGTTTATAACCACAAACGTCACGAGCATTGTGAGTTAGGAGGACTTAAATTTGATTTTCGAAGAAAGATGGATTTCCCTAAAACGGTGACGCCAGAATTTCTTTTGGTTGATCTGTTTAATAATGTGAAACATCTCGCAGAGAACCACGAGGACGTATTGCGGCGCGCAAAAGACCGCGCCGTTGATATGAATGCAAAAGCCCTGCGGAAAGCGGCTGATAAATATGGCAAGATAGGAACCAAGAAAATTATTGAAAGCCTCTTGGTATAAGTAGGAATAAAGCAGTGAATTCGATTGCATTTTCACTGCACTTAGTTAATAACTGTCATATATGATAGATAAATGATATATGAGCATGAAATATGACTGTTAGGATAAATTCTTTGAATGCGCGAAAGGCCCTTGAGGCTTTGGGCGCAAACATCAAGACAGCGCGCTTGAAACGGCGGATTTCCATAAAGGGGTTCGCGGGGCGTATAGGCGTGTCCGAGAGTACCGTTATCAGGCTTGAGAAAGGCCATGAGGGCGTGAGCATAGGCACATTGGCTATGGCATGCCTTGTGCTTGGTGAACTGGGCCGTATTTCAGACTTCCTTGATGCTGGATCAGATGACATTGGATTGCTCCTCACTCGGGAAAATCTGCCAAAACGAATTGACGGCAAGCGAAAACGCAAATCGTTGCCCAAATCATCATCTAATAATGACAAGCAAAGCCACTCGCCTAAAGTTGATAATGAAGAAGGGGTCGGTTTCTAATGCCCGAAGCAATTGTCGCACTTGGTGAAAGCAAACGCCTCGTTGGCCGCTTACGGTTTGAAGCAGATGGTCGGCGTCAGTATTCACAATTTGAATATGCCGAGAAGTGGCTGGCCGCGCCTGATAGCTTCGCGCTGTCGCCGGGATTACCCCTGCGCACGGGTAGCCATTTTAGTTCTGGCAAAGAGGACAAGCGCGAAGCTCTGGCTTCGTGTTTTGCGGATGCGGCACCCGATTCATGGGGGCGAGGTTTGATGACCAAAGCGCTCGGCGGCGGTCTTAGCGAGTTTGATTATCTTGTGCTTACTGATGATCGCACGCGGCAAGGCGCTCTGCGTTTTTTGGACGAAGACATGCAGCCACTATCGGATTTATCCCCGTCAATTCCGCGTCTGGTGGAGCTTGAACGATTGCGAACCCTTGCCCAGAGGTTTGAGAGCGACCCTGACGCTGCAAGGGAAGTAGCCCGCGACCTTGCTGGCATTGCCGGTTCGCTCGGCGGTGCACGACCAAAGGCAAATGTGGAAGGGGGTGGCCATCTCTGGATTGCCAAATTCACCTCCGCCCAAGACACAAAGCCTGTGGAGCGCGCCGAAGTCGCCACGCTGAAACTCGGCCGCTTGTGCGGACTGCGAGTCGCAGAAGCAAGGTTGGAGCTAAAGGCAAGTGATAGCCCGGTCGCGCTCATTCGAAGGTTTGATCGCCGGGGCAATACACGCATACCCTATATGTCTGCCCGCACGGCACTTGGTATAAAAGGTAGGGAGCCTGGTTATTATACAGACATCGCAGATGTAATCCGCCAAATTTCGAGCAAGCCAACAGATGACTTAAAGGAGCTTTGGCGGCGGATTGTCTTTACAATCCTCGTGTCAAACAAGGATGATCATTTGAAAAATCATGGCTTCATCTATACGGGCGGAAATCATTGGCGGCTCTCACCAGCTTTCGACATCAACCCTTCCCCGTCGCGCCACAGGGTTTTAGAGACAGGCATCATGCAGGGTGGATCGTTCGACGCATCCCTAGACATCGCGCTTGAAGCCGCAGAATTATTCGATCTTGAGCCCACCGAAGCGCGCCAGCAGGCATCAAAAATGGCAAAAACAATTACCGCCAATTGGAAGCAAGCCCTACGCGCCGAAGGCGCATCCGCTGCCGACATAAAAATTTACGCCGAGGCCTTCGAGCATGAGGAATTGGAAAAGGCGATGAGATTCTAATGAACGTATTTTTTGCGGATAAGGATATAACCAAGAAGATTGACGATTTGCGCCGTGCTATCGCTAAAGGCTGTGATGGTAAGAGCAGTGATAAAACTGTGAACGATATTCTGAAACAAAAGCAGGCGGTTTAGTAAAATGTTTGATTTTTTGAAATGAAAGTACACATGAACTCATGGTAAAATATACCTCCACACAAAAAGAGCTAATAGAAAAGGTGAAGCAAGCTTTTATACGTTTCGACGATGGCGAAAGGCAGGAAGGTAGAGGGACGGCTCGAACTTGGTTTGTCAAAGGTGATAATGGTAAATTGTACCCCGCCAAACATATTTGGGGGTTGGCTACTGGTAGAAAATATTTTCAAACACACAGTTCCTCTAAAAATGGGGTTGGTGCCACTGAAGGTTTGTCAAACATAGGATTCACAATTATCCCAAAAAGCAAAAAACAAGTGGCCAAGGCTATAGAGGATATCGCTTACGCCCTCAATGACAGTTCAAAAAATTACAATATAGGCAAGCTGCAAGATGTCCGCAAAACGCTCAAAGGTTTGAAAAGAAAAGCAAGTAACGTAATTTTTCACAACAGAACTATATTTGATGAGTTTGCATTTCATGATGGAGGTCGAACGGAGCTCCAGTTTAATATCGGGTTCGAGCAGATAGATAACAAGAAAACACTACGTTATGGTGTGGCAATTTCATTGGAGCTAGGTCAATCACTTCATTCTATTGAGGATATGTTGCCTAATATAAAGCTCTATAATGATTTTCTTAGGTCCTTCCCTGACGCATATGGCGATATGTTCATGTGGCGCTGGTTAGGTGATCAAAGGTCAGTTGAATCATATCCCACACCAATTCCCGAAAATTGGATAGAAAAAGGGGCGTTTATTTTTTTAGGAAAATCAATAGAAGTTAATGCATTCGACGCGAACAAGGTACTATCAGATTTTGATAGGTTATTACCGCTGTACCAATATGTAGAAAGTTTTGGGGAGGATTTGGTAGAGCACAATCTAATACATATGCCATTTGCCTTTAAGTCAGGGTTTTCTAAAAAGAAGAACACGACAAAAGCTAATGCAAAAGAAAAAACCCTAAATGTAAGCCTACGGCATAATGAGCTACAATATATGTTGTGTGGCCGACTTGCAAAGAAATTTGGTGCAAGCAATGTTTCTGACGAAGTGCCTAATGGAGTTGGTGGAAGTATTGATGTTGTGGTGAAGCACCAAAAAACATATTGGTTTTATGAAATCAAAACTCATCTTACAGCAAGGGCTTGTATCAGAGAAGCGTTCGGGCAGTTGCTTGAATATTCAAAATGGCCTGGCACCCAGTCCGCTCAAAAATTGATTATAATTGCCGAGGCGGTATTAGATGTTAAAGCTAATGAGTATCTAAAAGGCATTAGGAAAAAATACAATATTCCAATTTATTATGAACAAATCAAAATGTAGCTATAATCGTGTTGGTCTGAAACACAAAATCAGTTTTCCCTGCAGCTTATAAGTAAGTTCGCATATAGTACATTGCCTTAATTTTGATGGTAAAAATTACATCTTGGCATCCTCAAAATTCCCTCAAATACCCAGAATGTCACTTTCTCGTGCTACCCCGGTGCTACCCCAAGAGTGTTTTTGACATGTGTAAAAATTTATAAATTTTTAAGTCTTTGTTTTTATTGATAAAATTGGCGCACCCGACAGGATTTGAACCTGTGACCTCTGCCTTCGGAGGGCAGCGCTCTATCCAGCTGAGCTACGGGTGCTATTGGTTTGCGCTCATGATCACACACAATCACAGACAAGAGCGCGGATTGTAGAAATGCCCTATAGAGATATCTTAAACCTTTGCCAAGAGCTATTGCGTGCTTTAATAAATGCCTATGATAATAAAAACAACTCACCGCTCAAAAGCCTGGCTCGCTTTGTTGCTCGTTGGTTTGGTAGCCGTCTTGTTGGCTGGCTGTAGGCCTGGCAGCAATGTGCAAGAAAAAGTGGCAGAAGCTCATAAACGCTATGACGGGCCGGCGCTTTGGAAAGTTACCGACCACGACAGCGCTTTATTTCTGTTCGGCACGGTGCATTTATTGCCTGACGGGACGGATTGGCAGCGCCGTGATATGCAAGACGCCTTTGACAATGTCGGCACGGTGTTTTTCGAAACTCCCGACGACGACAAAGCCGCCCTCAAGACCAGTATTTTACAGCGCCAATACGGGTTGTACGATAGCGGCGAACGCCTGCGGGACAAGCTGGATGTCGCCAATCTCAACCGCTTGACGGCGGCGGCCCATAATGCCGATGTGCCTTTGGCGCGGCTGGAAAGTTTTAAACCGTGGCTGGCAGCAGATATTTTAAGCATAGCGGCTGCCGATAAAGCTGGACTTAAATATACCAATTCCGCCGACAGTTATTTGCGTGCCAAAGCAAAGGCGGCGGGCAAATCCATATATAGCCTCGACACCATTGAAACATATTTTGAAGCGGTGGCCAGCCATCCCGAAGATGAACAAATGCGTGCATTTGTGCAAACCATTAAAACTTTTGACACCCTAATTGCCAACACCAAAACCGTGAACGGAGCCTGGCTCATCGGTGATGTGGACAGGCTGGAGAAGGATATGATGATACCTGCCCAAAGCCAATCTCCGGAAATTTATGCGGCTCTTTTTACGACGCGCAACGCAAAATGGGTCAAGGTATTGGACGGTTTCATGGACGGTGATAATAACGCCATGGTCGTGGTTGGCATTGGCCATTTGATCGGCAATGACGGCCTGCCAACCAGGTTCGAGGATCTAGGCTACACGGTCGAACGTGTTCAGCGTTTCGATTTGCCAAATTAGGGCATTGCCATCATGAACTAGAAGCTATGCCACATTGCTAAACTGGTTCATGGTGTTTTTGTGACCGCCGGCTTTTAGGGCGCGTTCACCTGCCACCATTTCTTTGAAACTGTCGCCGATGTCGGAGCCGACCTCGTGTTGATGTTTGACGGCGGAAACTTCGCGGCGAATTTCTTCGCGTTGGATGGTGTTGACATAGGCCATCATTTTGTCGTCGCCGAAATACCCCCGCGATAAATCATCCATAAACTTCGCTGTCATATGGAAAGTCGGCAAGGTGATGAGATTATGAAAAACCCCGGCTTTGGCGGCAATATCGCCTTGAAAACTACGCAGGCGGTTATCGGTTTCGCGGCCCAGATCTGTGTCATCATATTTGGCTGACATCAGCGCCAGACCTTCAGGATAATCGTCCTCGCTGATTTTGCCCAACGCGATCCAGTCTTCACGAACTTGGCCGCGCAAATTTAGTGTCCAGTTAAAGGACGGGGAATTGTTATAGGTAAGTTTTGCATCCGGAACGACTTTCTTAATCTCGTCAACCATGCCGCCAATGACGCTGACATCCGGCGTGGCGGTTTCAATCCACAAAAGATCGGCGCCGCCTTCAGTCAGGCTGGAAATACAATCCTCGATGACGCGCTCCCGGCCCGTATCTGGTTTGAATTTATATAGACCATTGGGCAGGCGCACGGGCTTGACCAATTTCCCGCCGAGTTGAAGTGCTACATCGCCTTCGGCCAGCGGATTGTCGCTCGTCACTTCGCTGGTCTCAAGCCATTTTGTGTACTGGGCCGCACTGTCACCAGGCTCGGTGGAGACCGGGATTTTTTGGGTCAGGCCTGCACCCAGACTATCGGTACGGGCAACAATCACCCCGTCTTCGACACCCATTTCTTCAAAGGCCAAGCGCACGGCCCGGAGTTTCTCGATAAAATCTTCGCGGGGAACCGTGACCTTGCCGTCCTGATGGCCACACTGCTTGGCGTCCGAGACCTGGTTTTCGATCTGGATACAACAAGCACCAGCCTCGATCATTTTCTTGGACAGTAAATAGGTGGCGTGGGAATTGCCAAAGCCCGCGTCAATGTCGGCGATGATCGGGACAACATTGCTCTCAAAATCGTCAATGGCTTTTACGGCTTTGTTGGTGGCAATATCGTCGCCGCTGTCTTTGGCAGTTTTTAGGATTCTGAAAAGATCATTAAGCTCAACCTCGTCGGCTTGGCGCAAAGACGCATAAATCTCGTTGATCAATTCCGGAACGGCGGTTTTCTCGTGCATGCTTTGATCAGGCAAATGCCCAAACTGGTTGCGCACACCCGCGACCATCCAGCCCGACAGATATACATATGTGCCCTTTGTTGTGCCTTTCATGCGTTTGACGGATTTGATCATTTGCTGGGCGTGAAACCCGCTCCAGCAGCCTAAACTTTGAGTGAATTTGGACGTGTCTTTATCATAGGCTTTCATGTCGCCGCGCATAACTGTCGCCATGTTTTTGGCAATGTCCAAATGGGTTTTATAGGTGTTTTGCAAGCTCAGTTGCACCAGATCGTCGACAGCGATACCGCCCGGCACGACACCGTCCGGATAGCGCTTGAGGAATTTTTTGAGAGTTTTGGCGTAAGATTTACGTGTGGTCATCATGGTTTCCTTTAAGTATATTTGAGCAATTGTTGGTAGGCGGGTAGGGTGAGAAAGGAGGCAAAATCAATGCTGGTGGCGCATTTCTTGAAAATCTCGGCGGCCTCGGTGTAATGGCCTTTGCGGAAATCCGAGACGCTCATGGCGTCTTCCAGTTTTTCGATTTCTTCGGCGTAAATCCGGTCAAACAATTCCGAACTCATTTTGGCCGAACTGCCATCTGCCAGTTTAACCGCAACGCCGTGGCGGAGCCATTGCCAGATTTGCGAGCGCGATATTTCTGCCGTGGCCGCATCTTCCATCAAATTGTGGATTGGTACGGCCCCGCGACCGGAAAGCCAGGCGGCGATATAGATAATGCCGACCGAAATATTGGTACGGATACCGTCTTCGGTGATTGTACCCGTATGGGGGGCCAACATGGACTCCACCGTGATTTTTGGGGCTAGCCCTTTGCGCAAAATCTGGTGCGGGCCGGGCATGTGGTCGTTGAAAACGTCCATGGCTACGGGTACCAATCCGGGATGGGCCACCCAAGTACCGTCGTGCCCGGCCAGAACTTCGCGTTCTTTGTCGGCGCGGACTTTGGCGAAGGCGGCGGCGTTAGCAGCATCGTCGCCCTTGACCGGAATTTGCGCGGCCATGCCGCCCATGGCATGGGCGCGGCGGCGGTGACAGGTCTCGATCAGCTTCAGCGAATAAGCCCGTAGAAAATCTTTGTCCATTGTTACTTGGGCCCGGTCAGGCAGGACGAAGCCCTTATGATTGCGCAAGCATTTGATATAGGAGAAAATATAATCCCAGCGCCCGCAGTTCAGGCCAGTAATATGGCTGCGCAATTCATACAGGATTTCGTCCATTTCAAAGGCGGCGGGCAAGGTTTCGATCAGCACGGTGGTTTTTACCGTACCGTGGGCAATGCCAATAAAGGTTTGTGCAAAATTGATCACATCATTCCAAAGCCGTGCTTCTTTGTGGCTTTCTAGTTTAGGCAAATAATAAAACGGGCCTCGACCTTGTTCAGCCAGAAGTTTGCCGTTGTGGAAAATATGCAGGCCAAAATCACATAGGCTCGCCGACATGGGGCGACCGTCTACGGTGATATTGGCTTCCTCAAGATGCCAGCCCCGTGGACGTACCAACATGGTGGCAATTTCGTCGTTCAATTTGTAGTCTTTGCCTTTGGCACGGTCGGTGTGTGTTAATTGCCCACGGGCGAAATCATACATGTTGATTTGCCCGTCGATCATATTGTCAAAACTTGGGGCGCTAGCGTCCTCAAAATCCGCCATGAACATTTTGGCACCGCAATTGAGCGCATTGATCATCATTTTGCGGTCAACCGGCCCGGTGATTTCGACGCGGCGGTCACGCAGGGCCGGGGGGATGGGGTCCACTTCCCACATACCAGCACGGATATGGGCGGTCTCAGGCAGAAAATCAGGAAATTCACCGTAGTCAAACCGCTCCTGACGATCCTCGCGGTATTCCAGCATATTGCGCCTTGACCGGCCAAACCGGCGCTCTAGGTCGGCTAGGAACAGGAGGGCATCCGGGGTGAAAATGGTCTCGAAGCCTGGACGTTGTTGCCCCACGACTTTAGCCAGAACCCGGTGGCGGGGAATATCTGTGTTAGTCGAAATGACGGTCATGGCAAGCTCCCTGATTTTGGTTCAAGCAGTGAGTAGGCGGAAATTAACGAGAAAGCCAGAAACAACGGGTGCATAAGAATTGATTGTAAATATAATACTTGTAAATTTGTAAAACTTGTAAATAATACACCTACAAAACTTTCTGTCACCCCGGGCCTGACCCGGAGCCTCGGCGTTTATGTCGAGCTATGAGGTCCCGGGTCAAGCCCGGGATGCTCGGGATGTCAGAGGGGGAGGTAGGACAATACTTAAGTTGAGACCAAATTATGAGCAAACAAAAACTTATGATCGGGCCAAGAGTGCGGCGCTTACGCCAGTCCTTGCAAATTACCCAGGCGGTTATGGCCGATGATCTAGGTATCTCCACCAGCTATATGAATTTAATCGAACGCAACCAACGACCTATGAGCGCCAAAGTCTTGCTCCGCTTGGCCCAGGTTTACGAAGTTGACATCTCCAAATTATCACCAGAATCCGATGTCAAAATGGTTCAGGACATTACCCGAATTTTGAAAAACCCGGCCTACCGCACCTATAATATATCCAACGCAGAAATTAGGGACAGTGTTGGGGTTAGCCCGGATTTTGCCCGTGCCTTTATTACGCTACATGGGCGGGCAGAGGAATTAACCGTGCGGGCTTCCCTGCGCGATGATCCTTTGGCCGATAGGGATAAGGTCGAGCTGTTGGAAGAAAGTGCCGGGGCGGTGGAGAATGTGCGCCGGTTTATTCACGACAGCCAGAATTATTTTGATGCCATAGATAGAGCGGCAGAAGACACGGCGGACGAGCTTGGTCTTGGCAATCGTCAACCGAATACGGCGCTTACGGACAGATTAAAGGACGCCCACGGGATCAGGGTCAGGATTGTACCCGCAGATATTATTCCGGGGAAGTTTAGCCTGTTTGATCCCCATGCCAGCCGCCTGAACTTGTCTGAACTGCTGCCGCAATCGGGGCGTAGGTTTCGCATTGCCTATCAATTGGGTTTGCTGGAACAGCGCGCATTGATCGATGCGACCATCAGCAAAGCCGCTTTACCGAGCAAAGAAGCGGAGGATTTGGCGCGGCTAAGTCTGGCCAATTATTTCGCGGCGGCGGTGCTGATGCCTTATGGGCAATTTTTACAAGCTGCGAAAGAAAAACATTATGATGTGGAAATGCTAACCCGGCGGTTTGACACCAGTTATGAACAAACCGCCCACCGCTTGACCACGCTGCAACGTAAACGGGCCCGAGGCGTGCCGTTCTTTTTTGTGCGGGTGGATATGGCGGGTAATATCTCCAAGCGCTTTAGTGCCGGCAAGTTTCATTTTTCGCGGTTTGGCGGCGCGTGTCCTTTGTGGAATATTCATGCTTGCTTCCAAACACCGGGCGAGACCATCCCGCAAGTGATCGAGATGCCGGACGGCACCCGGTATTTCAGCGTAGCTAGGGCGGTGCTAAGGCCCGAAGGTGCTCATGGTCAGCGGGCGCAAATGGTCGCCATTGGCCTGGGCTGTGACATCAAACACGCGGGGGAATTGGTCTATAGCCAAGGCAATGTCGATCTTGCTCCCACACCCATCGGCGTAAACTGTTATTTGTGTGAACGTCCCGCCTGTCGGTCCCGCGCCCATGCGCCGATCAATAGAAAACTTAAATTTGACGAACGGGCCAGGGACCAATCGATTTTCAGATTTGAAGGGTAAGTGCAAACGCTCTAAATATTTGCGTCGGTGTAAATCAGAATAAGCTGGGCATCTTCATCGGCTTTGAATGTCAAGGTGCTACTTCGCATCAGGGTACGTGCCAATACCGGTTTACCATTTGCCGTTCCGCTGCCTTTGCTGAGATAGGCCATAAAGTCACCGCTATGCTCGATCAGTTGCCCTGGATTGGCATTTACAACATCGATTTGGGTTTTACTGTAAAATCGGTCATCCTGATTTTTTGCACCGCCGTAAATATGCGTTCGTCGACCCTTGGCGGGCGTATAGACTTTATAACCTGCAGGTTCACCGGGCTCGTCCGGCAAGACCCATAGTTGGATCATTTGATTTTCCGCTTCATCCGGATTGACCTCGTTGTGCTGAAAACCTTCGCCGCCAGCGCGTTGCACCTGAACCATGCCAGCGGGCAGGCCTTGACCGTGCTCAAGTGAACCTGCATGGGTGACATTGCCGCTTACCATAACTGAGATGACGTCAATCTCACGGTGGGGATGCATGCCTGTTTCGCCCAAAGGCATAAAATTAGCGTCTGCAAGGTAAACGAAATTGCCTACCCTTTTTTGTGCGCCTAGTTTTTTGTACGGGCCTAATAATTGACCATTGATTACAAATTGGCGCTCTCGCAGACCTGCAAACCCGCCTTGTGGCAATTCATTAAATGTCAATATATCCACGTTCTGCTCCTTTGGTTGATCTTTTGGTAAATTCAATATGATTATTGGGCGGCATTAAGTAAACGTCTATATGTGAAAAACATTAAATCCAAAGTGATAACAATGATGTGAACCTGGAGGTCATCCTTATTTTCACCGCAGTGGTAGCCCACTCCATTCCAAAAAAATCCGGGTATTTATGATAAGTTGCACGCCACATTAGGGCGTCGGTTTTAGCAATGTCCACAGATCCTAAAGCATTTCTTAACGTCGTTTGCTCAACAATCACAAAATTGCCTTAATTGATGTTATAAGAGTATATTACGATTCTTCGACGGAAATAGCATGCAAAGGCGTTGAAGATGTGCTAGTTTAATTTGTTTAGGGAATGAGAGGGTCGTATATTAGTATAGGCGGGGATGTTCAGGGAGGATGATTTGTCGGTTTTACAAAGATTCGTAGAGATACGGCCCCGTGTGGTTGTGTTATTTTTCATACTACTCGCCCCATTGATTTTGGCTGCATGTGGCGGCGGGTCATCGCCAACGCCCCCACCWYYKCSCCSRMMWCCACCACCAGGCGGGCAAGTTTCCAAGGCWTTTTCGACCGAAATATCCACGGCACAATTTCTATCCCGCGCCACTTTCGGGGCAACCAAAGCGCAAGTGGACGAATTGGCCAATACGGAAGTTTCCGACTGGCTGATTGCGGAGTTTAACAAACAGCCGACATTATACCGCGAGAGAATTACGGCGATGCTGGCGGCATTACCCCAAGGCGACAATCTGTTTGCCGACAGTGTGACCAATTTATATTTGGACGAAGCCATAGTCGGCAATGACCAATTGCGGCAACGCATGGTGTTGGCACTTTCGGAAATTCTCGTAACCTCAAGTGACGGCATGTTGAACAGCTATCCCCAGACCATGGCCTATTATGTGGATATATTGTCGGAAAACTCATTTGGCAATTACCGGGATTTGTTGCAAGACATCACATATTCTCCGGGCATGGCGTTTTACCTGACCTATATGCGTAATGAGAAAGGCGACATGAATACGGGGCGGGTACCAGACGAAAACTATGCCCGTGAAATTTTGCAATTGTTTTCAATCGGCCTGATCGAGTTGGAAATGGACGGAACCCCTAAAACCAATGGTCAGGGCCAGCAGATCGACACCTATGACAACAGCGATATTACCGGACTGGCGAAGGTGTTTACGGGTTTTGGTTTGCGCGACAGTAATTTTCGTAGTCTCTATAGGGGGTGCAGTAACAGAAGACGGGATTGCCCCCGAGTTTACCAGCCCTTGCAACTGTTCGACGAATATCATTCCGAGTTGGAAAAAACCTTTTTGGACTTGACCATTCCGGCAAATACCAATGGCACCGACAGTATCAATATGGCGTTGGATGAAATATTCAACCATCCGAATGTTGCGCCTTTCGTATCAAGACAATTGATCCAGAGATTTGTCACCTCCCACCCCAAACCGGAATATGTGCGCCGGGTTGCGACCGCCTTTGAAAACGGGCGCTTTACCTTGCCCAACGGCACCGTAGTCGGAACCGGCCAGAGGGGTGACTTGAAAGCCACATTGGCGGCCGTGCTCCTTGATGTTAATGCTTTGCGCGATCCGGCCAGTGCGCCAGATGATTTTGGTAAAATCCGTGAACCTATGCTGCGGTTTATCAACTGGGCCCGGACATTTGGGGAGACAACACCAGATAGTGCTGATGAGCGCTGGCTTAGGGATATGACGCGCTATATTGGCCAACACCCGTTTCGCGCCAGACATGTGTTTAACTTTTTCGAGCCCGAACATGTGGCACCGGGTACCGAAACCGGAGCCGCCGGGCTAACGGTTCCGGAGTTGCAAATTATCAATGCCAGCAGTGCAATCGGCTATATCAATTTTATCAACACATTCATTTATGACGATTCGCGCACCAGATCCGGGGATCCGGACGGCGGCGTCAATGCTGATTATTCCCGGCAATTGGGTCTGGCAGATGATGCGCAGGCTCTGGTTGATGACCTTGATTTACTGCTGACGGGCAATCAGCTTAGCACTGTCACCAAAGACCGGATTATCGAGCTACTAAGCGAGATCCCCGTGGACGTTGGCTCGGAAGACGAGGACAGAATTTCGCGGGTCAGGGTGGCCGTTTCCATGGTGATGACATCGCCCGGTTATCTTGTACAGCGTTAGGAGGATATTATGACAGATAGACGTCATTTAAATAATAGAAGGACATTTCTTCAAGGTTTGTCCGGCGCAGGTGCTTTGTCATTTTTAGGCGGCACGGGTATTTTATCGGCCATGGGCAATGCGCCCGCCCACGCGGCGGAAGTTTCGGGCTATAAAGCCCTTGTCTGCCTGTTCATGCACGGCGGGCAGGACTGTAATGATACCGTATTGCCCTTTGATCAGGCGTCCTATGATGGTTATGCGCAATTGCGGTCGGGCCTGTTGGCAAATTATGCTTCAAACCAAGGTGGGTCAAACCGGACGCGGGAGCGGTTGCTTGCGCTTAACCCGGCTAATTCTGCTGATTTTGGCAACCGCCAATTTGCATTACCCGACGATCTGACACCGATCAAAACTTTATTTGATACTGGCAACGCCGCCATTTTGGGCAATGTTGGGCCGCTCATTCAACCCATGAGCCGCGCTGAATACCAAAGCGGTGCAATTCCGCGCCCCAAGCAATTATATTCCCATAATGACCAGCAATCCACATGGAAAAGCAATTCTCCAGAAGGCGAAATTATTGGCTGGGGCGGAAAATTTGCTGATACGGTCGTTGCCTCGGGTGCCAACCAGGAAGATATGTTCACCGCCATCACTTTGGACGGTAACACCGTGTTCTTGTCAGGCGACACGGTGCAGCAATATGCGCTCAACACCAATGGCCCCCAGCAAGTTAACGGTCTGAAAAACCGGGGCAGTGCATTACTTGGCACTGGCAGAAGTTCAGAACGTGCCAAGAGATTGCTCGAAGATCATTATCGCAATTTGGCGCAGACCAATACCAACCTGTTTAAACGCGATATGTCCGCCATCAATAACCGCGCCTTTACTTTGAACGAGACCTATAGCACCGCGCTCGAGAATGCGCCCGTTTTGCAAACGCAATTCCAAAATAACAGTATCAGCAGACAGCTTAGATCCGTTGCCAATACCATAAATATCCGCAGTGCGCTCGGGGTTGGACGGCAAGTGTTTTTTGTCGGCATGGGCGGATTTGATACCCATGACAATCAGGCGATTAACCTGCCAAACCTGCAAAGGATTTATGCGGATGCTATCGCGACTTTCTATCAGGCGAGTGTCGAAATGGGGGCCGAGAATGAAGTGACCTTGTTCACGGCATCAGATTTTGGTCGGGCTTTGCGCGAAAACGGAAATGGGACAGATCACGGCTGGGGCGGGCATCAGTTTATTGTTGGCGGCGCGGTCAATGGCAACCGGATTTACGGCGATATTCCGCCCTATGCGACCGGTCATGACCAAGACGCCGGCAATGGCCGCTGGATACCACAAACCTCGGTGGAGCAATACGCTGCTACTCTGGGGCGTTGGTTCGGGCTGACGGACGGGGAACTTGCCAGTGCTTTGCCAAATTTGGCTAATTTCACCCGGAAAGACTTGGGCTTTATGACCGGGGGGGTCGTATAAGTCCTCGCGCTTGCCAATAGAGTCTAGCAAGGTTTCCGAAATTGTTGTTTTTCCCGTTGATCTATGCAATACTCTTAATAAGCGTTGTTTCAACGACGGGTTTTTTTATGTTGAACGTTGTATATATATTGAGAGTTTGGGGGCGATAGAAATTTCGGGAGGATAGATTGTCAATAGCAAATTTAGCTTTGTGGATACGCGGTCGGGTTTTCACGCTGATTTTTATATTGATACTACCAATAATTTTATCTGCATGTGGCGGCGGCTCAAGTCCTACTCCGCCCCMRYCTYYACSSTATGAATTCATAAAGAAATTACAGCGTTAAATTGATAATTACTAGTTTGGTAAGTAATCAGAAATCACTAACTTAAACTCAGTACGGCTAGGCTTAGCCTCTTTCACATGAACACCAATACTTTGACACTTTTCAAATATCTGTTTTTTGATATTATCTTTCATCCGACAACCCAATATAACCGACTTAATATCTTTTGGTGATGTTTGGTAAAAAGATAAGCGCTCTCCGTTATCCCCTTCTTTTTGATGGCATCTAACCACATCTGAAAACATTTCATTATCATTTGGTAGAAGTAACCTCATTTCCTCTTCATAATCCCAAGCTTCAGATTTAGTGAACCAACTTTCAGTTTCATCCGCTAACTCTCTCAGCATCAAGTAAGTTGGCCTCTCTTGTGAATATTTTACTGGCATTAAAGTACCAACATTCTGATACGACGAGCACCCATGCTGCCCATTAAAGAATGTTGATGATGAATCAAACTCAAGACAAAGACCTTCATGGCTATCAGCATAGTGAGCCCACATAAGCTGATTATCATTCGCTTGCGTAAAACAAATAACGCCAATAGATACCCTAACACCACAACTAACATCTAATTGGTCATCAATAGTTTCATAACTTGATGGGTGTTGAGAGGCGATTTCGTCATACGCTGCGAACTCTTCTTCTGTCATAGATTCAATCATGCTCGCAGGTGTTAACTCAAAGGGGTCGTTAAATTCTCCAATCATTGAAAGCTTAAGTAAGAACTCGTTAAAAAATTCTGGACGATATTTCATATATTTGAATACGGGCATTTTATTTTATTTGAATATTGATGGATTATTAAAGAGAAATGTTACATTAGATGCCTGAAATGTCTATGGTTTTACACTCATAAATAACTGTATTGAAATTAGATACAGGTATACAACAGATGAAAACAATATTAACAACAAACGACATATTAATTCGCTACGGCATTGGCAGACAAACACTTTGGCGTTGGAGAAAAACAAACAGCTTCCCTTTACCTGTTAGCCCACCATTGGCACGGCCATTTTGGCGGCTAGAAGACTTAGAGTCATGGGAAACATCAAACACTTCAACTTAAATAAAAGCCGCCAATAATGCTATTAGCGGCTTTTTAGTATCTATTGAATTACTCTAGAATCAGTTTTTCCCATAGTTTATACGCTTCTCGCTGTTCAGGAACCCCGTCATGGTAATTATAGTTACGGATAATACCGCCAAGCGAMKGGSNCTMANATGGWWKNNGTAACTTCAAGTTTGATATTTTTCCTCGAAAGTAAGGTTGATAATGACCTTCGAAAATCATGCGCAGTCCATGACTCCATTTTTAGGCGAGTTCTAACAAGACGACATAACTTATTCATCGTTTGTGTTGAAATCTCTTTCTTATATGAACCACTTGGGAAAATATAATCAGCCACATCACTAAAATTATCTATTTGCCATTTAATAATTTTCARCGCTTCAGGTGCTAAAGGTCGTGTGATTTTGCAGTTAGTTTTGCTTTTTCCTTTAGGAACAGTCCATATTCCTTTTTTCAAGTTTAAATCACGCTCTTCCATTAAGCGCACTTCACTAATTCTAGCGCCCGTTAATATTACAAGCTTAAGTGCATTTCGTGTAGTCGGGTTACATTTCGATTTATTAATTCCACCCCATATTTCTTTAATCTCGTCTAAATCAGGAACACGGTCTTTCGGGTCACTTTTTCTCCCTACCGATTTAGGTGCAATATTGAAGATACATGAATTTTCAATAGTTCCTCGTGTTACACAAAACCTCAAGCAAGTTTTAATTTTAACTAACAATGCTCTAGCAGTGATAGCTGAATGATTTTCAGTAACCCTATCGAATAATTCAAACCATTCTTGAATTGTTACCTCTTCCACAGGAAATTTAAAAGCCTTTTTACCATGAAGAACTAGTGTTGACTGGTAATTACCTTGTGATACGGCTCTTAGAGTTGTTACATGCTTCTCCATAAACAGGTCTATACATTCATCTAACGTTGAGTTTTGACTTGCTTTAGAGCGCTTTGTTTGAACCGCAGGGTTTATTCCTTCGTTTAACATTTGTCGTAATTCTGGTATCTTCTCACGCGCTTGTTTCAATGAAAGGTCAGGATAACGCCCTAATGCAATACGAGTTGCTTTATCATGAAAGCGGTAGCGATACTGAAAAGTGATTGTGCCAAACTCGGAAACACGTACACTTAAGCTGTCACGGTCAGCAATATCGAAGCGTTTGGATTGTTTTTTATTTAATAAAGATTTTAATTTTGAGTCACTTAGTGCCATTTTTACTGCCTTATAAATTTTTATCATGGGTACACACAAGAAATTTCCCGTGGGTACACAAATGGGTACACTTTTATTTATAACGGTAGAAAACACGATGATATCCAATGTTACACAACAACACATAAAACTTGGTTAAACGGTTGATTTATATGAACAACAAAGAACGTAAAGTTACACAAAGTGACACTATGAACCAGCCCAGTTTGCTGTGGCACGATTATGAAACATGGGGAATCGTTCCTAAGTTCGATAAACCATCTCAATTTGCTGGAATTCGTACCGATTTAGATCTCAACATTATTGGTGAGCCGCAAATGTTTTATTGCCAACCGCCTGTGGATTACTTGCCACACCCAGAAGCGTGTTTAGTGACGGGAATTACGCCCCAAAAAGCACAAAGTGAAGGTTTAACCGAGGCTGAGTTTGCCAGTCGTATTCATACTTTATTTAGTGTGCCTAATACCTGTGTAGCTGGCTACAATAATATTCGTTTCGATGATGAGGTATCTCGTTACCTTTTTTATCGTAATTTTTATGATGCTTATGCCAGAGAATGGCAAAATGGCAATAGTCGCTGGGATATTATTGATATGGTGCGTGCGACTTATGCCTTGCGCCCTGAAGGGATAAATTGGCCTACTGTTGAGCGTGATGGTGAAGAAGTGGTTAGTTTTCGTCTTGAGTTATTGACTAAAGCCAATGGCATCAGTCATGAAGATGCCCATGATGCCATGAGTGATGTATATGCCACTATTGCTATGGCCAAACTTATTAAAGAGAAGCAACCCAAACTTTATGATTTCATTTTTAATCTAAAAAATAAAAAACAAGTGGCTGAACTGCTTAATGTTGCTGATATGACTCCCGTGGTACATACATCAAGTAAAATATCATCGGCACATGGTTGTACCAGTTGGTTTGCGCCAATTGGCTATCATCCCGTAAATAAAAATGCGGTGATTTGCGTCGATTTAGCACAAGATATTGAGCCACTTTTATCCCTTAGCAGTGAAGATATTAAAGCGCGATTATACACACGTTATGATGATTTAGCGCCCGATGAAAAGCCAATACCCGTAAAGCTCATTCACATAAACAAGTGCCCTGTGGTTGCACCGGCAAAAACCTTGTTGCCTGAAAATGCGCAACGTTTAAATATACCTCGTGATTTTTGTTTAGAAAATCTCGCCATACTAAAAGCGCATAGCGAACTCAGAGATAAATTAAGTGATGTATTTGCTGAGAGTGATTTTGACAATAGTGATGTAGATGCCGAACAAGCTTTATATGGCGGTAGTTTTTTTAGTTATAGTGATAAAGCGCAAATGGATATTTTACGCGGTTTATCACCAGAACAACTTGGCAGTCATCCGTTTAAATTTCAAGATGAACGATTAACGGTACTTTTATTTAGGTATCGAGCAAGAAATTACCCACATACGTTAACCAGTGAAGAGCAACAGCAATGGCAGCAGCATTGTCAAAACAAACTGCAATATGGTGGCAAGGGTATTTTGAGCCTAGATGAATTTATGATTAAAATTGAAAATTTAGCCCATGAACATGAAAAGGATAAAAGCAAGATGGCAGTGCTAAAAGCCTTATATGAATATATTCAAGGTTGATAGATTTACTTAAAAATCAACAAAAAAAACTAAATAAATAAATAAATAAATAAATAAATAAATAAATAAAAATTTAGTAAAAACACTACATCTTTTCTACACTTATAAGTAGCTTAAAAATATATAAGAATGGAAAAGTTATGGCTATTGCGTACAAAAATAAACTCAGCACTCGGTTGTTTGCGCCGTTAGTACTCATTTTTATTTTCATTTTTATGGTGCTTAGTTTTTATGTTCCAACTATAACCAAAGATATAGCGATAGAAACAGCAATAAAATCGGCTGAATCGACTGTAAAACAATACAAAGCTATTCGTGGCTATTACACTAAAAATATTATAAAAAAGATATTGCCTATTGCTGATATAAGCCCCGACTATGAGCATAAAAACAATCCTAATAAAATTCCTTTACCGGCAACCTTTATTCATGAAATAAGTGAAGAGTTTACCAMAAAGGGGATTATGACCTTAAAGCTATATAGCCCATTTCCTTTTCCTAACCGTAGCAGTAGCAGTAGCAGTAGAAGATTAGATAAATTTGGTCAACAAGCTTGAAAAGCACTAAATAAAAACCCAAAACAAAGTTTTTCCAAAGTTGAAACTGTTAATAATAAACAAGTGGTTCGGGTTGCATTAGCCGATACTATGACACAACAAGGTTGTGTTAATTGCCACAACTCCCATCCTAAAACCCCAAAAAACAACTGGAAATTACATGATGTTCGTGGCGTGTTAGAAGTTCAAGTTCCTATTGATCAACAACTTGAAAGTGCCAGTAGCCTTAACACCACCATTGCCTTAATTATGATAATTGCACTAGGCGCCACCATTGCATTGCTCTTTTTTATGTTTAGACGGTTGATTTCTGAACGATTAAGAAAAGTTCATACCGCATTAGAGGATATAGCCCAAGGAGAAGGCGATTTAAGTCAACGGTTAAACGAAACACCAAGAGATGAAATTGGCAGTATTGCCACGGCCTTCAACCACTTCATTAGCCAATTAGAGAAAACAATACGAGGTATTAACAAACAAGTTGAACAACTTGGACATACCACACAAACGATGGAATCTATCACTGAAGAAGCGCAAGAAGGTGCAGTGAATCAGCAAAATCTTGCCGATCAAGTGGCTTCCGCGATGAATGATATGAAATCATCAACGCAGGAAATGGCAGAAATTGCCATAAGTACGGCTGAAAACTCACAGAAAGCTCAACAACAATCACAAGATAGCCAAGCTATTATTAGTGAAAGTATAACCTCAGTTGAGCAACTATCAACCATGATGCACCAAACCTCTGATGCGGTTAGCCAACTAGAATCTGATAGCCAAAACATCGGTGGTGTACTTGATGTTATTAGAGGAATTGCTGAACAAACCAATTTACTTGCCTTAAATGCCGCTATTGAAGCTGCGCGAGCAGGAGAGCAAGGTCGAGGTTTTGCTGTAGTAGCTGACGAAGTACGCACCTTAGCCAGTAGAACTCAGAAATCAACTGAAGAAATAAATAATATGATTATGCAACTACAAAATGGCGCAAAGTCAGCGGTAGAGGCAATAAAAAGAGGTGATCAAAGTATAGAAATAAGTAATAACAAGGCCAACAAAACCAATAGCATGATCAATGAAATGGGTCAGGTTATTAACGATATTCAGGCGCAAAATTTACAACTAGCTACCGCAGCTGAAGAGCAAGCAGCAGTTAGCAACGACATTAATAATAATATTGACACCATTAAAGATGTTTCGTAACTATTCAGCGAATTAATATGAGAAAAAACTTGACAGGTTTTTTGACGTTTTTTAGCAAAAAGGGACTTATTTCAACTTGTTCGTAATTATCGTC
>NVVO01000005.1 GCA_002733385.1 Robiginitomaculum sp.
TCAAAACCAAAATTCTGACCCAGGCTACACGGCAATTGGCTATACTTATTGGCTCTGGTACACCTGTGGCCGATGCACTCAAAGTTACGGCTTTGCAATTTGAAACTTCGCCCATGCGCCGTTCATTGCTGGATGTACGTCGGCAAATCCTGGAGGGGCGGCGCTTGTCCGAGGCCATGTCGCGCGATAAGACCTATTCGCCTTTATATTGTTCTATGGTGGCTGCGGGCGAAAACTCCGGACAATTGGGGGTTGTGCTGTCCAGGTTAGCCGGGGATTTGGAATCAGCGCAAAAAATTCGCCGCAAAGTTTTGGGAGCGACGATTTACCCAATGGTGCTGAGTGTGGTTGCCCTTGGGGTGATTACGATTTTAATGGTCATGGTGGTGCCAAGAGTGGTGAAGCAGTTTGACAGTTTTAATCAGGAATTACCGCGCCTGACACAGATGACGATTGGGTTTTCCGCTTGGCTACAGGCTTATGGCTTATGGTTGTTGTTGGCCGTCATTTTGGCAGGTGTGGCGCTTAAACAGTCGTTAAAAATCCACCGCTTCCGGATTATGGTGGATACTGCCGTTCTGAAAACACCATTTATTGGCGGTCTATCGCGCGATATGAATGCGGCCCGGTTTTCGCGCACAATGGCGGGATTGCTGGACAGCGGTACACCAGTGTTGACGGCAATGGATACGGCGAAAAACACATTGAAAAATCAGGTGATGTTTGAGGCGTTAAAACAGGTGATTGAAGATGTACGCGGTGGTAGTTCGGTCGGGGCGGCCCTCAAGCGATATCCGGTGTTCCCCCCCTTGATGATCCATATGGTGGCCAGCGGTGAGCAGGGCGGAGATCTTGGCGGCATGTTTAATATATCCGCAGAATATTTGGAAAGCGAGTTTGATAGTGCGACGACTATTGTGCTAAACTTGCTGGAGCCTGCCATTATTATTTTTCTGGGCGGCGTGGTGATGTTAATCGTTGCAGCCATATTTCTGCCGATCTTGCGGCTGAATACATTAGCGTTTTAGGAGTTTGGTATGGATGTGAAGAAAAGACAGAAGCAAGCCGGGTTCACCTTGGTTGAAGTCATGGTCACAATGGTGATTATCGGCATGTTGGCGACAATCGTTGTCATCAATGTCCTGCCGATGATGAGCAAAGCCAAGGGCGAGAAAGCCCGCATTGATATTAGTCGCCTTAGCCAAGCTCTTGAATATTACAATCTTGATACCAATAGCTTTCCTGAAAACCTGGAAGAATTGCTCAATGGGCAATCCAGTAGTGATGAACGGGCAAGGCCGGAAGGTTATATCCAAGCTCTGCCAGATGACCCATGGGGTAATCCATATCTCTATGCTTATCCCGGCGAAAATGGGCGCTTTGATATTTGGTCATATGGGGCCGACGGCGAGGAAGGCGGAGAGGGTAATGATGCCGACATCACCAGCTGGCAAAACTAGAGAGGCTCAATCCGGCTTCACTCTGGTCGAGGTTTTGGCGGTGCTGTTTATCATCGGCATGATGGCCGCAGCCGTAATCATGAACATGCCCAAAACCCAGGACCCGCTGCATAAACAAGGCGAACTTCTGGCTACCCGCATCAGTTTGGCAGCGCAAAGCGGTCTGGTGGCACAGCAATCCGTTGGCATAATTTTGCAAGAAGACGGTTATGAAATCGTTAGATATAACAACGAAATATGGGAGACTGCTGCAATATTTTCCTTCGGGCTGGACAGCAAACCATTTTTGGAACTTCGGCAGAATGCCACTAAAATAAACCTTGAAACGGCAGAAAAATCCGGCGTGCCAGCTATACGTTATGATAGCACCGGACTTGGGACACCGTTTGAGCTAAAACTGCAAAACGCAAATTCGCGCTATCTGATTATAGGCAATGTTGACGGCACAATAACTGTGAGGCCCGCCCGTGAATAAAAAATCCGGCTTTACCTTAATCGAAGTATTGGCGTCCTTGCTGATATTTTCCACCGCCATATTGGGTCTGATGCATGCGGGCAGTGAAAATATAAGAGCTATGAGCGTGCTGGAGCAAAAACAATTGGCCGGTATTGTTGCTGACAATCAACTGTTGTTGGCACTTAACCGCTCCGCTCCGCTTAGAGTAGGTACACAGCAAGATAGCGGCGAAATGGCCGGGCGAGACTGGAATTGGCGCATTCAGACCCAAGATACAGGTAATGCCGGGTTTTTTAAAATAACCATCACAGTTCGGGAAAAAACATCAGAGCAGGTTTTAATGACCCGCTTTGCCTTTGCTGCCAACAAACCTTCCGTTCGGCGCGAGATCCAACAATGAATAAGCATAGTCATAAAATGCAAGGCTTTACCTTAGTCGAGGTGCTGGTTTCTTTATTTATTTTCTCAATCCTGTCCGCCGCATCTCTGGCCGTTTTGACATCGGTACTTGGCTCCAAAGACGTTATGGCCGAAAAAAGCAATGAATTGCGCCAGCGCGCCACGTTGCGAATTTTGCTAAAAGCAGATTTTGCCAACACGATAGCCGTGCCTAAAACCGATGCTTTTGGCCAACCACAACACGCAATATTTTTTGGTGGTTCATTTGGTGATGAACGGGTTTTATCTTTGTCGCGTACCGGGTGGGATAATCCCGGCGGCATCGAACGCCGCAGTGGTTTGCAGGCGGTTGAATATGTATTGAAAAACAAGACCTTGGTGCGCCAGGCCAGAGCCAGGTTTAATCCAGTTGCGGCCACGCCCGTGTTGGAGCAGGTTTTGATTGGCGAGGTTGAGCGTGTCATATTGTCGTTTTACGACGGGGAAAACTGGGTGGACAATTGGCTCACGGGTGTCCCGCCGAGCGGTGTGCCAAATCTGCCCAAGCTGGCTTCGGTGGAGTTGGAGTTTAGCGACGGCAAAAACCTGCGCCAGGTCTTTCGGGTGGGGGCGGACCAATGACTGTTCGCAAACCAATGAAATCCCGAAAAAATGAACGCGGGGCTGTGCTTTTGACCACCTTGTTATTGATGACGGTCATGGCCGGGCTTGCCGTGGCGATCATGGATGATATCCGCTTTTCGGTAAACCGTGCCGTCGGGGTGCAAAATGCGGCGCAGGCTGACTGGTATATGCGCGGTGGGGAGGCCTTTGCTGAAAATTGGCTCAACAGCTTAAATAGCCCAAACAGTAATGTGGCCGATAATCAGGCGGGTTTTGCGCAAATTGTACTGGCCCAGCAGCCGATTGTATTTCCCTTTGGCGAGGGGCAAGATGTAGATAGCGGTGATTTGGGCATAGTTGTTTCGGATGGCCGTAATTGTTTTAATGTCAACCAACTCGCCAACTCAAAAACCAATAAAATTACCCGAGGTCTATTGGCTGATCTGTTGACGTTTTTACAATTTGATACTCTGCAAGCCGAAAGTTTTGCCGCCAGTATTCAAGACTGGGTTGACGGGGATATTATTCCTGAGCAAGGCGGTGCAGAAGACCTGACCTATAGCAATAAAAGTCCGCCCTATCATGCCGCCAACACTTTGATGGTGGATATTACTGAACTGCGGGCTATAGAGGGTATCACCGAAGATTTTTATCTGCAGATGCGGCCATTTTTGTGTGCAGTCAACGATATCAAGCCCAATAAAATTAATCTCAACACCTTACACAAGGAACAATGGCCTTTACTCGCAATTTTATTTGACCGAGAGGACGGTGAAGATGAAGCATCAGCACAGGCGGCCCAAGCAGTGATTGCGCAAAGACCCTTGGCAGGTTATGCAACAGTAGAAACCGTTTGGGCATTGCCGGAGGTAAAAGCATTGGAATTGAAAGGTGTCGGAAAAGATATGGCCGCAGTTAAAACTGATTTGGTAAATTTGGAAATTATTGTACGGTTGGGCGGCCAAACGCGCCGCCAGCAAGTCAGCTTCAGTTTGAGCGGCGATACCGGGGCCAAATTGCTTTCGCGCCGCAAGGCATTTTGATGGCAGCGGACTTAATTATATTGTTCGGCGAAAATCACGGCTCTGTATGGCAATGGGGATTAACCAGTGATGGCAAAGCTGGTCTAGCCGAAACAGATCAGCAAAAATCGGTGCTCGGAACTCTAAACTTCAAGCGTCTTATGGTCGTGCTGCCGGGTCAGCAAGTGGTGATAAAGCTCCACACATTGGGGACGTTAAACGACAAACAAAAACGTCAAGCCGCCGGGTTCAGTATCGAAGACGAATTGGCGTCACCCCTTGAAAACAACCATATTTCATTGGACGCCAATAGCGACAGGCTAGGGGTTGTATCCAGCCTTGTTATGGAAAATGTTATTTCTGAACTGGCTAAATATGGGTTAAGTGCAGATATAATATGTGCCGATTATGATAGTTTGTCCGATGCGGAAAGTTTTGTATATCAAGACCGGATTATACAAAGATCTGGTAATGGTTTAGGCTATAGCGCGGAGACAAACCTTGCCGACGCTTTGTTGGACAAGGGGCAAGCTATCCCGCAGCAAATTGATAGCCAAGAGTTTTTGCAAAAAATCTCCGCCGCCCTGCAATCTGGACATATACCGATCAATCTACGCCAGGGCATATTTGCCAAGCGGGGGAAAATTGGTGTTCAAAAATTCAAGCGTAGTCTGGGTTTGGCGGCGACTGTGGTGGTGGTTTTTGCTGGAGCCAATATTTTACAAGGCGCAAGCGCACTGCGTAAAACCCAAGACTTGCAAGAGCAAATGGCAGGAATTTACACGCAAATTTTCCCAAATCAAGCCGTGCCCGAAAACCCGGCTTTGGCCGTAATGCGTGCGCAAGCAGATGCAAAAGCCGCTAACAATCAGTGGTTTATAGAATTGTCAGCCTTGCTGGCGACCAGCGCCCGAAAAGTCTCAGGGGTTGAAGTGTCTTCTTTGCGGTATGACGCGGCCCGCCAGCAGTTGAACTTGTCCATTCGCTATTCCGGGTTCGATGATGTGGAAGCCCTAAAGCAGGCTGTGGCCAGCTACGGCGGCATATTCACGGAAAGCGGCACGCGCCAAAGCGGCGATGCTCTTCTAGGTGATGCAATTTTGAGGCTAGGTCAATGATCAAATTTTGGCAAAATAGCTCTGGCCGTGAAAAGCTATTAGTGGTCATTGCAACAAGTTTGCTCGGTATATTTTTCCTGTGGCAATTTGCCTACAAACCTTTGGTCAATTGGCCCAAAGCTCAGGAACGGGCCTTGAAACAGGCCGAGCTTGATTTAAAAATCATGCAAAAAGGGCATTTGGTGCTACAGTCTCAATCTGGTGACACTGGCAAATTGGTAATAACCATGCTGGCTACAGCGGATTTTCAAACCACCATTACCAGACTGGCCAAAGAAAAAGGCCTGACCATTTCGCGTCGCCAGCCCGCAGGTGACAAGGAGCTTACTGTATGGCTGGAGAGCACCAAAACCACCGCCTTTTATGCCTGGGTGGATGATTTGACCGGGAAATATAATATCTCCCTGGCCCGCGTCCAGCTTAACCGTAATGATGATGCCAGTGTGCGGGCGCAGGTGACATTTGTTTTGGGGGAAACATGATGCGGATTTTAGCCTTCCTACCCTTGTTAAGCATTTGGGCGTGCACCAGTGTCGGTACAAATGTTGGCACGAGCTCACCAGCGGAAAATCTACCAGGAATTTCCCAAATTGCAGGGCTGTCCGCACAGGAATTGGATGCTGGGGGGTGCGGCGTATTTTTTTGGAAAGCCACGACCCCGCGCACATTCGTATTTTTTCAAAAACAAGGGCAAGCACGGGCTAGCTTGTACGACCAAGACACTGAAATTGTTATTGAAACTTCACAAGACACATCAAATTTGGATATAAAAATTAGACTTGATTTGCGCTATAAAGGCGGCGGCTATGAAAGCATTACCGTCAAAGGAAATTTTGGTGATGAGCTGGAGGGGGGGCGGCGAATTTCCGGGGCCACGATCACCATCAATAAGCTGGATGGATGGCAGGAAATCCTCCCGGTCAACGGGGTTTATGTTTGCCGCTAGCGCAATACAAAAAGTGCCAGCCAACTCAAGAATATACCCAAGGCTAAATGTGGCCCGAAGGGTATTTTTTGGTTTTTGGGGTTTTTCACGGTTCTACTGAGTATGAGAGCGTGCACTAGACCGGAAAAGCTGGCGATCAGCAAAATAAATGACAAACCGTACCAACCGCACCAAGCACCGCCTGCCGCTAGCAGCTTTGCATCACCGCGACCCAGCCCGTCCACGCCCCTAAGCCGTTTATAGGCAAGCTCCAATGTGACCAGTCCTGTATATCCAACCAACATGCCTATAAAGCCTGCCAGCAAGGCGTTTTGCCAAGTGGCGAATAACAGCCCGACGACCCCCAAAGGCAGTGTCAGAATGTCTGGCAAGAACATTGTTTTGAAATCTATTACGGCAAGAGCCAGTAAACATGCGACCAAAACAAATCCGAAAAACCATATCATCATAGGGCTTGTTAGCCCCTAAAGTCTGGCATTACCAGCATTGGAGAATATAATCTGGACGTAAGGGTAATTATATGTGACAAGCAAATAAAACAAAAGAGAAAAAGGGGCATAGAATGGCAAAAGCATCAGATTTATTCGTGGAAGCATTGGAGGCAGAGGGGGTCGAATTTATCTTCGGTATTCCGGGGGAAGAGAATTTGGACATGCTTGATAGCCTGTCCCGGTCTTCGCAAATTAAACTGATCCTGACACGCCATGAACAAGCGGCCGGATTTATGGCCGCGACTTACGGCAGGTTTACCGGTAAAACCGGGGTGTGTATGGCAACCTTGGGGCCGGGCGCGACAAATTTCGTTACCGCTGCTGCTTACGCCCAGCTGGGCGGCATGCCCATGTTGATGGTCACGGGACAAAAACCGGTGAAAAAATCCAAACAGGGCCGCTTTCAAATTCTTGATGTGGTTGATATGATGGGGCCGATCACAAAATATACCCACCAGATTGTCGCCAGTGCCAATATCCCGTCGCGTATTCGTGAAGCTTTTCGCATTGCCGAGGAAGAAAAACCCGGTGCGGTACATCTTGAATTTCCTGAAGATATCGCCGAAGAACAAACAGACGAGCGCCCCATTCCGGCTTCTGCCCAGCGCCGCCCGGTGCCGGAAGATAAATCCATCAAAGCGGCGGTTGATAAAATCGAGACGGCCAAATCACCGATTTTGGTTATTGGTGCAGGGGCAAACCGTAAACTAACCGGGAAAATGCTGACCCGCTTGATTGACAGAACCGGTATTCCCTTTGTGACAACACAGCTCGGCAAAGGTGTTGTCGATGAACGCCATCCCTTGTTTATGGGCTGTGCCGCCTTAAGCGCCGGGGATTTTGTCCACCGGGCCATAGGGGCGGCGGATCTCATCATCAATGTTGGCCATGATGTGATTGAAAAACCACCATTTTTCATGGAAGC
Source organism: Robiginitomaculum sp. (assembly GCA_002733385.1). Lineage (GTDB taxonomy): Bacteria > Pseudomonadota > Alphaproteobacteria > Caulobacterales > Maricaulaceae > Robiginitomaculum_A. The sequence goes on from NVVO01000005.1 coordinate 7,422, forward strand.
TGACGGTACCGAGGTCATCCATATTTCTTTTAATACGGCTGAGGTTGACCCGGTATATTTTCCGCAAATCGAAGTGATTGGCGACATTGCCAATGCCATTTGGCGCATCCGCGAGGAGATCGCGGTACAAGCCCATTGGGATTTTGCGCCGATGATGCAGGTGCGCGCCCACGGCGTGGCCCATGAAGCCGAGGGCATTGATGATATGCGCTACCCGGTCTATCCCCAACATTTGGTCTCGCAAGTGCGTAAAGCCATGCCGGACGACGGAATTATTTGTTTGGATAATGGGGTTTATAAAATTTGGTTCGCCCGCAATTATCAAGCCCACCAATCCAACACAGTGCTGCTTGATAATGCTTTGGCTACCATGGGAGCGGGGTTGCCGTCCGCAATGGCGGCTCATTTGGTACATCCAGAGCGCAAGGTCATGGCCATTTGCGGCGACGGCGGGTTTATGATGAACTCCCAGGAAATGGAAACGGCGGTGCGGCTCAAGATGAACATCGTCGTGTTGATCCTCAATGATAACTCTTTCGGTATGATCCGCTGGAAACAGGCCAATATGGGGTTTGAGGATTGGGGACTTGAATACAACAATCCGGATTTTGTCAAATACGCGCAGAGCTATGGTGCCAATGGCTACAGGGTTGAGAAAACTGAGCAATTGGGGCCATTGTTAAAGAAATGCCTCAATACCAAAGGGGTTCACCTCATCGAATGCCCGGTGGATTATTCCGAGAACGACGAAATCCTCAACAATCAAATCCAAAGACTTAGTGCGGCGCTATAGGGACAGGATAAACCATGCAGCTTCAAGAAACCTACCCATATTATCTGGCAAATAAAGCAGTGTTCGCCAATGAGGATTTACCGGTCACGGATAAATATACCGGCGAAATTGCCACCCATGTCGCTTTGGCCAGACCGGATGTTATAGATGCGGGCATTGCGGCGGCGGTAAGTGCGGCTGAAGCTACGGCGAAAATGCCGGCCTATAAACGTAAAGAAGTTTTGCTGCATTGTGTGTCGCGCTTTAAGGAACGATACGACGAACTGGCCTATGCCTTATGTGTTGAAGCGGGCAAACCGATCAAAGATGCTCGCGGTGAGGTCGACCGCCTGATCGACACGTTTCAAATTGCCGCCGAAGAAGCCGTGCGTATGAAAGGCGAATTGCAAACCCTGGATATTTCCGCCCGCGCCCACGGCTATAGGGGAATGTGGAAACGTGTGCCCATCGGGCCGTGTTCGTTTATTTCGCCGTTTAATTTTCCGCTCAATCTTGCGGCCCATAAAATCGCGCCGGCCATTGCGGTCGGTTGCCCGTTCGTGATGAAGCCTGCGTCCAAAACCCCCCTTGGTGCGTTGATTATGGGTGAAGTGCTGGCGGAGACGGATTTGCCCATTGGCGCGTTTTCTATCCTGCCGTGTTCGCGGGACGGCGCCGATTTGTTCACCGAAGACGACCGCTTAAAACTGCTTAGTTTTACCGGGTCGCCGGGGGTCGGGTGGGCGCTCAAGGCTAAATCCGGCAAGAAAAAAGTGGTGCTGGAATTGGGCGGCAATGCTGCGGTTGTAGTGGACGCGGATACCAATCTTGAAGATGCAGCCGAGAGAATTATTTTCGGTGCATTTTACCAGAGCGGCCAAAGCTGTATCGGGGTGCAGCGCATCTTGCTACACACCGATATATATGAGCAAATGCGCGATCTGCTGGTTGCCAAAACATCAAAGCTTATATCTGGAGACCCAAAAGACGAGGCCACATTTATTGGCCCGATGATTTCAGAGAAAGAAGCCAGTCGTCTACACCAATGGGTAATTGACGCTGGAAAAGCGGGGGGCAGTATTTTGTGCGGCGGCTCTCGGCAAGGTGCCATGATGGAGGCGACGCTCATGGAGGACGTACCACCGGATGCGGATATTTGTGTGGAGGAAGCCTTTGGGCCTGTAGCGGTGTTGTCCAGATTTACCTATTGGGACGAAGCTTTGCGCATGGTCAATGATAGCAAATTTGGACTACAGGCCGGGATCTTCACCCGGGATTTCTACAAGATACAACAAGCTTGGGACGAGCTTGATGTCGGCGGTGTGGTTGTCGGCGATGTGCCGAGCTACCGGGTTGACAACATGCCCTACGGCGGTGTCAAAGATTCCGGTCTGGGCCGCGAGGGTATTCTCTTCGCCATGGAAGACATGACCGAGATTAGAAACCTGGTCATACGAACACCCCCGGTCTAACCCGCTATTTTTCCCAATAATAAGGTGCGCGTTTGCGATCCCCACTGAGAACTTCGTTCATGGTATCCGCTTTATACAGACGACCACCCAGCATAACATATTCGACATTGTCGGAATTGTGAATGTCTTCCAATGGGTTTGCGTCAAGTATGACCAAATCCGCTAATTTGCCTACCTCTAGTGAACCAATATCCTTGTCATAACCAAGATGTTCGGCGGGGGCGGTGGTTGCTGCCGTTAAGGCCTGTAAGGGGCTCATACCGCCGCGTACAAAGCTCCACATTTCCCAGTGGGAACCAAGCCCTTCGCGTTGTCCGTGGGCACCAATGCTGACCAATACGCCAGCCTCGGCCAATTTTTTGGCCGTAGCCGCACTTAATGCGTCCGCATAGTCTGCGTCCGGGGCTTTTTGTCTACGCACAGATGCGGGTTGTAGCACATGGGGCGGCACATGTTTGGAAAGCAGTGGGTGTTTCCAGACGTCAGATTTTTGGTAATAATAGGTCTCGCCGCGAATGCCGCCGTATGTCACCCCCAATGTCGGCGTGTAACCGACACTTGTCTGGCTATAGAATTGTATGACATCATCATAAAGCTCGGATTGGGGCAGGTTATGTTCAATACCGGTATTGCCGTCTGCTATCATGGATAAATCCATATGAAACAACGACCCGCCCTCGGCAACAACCGCAATATTGGCGTCTCTGGCCGCCGTAACCACTTGTTGGCGCTGTTCACGGCGCGGCTGGTTATAGTTTTTGACACTATAGGCCCCTTGGGCTTTGAGGCGGTCGATATGTTCTTTGGCGTCAGCCAAATTGTCGATTTTAGCGAAAAATGCCGGAGCCTTGGCACCGTAGATAACTTCCCCCGTCGAAAATATCCTTGGTGCCAAAATCATCCCGGCACGTTGCATTTCCGATGCGGCAAAAATCAGATCGGCCCGAGAAGACGGATCATGAATGGTCGTGACCCCAAATGCCAGATGGGCGATTGCCGCCCAATTTTGATTGGGAATCAGGCCGCTTGTGCCCTGGGCGCCGTGGGCGTGGGCATCGATCAGTCCGGGGATGATGGTCTTGCCGCTGGCGTCCAATGTTTGTGCTGTGTCGGGGATGCGAATATCACCAAGCCTGCCAACCGCTTTAATCCGGTTGTTCTCAACGAGAATCACGCCGTCTTCAATCACACCTCCGTTTTTGCCGTCCATTGTGATGATGCGCGCACCCGTAATGGCAATCATCCCGTCCGGACGGTCGGCTTTGCGTTTAACCTTGAGCGCACTACCTTTGGTGGGCGGTTCATAGTCTTTATTAGCGACAATATCCTTGGTTTCGGCGCTATACAAAACCGGGCCAAGGCTCCAATTTATGGTATCGCCACCATTTGACCAGCTTGGATATTGTGCGCCGCCTGTGCTGGTTTTAGTGACGGGCAGGGCTTTGGATTTCGGGCCTGTGTCGGTGTTTTGCGGGCCTGATAATACGGGCGTAACAAACAGATTATAATTTTCGCGAAAGGCGATGTTTTTGCCGTTGGGAGATATGGTGAACATTTGTACCATTTTGGAAGAGGCGTGAACCCGCTGCGCTTCTCCGTCCAAATTAGTGCTGACCAAAGAACGGGTTTTTTCCCGGCTCTTGGTGAAATAAATCCGGGCATTATCTGCACCAAAATGGGGCATAGAGCCGGATTTGCTGAAACGCACCATAGCTTCGCCTTGAGTGCCGCCTTTGGAAGACATATGGTACAGCCCCGGAGCATTTGACCATAAATTCGAAGTCAAATAACCGCCGGATTTTTTCTCAAACACAATGCTGTCGCCGTTAGGTGAAAAAGACGGATTGTTATAATGGCCGGGTTTGGTCGTAATTTGTGCCGTGTTGCCGGACAACATATCGCGAATTTGAATGCTGGCCAATTTATCGTCTTGCCAGGAAATAAAAGCCAATGATTTGCCGTCTCGTGACCAGGCGGGCTGTAGTTCGCGGATATTATCATCCCAATTGGTCAGGCGCACAGGTTTGCCGCTTGGCAATGATTTTAGATATAATTTGCCAAAGGCTTCAAAGACCACCTGTTTTCCGTCCGGGGAAACCTGGGTAAATTTTACCATTTTGGCTTCGACCATGTCCGGCGAAATTTCTATGTGTGGGCGGGGTGGTTTAATCACTTCGCGGGTGTCGGTGACATGAAATTCAATGGTGGTCGTATCGCCGCTTTGTATATCATGACGGCGAATTTTGCCGCCGGCCCAAAACACCAAAATCTTGCCGTCCGGCGTCCAGTCCATATTGGGATAGACCCCGTGCACGGCCCAGGTTTCTTGCATGTCCTGATCGAGATGATCATAGATTTTACGTTCCTCGCCGCTTGTCATGTCTTTGAGATATAATTTGCTCTTGGCCCGTTCGCGGCGCACGAAGGCCATTGTGTTACCGTCCGGCGACGGGGTCGGACGCACGGAGCCGCCGTAACCGCTAACCGCCGTGCTAATCTCGCCCGTGTCCATTTCGTATTCCAGGATTTCAAACAAAGTCGTATTGCTGTCCTGGGCGTAGATGAAACGGTTGCCGGGTGTTGTGTTCTTTGAATAGTAAATGGATTTACCGTCTGGTGCGAACATGGGCTCGCCAAGTTCTTTTTGAAAACTGTCGCCGGGTTTTTTGACCAATTTAACGCCGCTACCACCGCTGGTATGGTAGAGCCAAATTTCGCCTGTACCCAAAGAACGACTGGTGGTGAAATGCTTTCGAGCCGCGATGAAACGCCCGTCCGGGGACCAAGTTGGATTGTTTAACAATCGGAATTTTTCTTTTGTCACTTGTTCGGGGTCAGAGCCGTCAACCGCCATCGTCCAGATATTATCTGCTCCAGCCCGGTCTGATGTGAATGCAATGCGTTTTCCGTCCGGTGAAAATCTAGGTTGAATTTCCCAGGCCATGCCCTTGGCGATAGCAGTGGCTTTGCCGCCCTCAATGGGCAGTGTGTAAATATCGCCGAGTAAATCAAAGACGATTGTTTTGCCGTCCGGACTTACGTCCAAACTCATCCAGGTTCCGGTTTTTGTGTCTATTTTTATATTATGCTTTTTGCCCGGCGGGTTGGAGACATCCCATTTTGCCTCATCTTTTTTGTCTTTATCATTTTTTGCAGAGGCGGGAATTGATAACACGAGCAAAGCTGACAAGCTCACATAAGCCGCAGTTGTAAGATATTTTGATATAGTCATAATTATTCCCTATTGATTGAAATGTTTTTAGTATGATGAAAGAAATGTGTTAAAATCGCCCTGCGGCCCCCGGRAACACGACGGGGGTTTCGCTGCCGTCATGGGCAACCGCCGAGACACCGAAATAATAATTGTCCACRACCATGTTGGTRAARRTRTAGTTTGATACATTCCCAACATATCGAGAATGAGTCCATTCAGGCGCGGTGGTCAGGCGCCAATGGACGCGGTAACCCTTTAGGTTTTTCCCTGTCTTGTCGGTCGGGGTTTCCCATCTAAGTGCGGCGGATGCTTTCACGGCCCCGCTCAGTTCTACATTGGCGGGAAACGGCGGCGCACCAGCAATGCCTGCCATTGTCAGGGCGTTCAGGGCCGTCAGTTTAGCCGCATAATCCGCGTTGACGCCAGCCATTGTATCGCCGTAAGTGGTGCCGTTCTCGGTGCGTAAATCCTGGTGTTGGCGGTCATAATGTTCATGGGTTTCCATAATACGCACGCCAGGTATGCCGACGGCATTSRAYRSSSGGWRMTGACCACCGCGTCCGAACCGGTCGAGCCGATACACCATCATTACATTGAGATTGGTCATGTATTGATCGGCCATGGTTTTGACATACCGCGCTAAATTGCGCGACGGGCTATCCACTTCGCCGCCGCGAAACCTGCGTTCTCTGGCCTCTTCCTTGGTTTCGTTGTCGCGCGTGCCTTCGGAGAAAACCCGTGCCGTCGAATTGTCTATGACGCCGTCTATGCCGGAAATATTGGAGATCATATCATTGTTGAGAACGGCTTTGACCTGCCAGCTTTGCTTGAGGGCATGGGCGGCAACAATTTCGCCGCCGAAAAGCCCTTGCTCTTCGCCGGACAGGCCGGCGTAAATTATGGAACCGGCAAATTTTCGCTTGGACAACACCCGTGCGGCTTCCAATACGCCCGCCATGCCAGACGCATTGTCATTGGCACCGGGATTGTCTGATATAGCATTCATGGGGTCGGTGACACGGCTGTCAATATCGCCGCTCATCATCACATAACGGTTAGGGTCGATTGTGCCGCGCTGAATGGCCAGGACATTGACAATCTCGGTCGAGTTTGGGATGCGGCGTTTTCCCTCTATGGTGTCCGTTACATATATGACCTCAAGACAACCGCCGCAGTCCTTGGAAATGCGTTCAAACTCGGCAAATATCCAGCGCCTTGCTGCGCCAATGCCGCGTGTGTCGGATTTGGTCTCGGACAAGCTATGTCGTGTGCCAAAATCCACCAAGGTCTGGATGTCGTTTTGGATGCGCTCGGCGGACGGGGCCGTAGCAATATCGTACAAGGCCATGACTTCGGACGGCGGGGCAGTGAAAGTGCTTTCTTGGGCGGTTCCTGCAGTTGGCGACAGGCTCAGGATTGAAACGGCGGCAATTACGGACAGTGTTTTCATTTTCATTTCCTGTTTCAGTATTTTTGTGTAAAGTGATTATGAATGCAGACAATATACAAGTGATGATGTCTGTCAAATCACAAGCTTGGTGAGGTTTAAATGTCTAAAATTAAATACTTGGTCGGAATTGTCGTTATACTGGCGTCCATTGCCGTCTTTGCTTTTGCGCGTGGGCCTGCGTCTATAAAGAAAACCAAAGAGGCACTGAAAGATAGCCGTGCCGTTTATGCAAAATTTTGTGCGGATTGTCACGGGGCTGATCTGGGCGGTGGTCTGGGCAGTAGTCTGGTAGACGACATATGGGAGATTGCAAAAACCACTGACGAGATCGAAGCGCTGATAGCAAATGGTAGTGAGACGGTGGGCATGCCCGCATTTTCCGATCAGTTATCAAAAGCGGATGTCAAAAACCTGGTGCAATATATTCGCCAGCAAAAACCTGCAAAAAAAATCAAAGCGGTCGTAAATGTAGACGCTGTTAGTGACGGTGTGTTGAAATCCGAAGTCTGGATTGACGGGCTTGATAATCCCTGGGGTCTGGTTTTTACAGATGCGAACCGCGCCTTGATAACCGAACAAGGTGGACAGTTGCGTCAAGTGGTTGACGGTAAATTGTTATCTGAACCAGTAACAGGCACACCACAAGTTTGGGCCAGCGGGCAGGGCGGGTTGCTGGATGTAGCCATTGATCCCGATTACGCCGAAAATGGCTGGGTTTATTTAGTGTATTCCCACCCGTTGCTGCCAGGGTCAGACAAGAGTATGACAAAATTGGTTCGGGCGAAAATCAAAAATAATATTTGGACGGATGAGCAGGTCTTGTTTGCGGCCAAAACAGAACATTATATTAAAAGCCGGGCCCATTTCGGCTCACGCATTACCTTTGACGATAAAGGCCATGTGTTTTTTGGCGTCGGCGACCGGGGGCAAAAAGATCTGGCCCAAGATTTGACCCGACCTTACGGTAAAATATTCCGCTTGCACCGCGATGGTAGTATTCCTAAAGACAATCCTTTTCTTGGTAATTCAAAGGCTTACTCGGCAATGTTCAGTTACGGTATCCGCAATCCCCAAGGCTTGGTCTGGACGGACGGCGTGTTATGGGAAACCGAACATGGCCCCAAGGGCGGGGACGAGCTTAATGTCATCAAAGCGGGGGTGAATTATGGCTGGCCTGTGATTTCCTATGGCCGAAATTATAGCGGCACCGAGCTTACGCCCTACACCCATATGGACGGCATGGAACAACCCGTAAGCCAATGGACGCCGTCGATTGCAGTGAGCGGGCTTGATGTGGTTACGGGCGAAATGTTTAAGGACTGGAACGGGTATTTGCTGGCCGGGGCTTTAAAATTTAAACAATTACGGTTGATBAAAGTTGACGGCGTCAATTATATATCCGAACAAATCCTACTAAAGGGCAAGGGTCGGGTAAGGGATGTTTCTATGGGGCCGGACGGGGCTATTTATGTGACMCTTAATKCGCCCGGACAAATTTTACGCCTTACACCTAATACCCTGGTACCTAACACTAAGAAAGATGATAAATGACAGACCCCAAGTGGAAGAAAAGCTTAATTTCCGGTTACCAAAGTTTTCGAGCCGGAGCCTACACAAAACAAAAAGATTTATACGAAGAACTTGGCACCCAAGGTCAAAGTCCAGACGTATTGGTGATTGCTTGTGTTGACAGCCGGGTCAGCCCGTCAACGATTTTCGGTGCCCATCCTGGAGAAATATTCGTCCTGCGTAATGTGGCCAATATTGTGCCGCCGTATGATCCAAGAGCTGGCTATCACGGCACCAGTGCTGCCATAGAATTTGCCGTCTCGAACATGAAAGTTTCTGCCATCATGGTCATGGGCCACGAAAGCTGCGGCGGGGTTAATGCCTTCTTGTCAAGTTTAGACGAAGAGCCAGCAAAGGACGGCGAACATTCGTTTTTGGGTAGCTGGATACAAATTCTGGATGCGGCCCATAAGCGGTTTATGGCTTCAAACACGCCGCAAGCGGATCAGCAAAAATTGATGGAATATGCAGGGGTGCGCCAATCAATGCTCAATCTGATGAGTTTCCCGTTCGTGGAAAAAGCGGTTCTGGCAGGTGATTTATCCCTGCAAGGCGCATATTTCAGCATTATAGAGGGCAGGCTGTTATTCGCTAACGAAGACGGGGTTTTTGCCGAGGTGCCAAGCGAGTAACAAATTTATGCGGCAAATACCGGGGCGGCCGCTCTTACGTCTTCGCTGACATGCCCGGCAAATTTTTTGAAATTTTCGATGAACATTTCGACCAATTTTTGGGCTTGTTCGTCGTATTTCGCCGTATCAGACCATGTGGTGCGCGGGGTAAACAGGGCGTCGTCAATTCCGGTAACGGAGACGGGAACTTCGAAGCCGAAATTTTCGTCCGTGCGAAATTCTCCAGCCTCCAAACTACCGTCCAGAGCAGCGCTTAACATAGCGCGGGTGGCTTTGATCGGCATGCGGTGTCCCGTGCCGTATGGGCCTGCCGTCCAACCAGTATTGACCAGCCAGCATCCGACATTGTGTTCGGCGATAAGATCGCGCAGAAGTTCGCCGTAAACGGCAGGATGGCGCGGCATGAACGGCGCGCCGAAGCAGGCGGAAAATGTAGCCGTTGGTTCTGTAATACCTTTTTCCGTACCCGCAACCTTTGCGGTATAGCCGGACAAGAAATGATACATGGCTTGGGCGGGGGTCAGCCGCGCAATGGGCGGCAAGACGCCAAAGGCATCCGCCGTCAGCATGATAATATTATTGGGTTGGCCACAGCGCGAGTCTAGCCGTGCATTGGGGATGGCACTTAGGGGATAAGCAGCCCGGCTGTTTTCCGCCAGGGACGCATCGTCAAAATCCAGTTCGCGGGTCTGTTCGTCCATGACCACGTTTTCAAGCACCGTGCCCCACATGCGGCTTGTGGCGTAAATTTCCGGCTCGGCTTCCTCGGAAAGTTTGATCATTTTGGCGTAACATCCGCCTTCAAAATTGAACAATCCGTTTTCAGACCAGCCATGTTCGTCGTCGCCGATCAATGTGCGCTCCGGGTTTGCCGATAATGTGGTTTTACCCGTACCTGAAAGCCCGAAAAATATGGCGGCATTATCATCATCGTCCACATTGACCGAGCAGTGCATGGGCATGACCCGCTTGGCCGGTAGCAGGTAATTGAGGATGCTGAACACGGATTTTTTGGTCTCGCCCGCATAGGACGTGCCGCCGATCAGCACCAAACGTTCGCTCATGTTAACGGCGATAACCGTTTCGGAATTGGTGCCGTGGCGTGCAGGGTCAGCTTGAAAGCTTGGCAGATTGATGATGGTAAACTCGGCCTTATAATTGGCCAGATCGTCGGCAGACGGCATGCGCAGTAAATGGCGCACAAACAAAGAATGCCAGGCAAATTCTGTAACAATTTGTACGCTCAATCGGTGATCTAGGTCTGCGCCGCCAAAAGTGTCTTGGGCGTAGAGGTGTTTATCTTTCATATGGGCGGCAAAATCGTCGCGCAATATGGCAAATTGAGTCGGTGTCATGGAGGCATTACCTTGCCACCAAACCGTGTTTTCGGTCTCAGCATCACGGACAACGAATTTATCATTGGCCGAACGACCAGTGTGTTTGCCGGTCTTGACCACCAAAGCCCCGCCTTTGGCAATCTTGCCTTCTTCGTGTTTTACGGCGGCTTCGTAGAGACGTGCCGCTGTCCAGTTCCAGTTAAAATTATCAAGGGTTTCAAATCCCGGAATACCCAGGGTTTTGCCGTGTTGAGAAGAAGTCATGAAATTGCCCATTTTTCTGAAAAAGTGTTCCGAGAAAGCCGAACACCAGATTCGGCGAATTTGCGCTTACATAGCAAGTTTAATCCAAATTGAAACATATTTTTTTGCGCAAAATTAGAGGTTAAATTTTCGGGCCATAATCATAATGGCCACCCTGTTCCAATGCACGTAGATAGGCAGGCCGTGCCTGCATTTTTTCGACAAATTCGATACAGGCACTATAACCCAACAACCGCCCGTGGGACTTGGCGGCTTCCAGGGGGAAAATCATTTGAAAATCCGCGCCGGACATTTCTTCGCCGGCGAAATATGTGTTTCCGGTCAAATGATATTCAATATAATCGAAATGGGTTTTCATTTCGTGGCTAATGATCGGTGCCAGCGGCGCGGCGGCCTCGCCCAAATAGGATGTGTACATGGACAGCAAGAGCGGTAACATGGCCGAGCCCTCGCCGTAGTGGAGAAAGTGAATATAATTGTTATATTCTCGGCTTCCGGTTTTAGGTAAAAATCTGCCGTCGCCACGCTCACGCACCAGATATTCAATAATTGCGCCAGTTTCGGCAATAATTTCATCGCCGCATTCAACAACAGGGGCCCGGCCAAGGGGATGGACGGATTTCAGGGCAGGGGGGGCGCGTCCGGTTTTGGGGTCTCTTGAATAATGCTTGATGGAATATTCCAGCCCCAATTCTTCCAACAACCAGAGGACGCGCTGGGAACGGGAATTATTCAGATGGTGTACCGTAATCATTACCGCCAATATCGACGGGATTGGATGCTTAGGCAAGCATTTTCTTTGGCATATACAGCCGCATCAAATTTTCGCCATATAGATTAAGTCAATCAATAGCCCCGATCTCCGGCTCTTTGGTGGGTCAATAGTCCGGGGCCACAGGCTATTTGCCAGCCGGAATGTGTCCAGAATTTTGAGCGGTTTAGTTCTATTTCTATGGAGCGAAATCCGTTGATATTGCGGCCCAGGGGAACGGATTTGCAATAGGGGAGTATGGTGTCGAGGAAGAAATCCCGTCTAATCAAAATGGACTGGTTTGTCCACGGTAGGACGGCGGTATTTACCAGGTGAAAACCGTCTCCCGCAAATTTGATGTCTTTTGGGAATTTTTGCGCCGGTTTTGCGGTTCCGTATATGGCCGCACCACTTAACCGCCGGGCTTTTTCGGGGCGCAATACCCGGCGAAGTTTCGCAGACATTGTGTCAGGCTCGGGGAAATATCTGTAATATTTATCAATGATATTAAAGGTTTCCCCGTAATTTCTCACGTGCCGCATCCGGGCCATGCAGGCTTCATCATTTGCGAGCAATTTAAGGGCAATGGAAATTTGCCGCTGTGCTTCGGCGCGGGTTTCCAGCAATGGACAATCGTTYTCKGTRAAGAAAATATAGTCGGTTTTTAGCCGATTGGCGATTTCTTCCATGCCGACTAGAATACCCAGGTTGTCCGGACTGTTTTCTATGCGCAGAGGGTATTTGGCGGCGACTTTTTGCACATCATCGTCCGGGTCTGGCAAGAAAATCATGGCTTCGTCAAACAGGCTAAAAAACTCGGCCTCTTGGTAGCTAGCCATGGCCATATCCAAGGAGCGATGTCCCCGCCAGCTTAATATGCCCAGCCCCACCGTGCCTTGCGGATATTTCATTACCAATGTTCCTCAATCCACGGAGTTGGCCGCACATGTTTATAGCTTTTCTTGAGCCAGTGCCTGACCGGCCATTCTCCGCGCGCCGCTTCGTCCTGATCCGGTTTTCCGGTAAAGGCGACGATGCGGGTTTCACTTGGTAACTTGGGCACTTGGAAAAAATTAAACGGCCAGCGCGGCAACAAATTATGCTTGAAACTTACGCACCACTCCCGTGGCCAAAACACCATGTCGTCAATTTCACGGGAAATGTAGAGTTGCTCTATGCGGTATTTGTCCAAAACACTGGCCGGGTCGCTCTGAAGCTTGTCAAAAATATGGGTGTATTTGCCGACCGGAAAGCGAAAGGCGGACGTATTGCCAATATTTTGGCCGATTTGCGTCCAGTTTTCGATCACACAAAACCGTCCCGGTTCATAATCGAACATTACGTCGAGATTACCCGTCACCACCAGATCAAGATCGAGAAACAGCACATCGCCTGCGAGATCAGCCCCCCTAAGGTTAGTCATGGGATGTTTCCACATCACCAATTTGCGCCAAGGCAAATTTATCAGATCAGGCGGCAGGTTTATATCCGGAATGGCTTCGGTTTGTACGCCTTTGTCGATATCGCTGACATCATCCGTAAAGCACACCAACCGGGTAGGGCGGTCAGTTTGTCTCTGAACAGCCGCCCACAACCGGTTGACATATTCCGCCCCGTAGCGCGTCCCCCATTTCATACAAATTATGGTCTGCAATTTGTGCTCCTTGGTGCGATGAATTTCAATAAAACCCCCACTCCCCGCTCATACCCGCGAAAGCGGGTATCCAGTTTAAATAAAAAATGTGTGCGCTTCGCGCACTCTTTACTTGCTGGATACCCAGTCGTGGCTGGGTATGAGCGGGGTGTAGAAAGGGTCTGCCTTAATCTTTCTTCATCATTTCGTCGCGCAGCGTACGAAATTCTGCGTCTTTATTCCAATTTGGCCAGTCGCGGCTGTTGGCGATACCGTTGCCAAGTTCATAGAAAATTTCTGTAACCTGTTCGATACCGCTCAAATCCCAACTGTCATCATATTCGTCGGACGGGGCATGGTAGCGTTCTTTGGTATATTCATCCGCGAATGCTATGCCGTGCTCCTTGCCAAGAATTTCGTGGTCAATACCCGCGTCCGCATACAGCATGGGGACGCCTTTTTTGGCCAGACTAATATGGTCGGAGCGGTAATAATATCCGGCTTCCGGCTTGGGATCCGGGGTGATATACAGGCCTTTGGGCTTGATCACCGCATCAAGTAGCCCGTCAAGATCGGATGCGCCGTAACCAACCACGACAATATCCTTGGTGCGTCCAAGCGGCAACATACCGTCTATATTTATGCCAGCAACGGTCTGGTTTAAGGGCACAATCGGGTCTTCGCCGTAATAGGCCGAGCCAAGCAAACCGGATTCTTCCGCTGTGACCGCGACAATGAGGATTGAGCGTTCGGCGGGCGCAACGGCAAATGCTTCGCCGATTTCCAATATGGCTGATGTGCCAGTGGCGTTATCAACGGCACCGTTATAAATTCCGTCCTCGCCTTCCGCGACATCTTTTTTACCTTTATGGTCCCAGTGTCCCATATACAGAACATATTCGTCTGGATATTTGGTTCCTTTAATCACGCCGACAACATTGCGGCTTTCAACCTTGTTAATGGTGTTGTTGATTTGCGCATTTAGTTTAATGTCGCCCATGGCAATTGGCTTGAAATCTTTTGTGATGGCGGCGGCTTTCAAAGTGCCGAAATCCAGCCCAACAGATGTGAATAACTCTTTGGCCGCATCTGCCGTCAACCAGCCTTCGAGCGCGGTGCGTGATGCACCTTTGTCAGGGCGTACCAGATCAATCTGCGGCCCTGTCCAGCCGCCAGATACTACATTCCAGCCATAGCTGGCCGGTTCGGTTTCGTGGATGACAATGGCGGCGGCTGCGCCTTGTCTGGCGGCTTCCTCGTATTTGTAAGTCCAGCGACCATAATAGGTCATGGCATTGCCCTTAAACAGGGTTTCGTCCTTGGTGGCAAAGCCCGGGTCGTTGACCAGCATGACAACGGTTTTACCCTTAACGTCCATACCTGCGTAATCGTTCCAGCCATATTCTGGTGCAACCACGCCGTAGCCGACAAAGACAAGATCGCTGTCCGTGACGCTAAGGCTTTCCGCAGTGCGTTTTGTCCAAAACACGGCGTTTTCTCCCATAACATAGTCGACGTCCCCTATTTTCATGAAAGAGCCACCCGTGACCGTGGTCTCGGTCAAGGTGATGGGCTGGAAATATGTACCGTCTATGCCCTTGGGCGCAATGCCTGCCGCTTTCATTTCGTCGGCAATATATTGAGAAGCGAGAACGCCGCCCGGTGTGCCCGGAGCCCGGCCCTCAAATTTGTCGTCTGCCAGGTTTTTAATGCGCCTGCCAAGATCAGCCGCGGAAATACTAGGCTTTGCGACTGCTTTCTCATCAGGCTTATCTGCTGAGCAGCCGACAATGAGTAAAGCGGCTGTGGCTATAGTGGTTGTATAGCATAGTGTTTTTGATATGGTCATGTGTCCCCTGAAAGTTTGAATGTAGCTCATGCGTAAAATGCCCGTATTCTATAGAATTGGCAAGTCCCATATACAAGTCCCATATAAATGTATTTGCAATGACCTTGGATTACCAAATTATTTCTTGATTATTTCTTGCGAACAAAGCCGCTATAGTTATGGTACGCCAAATCGATAAATGACAAAAGGGGACATTATGACACGGCACTTCAAACACCTGCTCATTACGGCATCAATATTTAGCGTATTTGCTAGCGGCTGCGCCCATCGGTCAGAAAATTCTACAACAAAAATAATGCCTAAAAATTCTATCAGCACTTCGGCCAATCCGGATATTCAAAAATTGGCAAGCCTGGCTCTTAATAATAGCTATGGCTATGATATCACCCGCTCACTGACCACGGAAATCGGCCCGCGTCTGGCCGGGAGCGTGGGTGAAGCCCGGGCGCGGGACTGGGCGGTCGAGAAGTTTAAAGCGCTCGGCTTTACCAATATCAAAAACGAGGCTTTCCCCGTGCGCGGCTGGGTGCGCGGGGTCGAGACGGCGGAAATATTGTCGCCTTTCCCGCAAAGCCTGGTGATTACCGCCTTGGGCGGCTCGGTCGCGACACCTCAAACGGGGATACAGGCATCGGTTGCCTATTTTGCCACATATGACGATCTCATCAACGCACCTATGGGCAGTTTGGACGGGAAAATCGCCTATATTTCCGGTCGCATGGACAAACATATTGACGGTGCCGGCTACGGCCCGGCCAATCAAAAGCGCCAAACCGGTGCCACAGAGGCGGCAAAACGCGGCGCGTTGGCCGTTTTGATCCGCTCCGTGGGTACGGATAGCCACCGTTTTCCCCATACCGGCCAAATGCGCTATGATGATGCGGTCAAGAAAATCCCCATAGCCGCCATGTCTGCACCTGACGCCGACCAGATGGACAGAATATTTGCCCTGACACAAAAAAGCGGCAAGGAGGTAGAAATAAGCCTGAGGTTATTGCCGCGAGACATAGGGGAATTACAATCCGGGAATGTTATGGCGGAAATTGTTGGCACGGAAAAACCAGAGGAAATTATTCTAATCGGCGCCCATCTGGATTCCTGGGATATGGCCACGGGTGCGGTTGATGACGGTGCCGGGGTCGGTATTGTCATGGGGGCCGCTAAAGTTCTGATGGATTCAGGACTGAAACCTAAACGCACCATACGGGTTGTGTTATTTGGGGCGGAAGAAGTTGGCCTTATTGGGGCCTTTGCCTATGCCAAAGCCCATCAGGACGAGTTGGGCCAGCATGTCTTGGCCACAGAATCAGATTTTGGCGCCGGGCGGATTTACGGCATACAGGCTGGGAAATATGCCGCCACCCAAGCCTGGGTCGCTGCTATAGCCCCGGAATTTGCTTATCTGGGCATCAAAGCCAAGGACGGCATCACCAGCGGTGGCCCGGATATTATTCCGCTTAACATGGCGGGTGTGCCGACCATGCGACTTAATCAGGACGGCACGGATTATTTCGATCTACACCACACGCCGGACGATACATTTGATAAAATAGACCCAAAATCCATGCAGCAAAATGTCGCCGCCTACGCCACCTTGATCTGGTTGGCATCAGAGGCAGATACCAATTTCAGAGACTAAACTAAAGATAAATAACCAAAAGGAAAACACTATGCGACTTCTTACATCAATATCCACGGCCGTTTTGGCGGCTACACTGTTCGTTTCATCGGCGCAGGCTGAGGATTTGCTTAAGTTATACAAATATTTACATGCCAATCCTGAACTGTCTCTCATGGAAACCAAGACGGCGGCCCTGTTGGCGGGCAAGCTGGAAAAGCTCGGCTTTGATGTAACGGAGAATGTCGGCGGCACGGGTGTTGTATCCGTGATGAAAAACGGAGATGGCCCGACAATTATGATCCGGGCCGACATGGACGGCTTGCCAGTAAAAGAACAAACCGGGGTTGATTATGCCAGCAAGATCATCACCAAAAACCGCGACGGTATAGAAAAGCCGGCCATGCACGCTTGCGGCCATGATATCCACATGACGGTTCTCATTGGTACGGCGGAAAAACTTGTCGCCAGCAAAGCCGATTGGTCTGGGACATTGGTTTTGGTGCTGCAACCGGCCGAAGAATTGGGGCTTGGTGCAAGAATGATGCTGGCAGACGGTCTGTTTACGCGCTTCCCGCGTCCGGATTATAATCTGGCCCTGCATGACAACCCGGCTTTGGCAACCGGCAAAGTCGGTATTGTACCGGGCTATGCTTTGGCGAATGTCGACTCGGTTGATATTACCGTGCGCGGTATAGGCGGTCACGGTGCCTATCCCCACACCACAAAAGATCCGATTGTTCTGGCCGCACAGCTTGTGACTGCCATGCAAACTATTATCTCTCGCGAGACATCGCCGCTGGAATCAGCCGTATTGACGGTCGGTTCAATCCACGGCGGTAGCAAGCACAACATCATTTCGGATGAGGTGAAATTGCAATTGACCCTGCGTTCCTACAAGGACGATGTACGTATGAACACCATCAATTCCATCAAACGCATAGCAGACGGTTTGGGGCGTGCAGCCGGACTACCCGATGATAAATTGCCCATTGTCACAGTACGGGACGCCGAATTTACCCCCGCCACCTATAACAATCCCGAACTAGCGGCGCGGTTAACCCGCTCCATTGGTAAAAAAATTGGTGCAGAAAATGTCAAGGCTATGGATCAGGTAATGGGCGGTGAGGATTTCGGGGCTTTCGGGCGAACCGATCCAAAAATACCCAGCATGTTGTTTTGGTTGGGCGCGGTTAGCCCTGAAAAAATCGCAAATGCTAAAAAAACCGACGAGATATTACCGTCTTTGCACTCCCCGTTTTTCGTGCCTGATGCAGAGCCAACCATAAACACAGGCGTAGAGGCAATGACTGCCGCTGCTCTTGATTTATTTCAAAACCCTGAATAAATATGGCTTTACCAGAAATATTACAGAATTTGGAGCTGCCAATTATTGGTGCGCCCATGTTCATTGTCTCAGGCCCTGAACTGGTGATTGCCCAGTGCAAAGTCGGGATTGTTGGTTCGTTTCCGGCGCTCAATGCCAGACCCGCCGACCAGTTAGAGGTCTGGATTAGGCGCATTAAAAAAGAGCTGGCCGAGTATCAGCGTGCGAACCCGGACAAAAAGATCGCGCCTTTTGCGGTCAACCAAATCTGTCATATGTCCAATACCCGCCTGCAAGAGGACATGGAAACATGTGTGCGCGAACAAGTCCCGATCATTATTACTTCTTTGCGCCCGCCGAAAATCATCATAGACGCGGTGCATTCCTACGGCGGTATTGTCCTGCATGATGTGATCAATATCCGCCACACCAAGAAAGCATTGTCCGAAGGAGCAGACGGAATTATTGCAGTCTGCGCCGGAGCCGGTGGCCACGCCGGGTTATTGTCGCCATTCGCATTGGTGCCAGAAATTCGCGCCATCCACAAAGGGCCGCTGATGTGTTCGGGGTCTATATCCACGGGCGGGTGTGTTTTGGCCGTCCAGGCCATGGGAGCCGACTTGGCTTATATGGGCACAAGGTTTTTAGCTTCGAAAGAAGCAAATGCGCCCGATGCTTATAAACAGATGATCGTTGATTCGGCTGGCGCGGATATTATTTACTCGTCTTTGTTTACAGGCATACACGGCAATTATTTGAAGGGTTCTGTCCGCGCCGCCGGGTTGGATCCTGATAATTTACCGTCCGCAGATAAATCGGATATGAATTTTGGCGGCGGTGCATCCGCAAAAGCCTGGAAAGACATCTGGGGTTCTGGTCAAGGCGTCGGCAGTATTCACTCTGCGCCGTCAGTTGCGGAAATTGTCGATGATTTGAAAGCCGAATATGCAAGCGCAAAAAAGCGGCTGACAATTTAAAACCACTGACCATTTAAAACGATTGGCGATTTCTTGAAGCTGGCGCAAGTTTTTGGCTAAAAACTCCTGTGCCTGCGTGCGTCATAATGGATTTTGTGGTTTTGACCATTGCGTTTTAATTGTATGGGATGTATTAAATTACAGCACTATAGAGCTAAAATTTTTAGAGAGACATATGAGTAATTCTGGCAAATGGCTTTGGGGTTTTATTATCTTGTCCGTTACGGCTTTGTTGGTTGGTTGGTTTGCCCCTGCACCTATAGGTGCAAAAGCAAATTCTATTGCCATGGAAAAAACCGTTCAAACTGCGCTCAATGACGGTGGGTTTGGCTGGGCCACAGTGGATATGTCAGGAAATGTTGCAAAGTTGATGGGCGAGGCCCCAAGCGAAACAACAAAAATTGCCGCGATCGAGGCCGCGAAAAATGCCAAATGCGATAAATGTACTGAGCGCCGCTGGCATGTGGTGGACGCTGGTGCGCTAACAGTCGAGAATGTTATACCCAGACAAATACCCTATACATTGAAAGCTGTTCTTGCAGACGATGGCAGTGTTGTGCTGAACGGATATGTGGCTAATGAAAATCAACTCACGCGTTTGCGCGCCGATGCCGAGGCTTTGTTTGCCGATTTTGAATTTAATGTGAAAATTGCCAATGGTGCGCCAAAACTGGATTGGTATCTTGTCGCCAAAACCCATTTGTCCGGGTTGGCCATGTTAAAAAATGGTGAGTTTAACATATCGGATATGGGTTCATTTGTGTTTGGAGAAGCCGAGAACACAGATATACGCGCCAGTATAAATGAATTGCTGCAAGGCTTGCCGGATGAATTTAAGGGTACGTCCAAGATTGATGTCATAGGTGTTGCTCCAATAGTCTTTGGCCAACTCAAGTCTGAAAATGTGTGTCAGGATTTATTCAACGAACTTAAAGGCGACAGCAAAATCAATTTTGCCTACGCCAAAGCTGATATTGACGGAGTAGCTAGTGAATATTTGTTGAAAAATATGGCAAAGGCTGCAAAACAATGCTCTACATTCCACGTCACCGTCGGGGGGCACACAGACACGGACGGGGCGGCTGACTATAATCAGGTTCTAAGTCAGCAAAGGGCGGGGGCGGTTAAAGCCTATCTCGTCGCGCATGGTGTCGATGCCGCAAATATTACAGCAATTGGGTATGGGGAAACTCTGCCAATTGCCAGTAATGACACATCACAGGGTATGGCGAAAAACCGTCGTATTGAATTTAAAGTCACACGTTCCAAATAGGGGAAAATTTATGTCTAACATATTTGCATACATAGTTAGTTTTTTTACATTACCGGCGATCATTTTCGGTCTTCTGGGGCTTATACTGGGTTGGGTGTTCTGGGGACGGAATAAACAAGCCGGTGATCTCAGCATTGAAGGCGAGGGCCAGTTACGCGCCGAAGCGGATAGTTTGCGCACCCGCGTCAATGAGCTTGAAGGCGATGTCAGTAGCCGAGATAGCGAAATTAGCGACCTTAAAGCGGCAACGGCAACTGAAGGCACAGCTGCTGCCACGGGCGGTAATGACGACGAGACCTATGCGCTGGAATGGCGCAACCGCTATCTTGCTGCTCGGGTAAAATATCTGGAAGGCCGTGTTACAGGCGGAACAAAGACCAAGAAGAAGCCTGCCACCAAGAAACGGGTTGCCAAGAAAATGGTCAAGAAGCCAGCCGCTAAGAAAACCGTCGCAAAGAAGCCTGCAGTCAAGAAAGCAGTTAAAGCCAAAGCGGCAAAGGTAAAGCCCACCAAAAAAGCACCTGCCAAAAAGGCCGTAGCCAAAAAAGCCACAACCAAAAAATCTGTTGTTAAAAAAGTACCTGCTAAAAAAGCTGCACCTAAACCATCCAAGGCCAAAGCTGATCCAAATGCAAAATATCTGGCGGAGGTTCGCAAATACGATCCAAAAGCCAGCAAGGCAGTGGTGAATAACATTGTCAAATATTGCGGTATTTCTTTGCGAAGCCGTGATTCTTCTCTCGTGGCATGTTCAGACGAAAAAGAGCTGAACACAGTTGCTAAGGGTTTTTGCACCAAGAAACTGGGTATGACCAAAGGCCAGATGGATTGCGTAAAAGATGTTTGCGGGCAAATGAAAGGGCAACGTTTCAAGAACCGGGTCACTTTCTATTATCTGTGTGCCAAACAAGCCCGCAAGATGAAAGTCTTCAGATAGAATAAACCTCTACATAAACAGTAAAATACAAAGGCCTGCCGTTTTGGCGGGCCTTTTTTTTATGTATATATACCCAAGCCAACTTGGATTGCCTAACTCTCCCACATACTCCGCTCATACCCGGCCCCGACCGGGTATCCAGTCTCTTAATCAAACATGTGTGCGCTATGCGCACTCTTTATTCGCTGGATACCCAGTCAAGCTGGGTATGAGCGGGTGTTGGGGGTGTCGGTTTACTTGTATCTTTCAACCAATCCAAACTGGCTTGGCCATAAGTGGAGTTTTCTGAAATTACAGAAATCTAATCCACGGTTGTTGCAGCGGGTTTATATTGCTCAAATGGAGCATGTTACACATTTAAATACCGACCATTTCAATTGGGATCAGGGCAGATGGCCTAACTTCAGCGCGGCAGAAATGGCCTGTCGCCATTGCGGGCAAACCTATGTTTGGCCAGAATTTATGGATAGACTGCAACAGGCGCGTAAAACCGTTGGGCGACCATTTCAAATTTTTTCGGCCCATAGATGTGCCTTACACAATGCCCGAGTTGGCGGCGCACCTTTATCACAACATCTCAAATTAGCCGTGGATATTGGTCTGTATGGGCATAATCCACCGCTCTTGCACCGGGCTTGTAGGGACGCAGGGTTTCGCGGTTTCGGGTTTTATCAAACTTTCATTCACGTCGATCTGGGCCGCACACGGTTCTGGTACGGCAATATAAAGGCAAAAAAAATATGGCAAACTTATTAGGACTGGGTATGGATGCGGCGGCTGGCGGCGTGTTCGGCATTATCGGGACTGCACTGGGCCGTTTCGCCTCATATTTCGAGCGCAAACAGACATTCCAGCAAGAGGAAAAACGCTGGCTGCATGAGCTAAAACTACAAGACTTGCAGATGAAATTGGGCAGGCAAGAGGCCGAAATTGAATTGGCGATTACGGCGCAAAAAGGTTCATGGGACGGTCTCAAAGCATCCCTCGAAGCTGATGCCAGTATTGGTATTGCCGCCCAGTGGGTGATCAATATTTTGCGTTTGGTGCGGCCGACACTGACCCTTATGCTTTGGCTGATAACCGCTTGGATATTCTCCCGTACCCAGCAAGGAGAAATTGCCAGTGCTGCCGTATTTGCCGCAACTGCGTCAACGCTATGGTGGTTCGGAGACCGTGCGCCAAAGCCAGCACTTAGGTGACAAGCCCCGCATCTGTTGCGGCTTGAATAATAGAATAGACGCTAATACCAAACATGATGAAAAACAATAAAAGACTATAGAGAAACCCTGTACCCAGTGCTGTCCAAACGGTTTTAATCCATCCTCTTGAGAACATTGTCTTAGTGGAAACAATTATGTGAATAAGCATAAACACAAACAATCCTAGAAAGACAATACCCCCCGGCACAATCCGGGACAGCAATAAAGCAATAATGAGCGCCAGATAAAAGATGCAATGGATGTAGATGGCATGAATGAGGTGGTCATAGAGCAATGCATTTTTTCCGCGAATAAACAGCCAGCCAAATATCATTGCAAATGGCACCATAAAAAACATGGCGCGGGGCAGCCAAGTATTAAAGGCACCATTAAGTTTTTGCTGATTGGTCAGAAGAGTGCTCAAAAAGCCTTTGGTGTCAACATCCTTATTTTTTATCTGAACACTAACATCTTCATCCTCTTGGATAATACGGGCGAACTCTTCCATTTCCTGGTTGGTCATTTTGTAAAGCTTATCATTCTTTGCAAAAAGATAGAGTCCAAATTTGTAATCCAGGGAAAGGGATCGTGTTCGGGTATGGGAAAAACCATCAAGGAAATCGTCCGAAATTGTGTTTTCTGCATCCACACTGTTCTGGTCGTCCGCCGGGTTTCCCTGAGCTGTACTTTGCTCGGTTTGTTTTGGAATCACTTCAAAACTTAGAAAGTTTGTATTTGAAAAAGCAATGAAGGCGAAAAACAAAAAACTGACGACTAGGTAGACGCGTATGGGGGGTGAATAGCGGCTACGGGCTCCATTGGCGTATTCATAGGCAACCTTGCCGGGCTTGAGCAACAAAGCGCCCCATGTTCGCCACATGCGGCTTTCAAAGGAAAAAATCCCGCCGAGGGATTCGCTTATGAGCCGCCACAATGAACGGCGTAAATCATCATTCTTTTGTCCGCATTGACCACAGTAAATTTGATCAATTTGTGTGCCGCAGGACTGGCAGGCCTGTGAGGTGTTTTTTTTGGGTATTGTTTTTATGTCACCTGCACTCGCGACCGCCAAGAGTAAACCCTCTTCGGTTTCTACTAAATCAGTTGTCATCGGACCCTCCATCGCAAACTTTCATTATATGCAATAAGCAACTAATTGCATATAAAAATGATTGTGTCTTTTAAAACTATGGATTAACATAGCCCTAAAACAAGGACACAACAATATGTATTCAGGACAGAGCATAGCCATTACCGGGGCGGGCGGCGGTATAGGTCGGGCCATAGCAGAAAAATTTATCGCTGGGGGCGCAAATGTCGCCATATCAGATATAGATACGGATTTGGTGGAAAAAACGGCCACTGAAATTGGCGCGGTAGGGTTTACGTGTGACGTGACAAATGAACAGGCCATCAAGGATTTCATTCAAGGCGCAGAGACGGCCAATGGCCCGATCGATGTGTTTGTATCCAATGCTGGCGTCGGTTTTCCGGATCAACCGGGCGGTCATGCGGCGGGCGGGTCGAATGAAAGCTGGGAGATCAGTTGGCAAATCCATGTGATGTCCAGTGTCTATGCCAGCCGGGCTTTATTGCCAGGCTGGATCCGGCGCGGGCAGGGGCGGTTCGTAATTGTCGCTTCGGCGGCCGGCCTGCTAACGCAGTTATTTTCCGGTTCCTATACTGCTACTAAACATGCAGCGGTCGCCTTCGCCGAATATTTGGCGATTATGCATAAGGACGACGGCTTGAAAGTCCACTGCATTTGTCCGCAATATGTCAAAACCAATATGACCAAAGGCATGCAGGTTATTAAAGACGGGCCGAATATCCATCTGGAAGCATCTGATGTTGCGGATAGCTTGTTTACCGCCATGGCTGACGATAAATTTCTCGTCCTGTCCCATCCAGTCATTGCGGATTATCAGCAGGTAAAACTGGCGGATATTGACCAATATATTGCCAAGATGGCCCACATAAAACAAAAGGTTGATACGGGGCATATCCCCGGTTTTAAGGAGACGTAATGGCACGATTTGATTTAAGCGGCAAAGTCGCTCTTGTAGCGGGGGCGAGCCGGGGCATTGGTGCGGCGATTGCACATGCTATGGCGGAGCAGGGCGCCCATGTAATTTGTTCGTCCCGCCGGGTGGAGGATTGCCAAAAGGTGGCGGACGAAATTATCGCAAATGGCGGCAAGGCCAGTGCCATGACCTTGCATCTTGGGGTGATGCAAAACTTGGAAGATGCGATCACGGCTATTGAGCAAGCCCATGGCCGGTTGGATATTTTGGTCAATAATGGCGCCACCAATGTGTTTTACGGCCCGGCCCATAAATGCCCAGAAAGCGCCTATGACAAAACCATGGAGGTTAATGTCAAAGGGCCGTATTTTCTGACTGCCAAGGCCATTCCGCTTATGATTAAGGGTGGCGGCGGCGCGGTTGTCAATGTGGCCAGTATTGACGGGCTTAACCCCGGATTGTTGCGCACGGTTTACGGCATGACCAAAGCGGCCGTGATCAACATGACCAAAGGTTATGCCAAGGAGTATGGCCGTAAAGGTATTCGCGTTAACGCGCTCTTGCCCGGTTTTACCGACACCAAATTGGCAAGTGCTCTCAAGGAAATGCCGGGTATTGAGCAATATCTGGAAAACAATTTGGCCTTGCCGCGCATGGCACAACCCGAAGAAATGGTCGGGGCGGTTTTGCTGATGGTTTGTGATGAAGGTTCATACATAACCGGAGAATGCATTGTGGTAGACGGCGGTGCGACCATTTAATGTCCGCTAATCCGACCATAGATATTCGCAAGGGCGAAGAACTGGATATTACTGCGGTAGACCGGGTTTTGAAACAGGCCGTTCCCGAACTAACGGGCCAGCCCAAGGTCACACAATATGCTAGCGGCGCGTCCAATTTGACCTATGCGCTTGATTACCCGGATAGGCGATTGGTTCTACGCCGCCCGCCCTTTGGCACCAAACCTAAATCCGGCCACGATATGTTTCGAGAATACCGGGTCATGACAGCCCTAAAGCCCGTATACCCTGCCGTACCCAAGACTTTGTACTACACAAAAGACGCGGATTTAATCGGGGCTGAATTTTATGTGATGGAGCGGGTTGAAGGGCATTTGATCCATACGGATATACCAAAAGACTGGAATTGGGGCGAGGTAGAGACCCGTAAATTATGTTTGGCGTTTTTTGACAAGCTGATTGAACTCCACAATATCAACTACAAGGATATCGGCCTGTCGGATTTTGGTCGCCCGGACGGATATGTGGAGCGGCAAATTCTGGGCTGGAATAGGCGCTACGAGAAGGCCCTGACACCGAATGTGGATGCGTTCGAAGATGTACGTGATTGGCTCGATGCCAATCGTCCTAAAGAGGAAAAAGGTGCGGCCATATTGCACGGCGATTTTCGCATTGATAATCTGATACTGGATTTGGACGATCCGACAAAAATTAATGCTATTCTTGATTGGGAAATTTCTGCCCTTGGTGATCCTTTGATGGATCTCGGCAATACATTGGCCTATTGGATCGAAGCGGATGATCCGCCCGCTATGCAGGCTTTGTCGCGCCAACCCAGTGCCGCGCCCGGCATGTTAAGCCGCAAACAAATACTGGCCTATTACGCAGAAAAAACCGGTGCGGATATCCGGGATTTTCATTTTTACTATGTGTACGGTATTTTTCGCCTCGCCGTAATTTTGCAACAAATCTATTACCGCTTTTATCACGGGCAAACCAAAGACGAACGGTTTAAAATCTATGCGCCTATGGTCAATATTTTGGGCGGGGTGGCCCGCGAACGGATTGCCAGCGGTGAAATTTAGGAGAATATATGTCTGATTTGGAACAGTTTAGAGCCCAGACCCGCGAATGGCTGGAGGCAAATTGCCCGGCCACAATGCGCACGCCCATGAACCGCGAAACCGATGCATGTTGGGGGGGGCGCAATTGGGTTTTTCAAAGTGATGACCAGAAAATATGGCTGGAGCGCATGGCGGCCAAGGGTTGGACGGCTCCAACCTGGCCAATACAATACGGCGGCGCAGGCCTAAGTCGCCCGCAAGAAAAAATCTTGAAACAAGAAATGAAGCGCATATCTGCGCGCCCGGCCTTGCTGAGTTTCGGAATATGGATGCTTGGACCTGCATTGCTCAAATTTGGATCTGAAGAGCAAAAAATGCGATATTTACCAGAAATATGCAGGGGCGAAATCCGCTGGTGCCAGGGCTATAGTGAGCCTAATGCTGGATCAGATTTAGCCTCTCTGGCGACAAAATGTGAGGACAAGAACGATCATTTTTTGGTCAATGGTTCAAAGGTCTGGACAAGTTACGCCGACGAATCCGATTGGATATTCTGCTTGGTGCGAACGGATGCCAGCGGCAAAAAACACCACGGCATCAGTTTCGTCTTGTTTGATATGCAGAGCAAAGGCGTCAGCACCAAGCCGATTAAGCTGATTTCGGGCAACTCGCCGTTCTGCGAAACTTTCTTTGATGATGTGAAAGTGCCCAAAGAAAACCTGGTCGGGGAGCGCGATAAAGGCTGGTCGATTGCCAAATATTTGTTGACCCATGAACGCGAAATGATTGGCGATAGCGGCAATCTTAAACCCGTGGCACAGATGATCGCCGAAATGGGCATCACGCCAGACGCAGGCTTGCAAGCAAAGATCACAGAAATTACCATAGATGAATGGGCATTTTCCCAAACCATGAGCCGAATGCTTGCCGAAGCCAAGGCCGGGGCTAGCTTGGGGGCTAAATCCTCAATGCTGAAATATTACGGCACGGAGCTGAACAAGCGCCGCTATGAGATGATGATGGACGCGGCGGGGACGGACGGGCTTGAGTGGGAAAGCGAGCGCAGCAATGACGGTGATTTGGCCCGTAAATGGCTGCGCACCAAAGGCAATTCCATTGAGGGCGGCACCTCCGAAATACAGCTCAACATCATTGCCAAACATATCTTACAATTACCGGGGACGTAAAATGGGACTTTTACTTACAGACGACGAAAAAATGCTCCAGGAAAGCGCCGAAGGGTTTTTTGCTGATAAATCCCCGGTGTCGCAACTCCGGGCCTTGCGCGATGAACGAGATGCCACCGGGTTTTCGGCGCAACTCTGGGCCGAAATGGCCGAGATGGGTTTTACGGGCGTTTTGGTGCCGGAAGATCAGGACGGTGTGGACATGGGCTTTATGGCGGCGGGTTTGCTCGCGGAGCAAATGGGCCGCAATCTCAGCTCATCACCATTTTTGTCCACATCTGTTTTGGCCGCAACGGCCCTTAAATATGCAGGCACAACCCATGCACAAAAGTTTTTAGCCGAAATTGTCAGCGGAAAAACGCTCATAGCACTGGCCGTGGATGAAGGYGGCAAACACAATCCTGCCAATATGCAATTTACCGCCAGTCCGGCGGGTAACGGATTTAAACTCAACGGTAAAAAATCCATGGTGGTGGACGGTCATGTGGCCGACCAGATCATTGTTGCCGCCAAAACTGAAAATGGCCTGACATTATTTATTGTGCCCGCAAATGCGGACGGCCTGCAAACCGAGCGTACCATCATGGTCGATAGCCGCAATGCCGCCCGCATGGTTTTCGACGATGTGGAGGTGACGGGGGCGCAGGTTTTGGGCGAAGTTGACAAAGGTGCCGACATATTAAACGCCGTCTTAAACGCAGGCAGGGCGGTGCTGGCAGCGGAAATGCTCGGCGCATCTGCGCAAGTGTTTGAGCTTACCAATGAATATCTTAAAGAGCGCAAGCAATTTGGCCGCATAATTGGCGAGTTTCAAGCCTTGCAACACCGCATGGCCCATTTGTATTGCGAAATAGAACTGGCCCGAACATCTGTTCTCGCCGCATTGAGCGCTCTTGATAACAATCCAAAAAGCGCCGGGTCATTTGTATCCATGGCCAAGGCTAAGTTGGGATCTGTGGCCAAATTGGCCGCATTGGAATCGGTACAATTACACGGCGGCATGGGCATGACCGATGAATTGGATGTGGGGCTGTATCTTAAACGCATTCGTGTGGCCCAGGAATTATTCGGTGATAGCGCGTATCACATTGAGCAAATTAGCAAATAGAAAGTTATATCATGGATTTAGGTGCAACAGATAAAGTCAAACCATTGATCACGAAAGTGCGAAAAATGGTGCGCGAGGAAATTCTCGACCTGGACGCGGAATATCACGCGGAAGTTGGCAAGGCTGGTGATCGGTTTAAGTTTACCGATAGGCAAAATGAAATCCGCGAAGGACTGAAAGCCCGCGCCAAAGCGGCCGGCATGTGGAATTTCTGGTTAACGGATTCCGATAAGGGCTACGGCCTGACCACGGTCGAATACGCCTATCTGGCCGAGGAAATGGGCTGGTGCACATTGGCACCTGAAGTGTTCAACTGTTCCGCGCCTGATACGGGCAATATGGAAGTTTTGGAGCGCTACGGCTCTACGGATCACAAAGAAAAATGGCTAAAGCCATTGCTGGCGGGCGAAATCCGCTCCGCCTATTTGATGACCGAGCCGGGGGTTGCTTCGTCCGATGCCACCAATATGTCCTTTAGTGCCGTTAAGGACGGGGGGGAATGGGTATTGAACGGCGAAAAATATTGGGCCAGCGGGGCAGGCGACCCCCGTTGCAAAGTTTATATTCTTATGGCCAAAACCGCCGACGAAGGCCCGCGTCATGGCCGCCATTCCATGTTTGTGGTCGAAGCCGGATTGCCGGGTATTGAAATTCTGCGCCCCATGCATGTATTTGGCCATGATGATGCCCCCCACGGCCATATGCACATACGTTTTACCGATGTGCGCATTCCGGCGGGTGCTTTGCTGATCGGTGAAGGTCGGGGGTTTGAAGTCTCTCAAGGCCGGCTTGGCCCTGGCCGTATTCACCACTGTATGCGCGCCGTTGGTCAGGCGGAACGGGCATTGGAGTTATTGTGCAAGCGTTCACTTGAGCGTGAAGCATTTGGTAAAGTCCTAGCCAAACTCGGCGCAAATTATGATATTATCGCCGAAGCCCGCATAGAAATTGAACAAACCCGGCTTCTGTGCCTCAAGGCCGCCTGGATGATGGACCAAGGCGACTTTCGTGGTGCCGCCCCCTATATTTCCATGATCAAGGTCGCAGCTCCGCGCACCGCCCTCAAAATCATCGACGAGTCTATCCAAATGCACGGCGGTACTGGCGTATCCCAAGATACGCCTTTGGCCTATATGTGGACGGCTGTCAGAACCCTGCGCCTGGCCGACGGCCCTGACGCTGTGCACCGTATGCTGGTGGCAAGGCGAGAGTTAAAACCCTATACGAATACAAAAGTTTAAGGTTACGGGGTTTAGGGAGAACTGCGATAAACAATTTCGCCGTCTACAATGGTCATGACGGGCTTAACCTTTAAAATTTCCGCTTCGTCTATGGTCATGATATCTTGGTTAAATATGGTGAAATCGGCGTTCTGACCCTCGATGATCATCCCCGTTTGGTCTTCTTCAAATGCGGCGTAAGCTGGCCATGCTGTCAACATTTCCACAGCCCGTTCACGGCTGACCGCCTCGCCCGGATACCAACCGTCCGTACTAAATCCCTTCATGTCTTTTCGCGCCACGGCCGCATAAAACTCTATGCGCGGATCACCGCGCTCTACGGGGGCATCACTGCCTGCCGCTATTTTTACGCCGCTCTCGATCAAACTGTTCCAGGCATACCCGCCCTTTAGCCGTTCAACGCCAAGACGATTGACGGCGAAATGCAAATCGCCAATGGCATGGGAGGGTTGCATGGAAGCGATGACGCCAAGCTTTGAAAACCGTTGTAAATCCTCAAGGTCAAGAATTTGTGCGTGCTCTATGCGCCAGCGTGGATCCGCGACTTTACGCTCGGAAACGGGGACAGCCGCGAAAGCCTGCTCGTACCAGTCCAACACCAATCGGTTGGCCCGGTCACCTATGGCATGGGTGCTGATTTGAATGCCGCCGCGCAATGAACGCTCTAAAATTGGCATGATTTTCGCGCGGGTGGTCAGCATTAAGCCGGTGTCATCTGGTTTATCTGCATAGGGCTCAAGCAGAGCCGCCCCGCGTGAGCCAAGCGCACCGTCCGCATATAATTTTATCGCCCGTGTCACCACGCGGCCATTGTCGCTGGTTTTTGGCCCGCCTGTAGTGATAACGTCCAGTAATGCATCTGCCCCGTCCATATCCACAGCATTATAAACCCGGATTTTCAATAAGCCTTCGTCGGACAATTGTTCGATCATTGCTATATCTGCGGCCACAACGGACATGGATTGGATACCGGTCCAGCCATAGCCTGCGTAAACTTCGGACGCCTTAATATAGGCGGCGCGGCGGCGTTCAGGCGTGACTTCTGCCAAGAGACCTGTGACCAGTGACATGGCTTTGTCGATCAACATGCCCGTGGGCTCACCGTCTTTCCCCAGCAGGATTTTGCCGCCGAACGGGGCTTTCGTGTCTTGGTTTATGCCCGCCGCCGCGAGGGCGGCGCTATTGGCAACAATGGCATGGCCGTCTGCGCGGCCAAGGATAACGGGATTGTCCGGAGAGACACGGTCAAGGTCAGATCTGGTCGGAAAACGGTTTTCCGGCCAATGGGTCTCGATCCAGCCGCGCCCATATATGGTTTCCCCTTTTGGGGTATTGGCAACTGCTTGGGATAATGTGTCCACCATAGCCACTATGGACGGTGTTCCTTCAAGATTAAGCGTCATTTCGCGAAGGCCTATGCCGAGCAAATGTGCATGGGCATCGACAAAGCCAGGATAAATATAAGCGCCTTTTAAATCAATAACACCCTGTTCAAAAACCTTGTCAGGGTCGCATATATCAGTCGTTGCGTGGGGGGCGATTTTATGAATTTTACCGATGTTTACGGATATATCCACCAATGCCAGCACCCCGTCCCGGTTGTAGTAATTTGCATTTTCTATGCATAAATCCATAGAAATTTCCGCGCCTGCAAAAACGGCTTGGTCAATGTTGTTGGCGGTGGTATCTTTTGGCGTACATGCGCTTAACATTAAACATATGCTAGAAACTGAGATAAAAAATGCAGATTTCATGGTAAACTCCTTTTGCTGGAAAGCATATATCACAGCTAGAGGCAAAGGCCAAGCCAATGCATAAAAGGCCAAATAATGCATAAAAGACTAAATTATACGGCTACACTTTCATGAGCGATGGCAGCATTTTCGAACACACCCAAGAGGTTGTTTTTACGAAACGGCTTGGCCAATGTGTCGTCCATACCAATTTTACGGCATAGGCGCATATGCTGGTAATGGGGATCCGCCGTCATGGCGACAATGCGCACACCAGCCCAGTCTTGACCGCTTTCACGGATTTTCAGGGTGGCTTCGATGCCGTCCAGTACAGGCATGTGGATGTCCATTAAAACCAGATCGACCGGGCAGGAATGCAATATTTCCAGAGCTTCATAGCCATTTGACGCGGTGTATATTTTTGAGACATGGTCGTGCAACATAATTTTTACTGTCAATTGGTTGAGATTATAGTCATCTACTACAAGAACATTATAATCTGAAAATTGTCGGAAATTAGCTGCGCGCGGTAAATCCGCTCCCTTGATTTTCGGCGACACTATCTGCGTATAGGGCAGGAGGAGAGAAAAAGTGGTGCCTCGCCCGACTTGGCTTTCAACCAAAATTTTTCCGCCGAGCTGTTCGATCAAGTCGTTGGTTATGGGCAGGCTGGTGTCAATATATCCGTAAGTCATTTTTTGAGATTTATCATGGTCGGGACTGTGTTTGAAAACGCGCGCCAGCATTTCTTGCTCCATACCTTCGCCGTTATCTTGGACGCTAAACACAAGATACGGCTTTGCTTGCTTTGATGCGATTTTTGTAACGATAATATTAACCGTGCCGTTTTTTGCGAATTTTATGGCGTTCGACACCAGATTGTTCAGGCAATATTGAATTTTATGGGCATCTATTGGTAAATTTTCGGGTATATCGTTGGTTATATATACGACAAGTTTTGTATTTTGTGCACCAGCTTGTTTTTGCCAAACCGATTTGATCGCAGCTAGAGAGCGGCGCACTTGAAAATGGGCTTCAGTGGGTAGCGTTGATATCACTGAGTTTGAAGGGTTTGATGCGCCTACTAAACTAGCTGAATTTGCTAAAGCAATCCGCTTTCCATGATTCCTATGTGAGTTTATTTTCATTCTAAATTAGCCCATACCCAAGGCAGGCATATATATTAAATACACAAATATAAGTTTAATTAGAATGGTTTACGCGGAGTAAAGTACATATGGGTACGGACACTGTCGCGCTAAAATTTCGCCAATTTATTGCGCCTTGCCAAAAGCCGGGCGTTTAACATATTGGCCACTGCCCTCGACAGCCCGCAAATCACCATCTATCCAATTTAGCACACCTCGGCTTAATGTGTGGGTGGCCAGACCTTTGACTTGCATGCCTTCGAAAATATTGGTGTCGATATTCTGGTGATGGGTTTTGGCGGAAATTGTCCGGCTGGCGGTCGCGTCCCAAACCACAATGTCCGCATCAGCGCCCACTTGTATAGCGCCTTTGCGCGGATAAATATTGAATATCTTTGCGGCGTTGGTTGACGTGGCCGCGACAAATTCTTGCGGTGTCAAGCGGCCCGTACCAACCCCGTGGTGCCACAGCAAGCTCATACGGTCCTCCACGCCCGCCGTGCCGTTGGGGATCAGGGTGAAATCATCTCGTCCGGCGGACTTTTGGTCGGCGCAAAAACAGCAATGGTCCGTGGCCGTGGTTTGCAGCGCCCCGCCTTGTAAACCTTTCCACAAAGCCTCTTGATGCTCTTTGCTGCGAAACGGCGGCGACATGACATGGGCGGCGGCCTTGTCCCAGTCGGGATCATTATAAACACTGTCATCGATCAATAAATGCCCGGCCAGAACCTCGCCGTAACAGCGTTGCCCCTGGGCGCGGGCGCGTTTAAGCTCCTCGACAGCTTCGGACGTGGAGACATGCACGATATATAGCGGCACACCAATGGTTTCGGCAAATCGCAAAGCCCGGTTGGCGGCTTCGCCCTCGGCGGCCGGTGGGCGCGACAGGGGATGGGCTTCGGGGCCGGTCATGCCTTCTGCCATGAGCTTTTTTTGCAATTGATAAACCAGCTCGCCGTTCTCCGCGTGCACGGTCGGCATGGCGCCCAGTTCAAGCGCACGGGTAAACGAATTATACATAATCTCGTCCGTGGCCATGATGGCGCCTTTATAGGCCATGAAATGCTTGAACGTATTGACGCCTTCGTCCCTCACCAATGTGCCCATATCCTCCTTTACGCTCTCGTCCCACCAGGTAATAGCCACATGAAAGCCGTAATCAGCGGCGGATTTCTTGGCCCAGCCGCGCCATGTTTTATAGGCTTCCATGATATTTTGCCCAGGGTCGGGAATGACGAAATCAATAATGGACGTAGTACCGCCCGCCAGCGCCGCCGCCGTGCCCGTATAAAAGCTCTCGGACGCCACCGTGCCCATGAACGGCAATTCCATATGGGTGTGGGGGTCAATGCCGCCCGGCATCACATATTGCCCGCCTGCGTCAATAATTTCGCAGCCCGTAGGTGCTTCCAGGTTTTCGCCGATAGCCGCAATTTTCCCGTCCACACATAGAACGTCTGCGCGGATGGTTTGGTCGGCGGTCAATACTGTGCCGCCTTTAATAAGAATGGACATAAGTTCTCCTATTTGCGTTTTGCTAAAGCCAGATACACCACGGCGGCGACGGCAAAGCCGACAAACCAGGCATAGCCGTAAATGGTGTCGAATATTTTCGGTACATTATCAACAAACCCGGCCACATGCAAAAATCCTGGCAGGTTGGGGAGAATGCCGAGAGCCAACGCCGCAAGCCCCGCCTTGTTCCAGCCATTGCTGGCCCCGTAAATTCCGTCATGGCGAAATAAATCTTCGACCTTGAGATTGGTTTTTCTGAGTAAATAATAATCCGCGATCAGCAAGCCGGCTATGGGGCCGAGCAGGGCAGAATACCCGACCAGCCATGTGAAGATGAATGCGCCTGCGTCTTCTACCAATTTCCACGGGAAGATCAAAATGCCGATGCCTGCGGTGATATAGCCGCCCATACGAAATGATATTTTGGACGGTGCGAGATTGGAAAACCCGTAGGCGGGTGCAACCACATTGGCCGCAAGATTGGTTGTTAGCGTGGCAATCACCAGAGCGATCAGCGCGATGATAACCCCGGCGCCATTTCCATTGTTGGCCATCTTTCCGGCCAGTTGCACTGGATCCCAAATCGCCTCACCGTAAATGCTAACCGTGGCAGATGTCACCGCTACACTAATGAACGCAAACAAGGCCATGGGGATAGGTAGACCGATAGCTTGACCCAATATTTGAGATTTTTGGTTTTTAGCATAGCGGGTGAAATCCGGGATGTTGAGGGCCAATGTTGCCCAAAACCCGACCATGGCGGTCAGAGAGATAAAGAAGATTTTCCAAAATTGCCCTTCTTTGGCACCGCCCTCGATGAACTGYGACGGGGCCGACAGCATCTCGCCGAACCCGCCAGCTTTCACATAGGCCCAGGCCAACAAAGCCAGTCCCATAGCCAGTAGCAATGGCGCGGCCAAGGTTTCCAGCCAGCGAATGCTCTCTGTACCTTTTTTGATGAAATACAAATGCATGGCCCAGAAGATCAAAAAACAAACGGTCTGCGCCGGATCAATGCCCAAAATGGGCAAATCCGCGCCCTTGAACATATCGCCCGACAGTGCGTTCAGGATCACATAAATCGCCGACCCGCCGACCCATGTGTTGATCCCGAACCAGCCACAGGCCACCAACCCGCGTGCCAATGCCGGGATTTTCGCACCCTTTGTGCCAAAGGCCGAGCGGAGCAATACCGGAAACGGCACCCCGTATTTCGTCCCCATATGCCCGATCAGCATCATGGGAATGACTACGATAGCGTTGCCGAGAAACACGGTCAAAACCGCCTGCCACCAATTCATCCCCGCCGCGATCAATCCGCCCGACAACATATAAGTCGGCACACACACCACCATAGCCACCCACAAAGACGCAAATGACCACACCCCCCATGTCCGCTCCGCGTCTGCGACCGGGGCCATATCGGCATTGTAAAGAGACGGGTCTGCGTTGGTGATTTTGGATGTGGTGTTCATGGTTATTCGCTCTCGACCAATTTCCCATATGCGTCCGGGCGGCGGTCGCGGAAAAACTGCCAGAGGTTTCGGACTTCTTTGACCATGGACATGTCCATGTCGTGGATGAGCAGTTCGTCTTGGTCGCGGGAGGCTTCCGCTTCTATCTGTCCGCGCGGATTGACGAAATAACTTTGGCCGTAAAACTCGCCGATGTCCCAGGGTTGTTCACGACCGACCCGGTTGATGGCCCCGATATAACAGCCATTGGCGGCGGCGGATGCCGGCTGCTCCAGCTTCCACAGATATTCGGATAAGCCCGCCACGGTGGCGGACGGGTTGACGATATATTCTGCGCCGTTCAAGGCCAGCGCCCGCCAGCCTTCGGGGAAATGGCGGTCATAACAAATATAGACGCCGAGCTTGCAATATTTGGTTTTGAACACCGGCCAGTTTGATTTGCCGGGTTTGAAGAAAAACTTCTCCCAAAAGCCAGACACTTGCGGAATATGGGTCTTGCGGTATTTGCCAAGATATGTCCCGTCTGCGTCAATGACGGCGGCCGTGTTGTAATAAATCCCGGTGACATCGTCCGCTTCATAAATTGGCACAACAATCACCATATCATATTTTTTGGCGTATTTTTGCATCAATTTGGTGGTCGGGCCGTCCGGGATGCTTTCCGCCGCGTCGAACCATTTTACGTCCTGGCTTGGGCAAAAATAAGGTTGGGTGAACACTTCTTGGAAACACAATACCTGCACACCTTTTTCCCCCGCCTCTTCTATGAGTGGAATATGCGCTTCAATCATGGCTTTGGTAATTTCAGCCGGGGATTTATCCGTGCTTTCTTTCAAGGCCATTTGTATTAGCCCGCCGCGTAACTTGGTCATATTGAACTCCTATCCATTGCTCTACCCGTTACTGGGAAATGTGAACTCGGCACCTTTGCGAATACCCGTGGGCCAGCGCGTGGTCACGGTTTTCAGGCGCGTGTAAAAATGCACGGCTTCGGGGCCGTAAATACCGTGGGCGCCAAAGCTGGAGCGTTTCCAGCCGCCAAAACTATGAGTGGCCACCGGCACGGGGATCGGCACATTGATACCAACCATGCCGACCTTAATACGCTTGGCGAAATCCCGGGCCGCGTCACCGTCGCGGGTAAAGATCGCCGTGCCGTTGCCGTATTCATGATCATTGATTAAATCGACCGCTTGTTTGTAATCATCGGCCCGCAAGACACTAAGCACAGGCCCGAATATTTCGGTCTTATAGATATTCATATGGGGCAATACATGATCAAGCAGTGTGCCACCAATCCAAAAGCCGTTCTCGTAGCCTTGTAATTTTAGCCCGCGTCCATCGACCACGATTTTCGCACCTTCTTTTGCGCCCGCACCAATAAGCCCGGCAATCCGATCGCGGGCTTCGCGGGTAATGATCGGCCCCATTTCGGCGCTTGCGTCCGTGCTCGGCCCGACCTTTATCGCCGCCACTTGCGGGGCCAGTTTTGCCACCAACTTGTCTGCCGTATCTTTGCCAATAGGCACGGCCACGGAAATTGCCATACAGCGTTCCCCGGCCGAGCCAAAGCCCGCGCCCATGAGCGCATCGGCGGCTTGGTCAAGGTCAGCGTCCGGC
Source organism: Robiginitomaculum sp. (assembly GCA_002733385.1). Taxonomy (GTDB): domain Bacteria; phylum Pseudomonadota; class Alphaproteobacteria; order Caulobacterales; family Maricaulaceae; genus Robiginitomaculum_A. Next base: position 44,551 of record NVVO01000005.1, read on the forward strand.
ATGATAATCATATGGTTTTTGGCCCCGCCCAAAGCCTGTACCCGTTTACCTGCCGCACAGCCGCGTGTGTAAACATATTGCGCTATAGGGGTGGAGCCAACAAAACTGACGGCCTGAATATCCGGATGGTCAAGGATTGCGTCTACCGCAGGCTTGCCGCCGTGGACAATATTAAGAACCCCGTCCGGGAATCCCGCCTCTTTAAGTAAATCATAAATAAGATTAGCGGAGGAAGGGTCGCGCTCGGACGGTTTGAGCACAAATGTATTGCCGCAGGCCAGCGCCATAGGGATCATCCATAGGGGCACCATGGACGGGAAATTAAACGGGGTGATGCCAGCGACAACGCCGAGCGGTTGCCGTTCTGAATGGGTGTCAATACCGGGGCTGACGTCGGCGGAAAAATTGCCGTTCAGATGCGACGGAATACCTGCCGCAAATTCCACCACTTCCAATGCCCGTGTCACTTCGCCCAAAGCATCCGCGTGGGTTTTACCGTGTTCGGCTGATAGTGTTTTTGCAATTTCGTCGGCGCGTTTGTTCATCACGGCGTGCAGCTTGAACATCAACCGTGCTCGCTTGGCCGGCGGGGTGGCGCTCCAGGCTGGGAATGCTTCTAGTGCGGCGGCGGCGGCGGCGTCAACATCGGCTTTGGCCCCCAATACAACTGCGCCCGATTGTTCACCCGTGGCCGGATTATAAACCGGCTGGGTTTCGGTTGTGCTGCCTGTGCTATAAACACCGCCAATAATGTGTTTTATGGTTTTCATATTTTAGTCAATCGTCTTAAGAACGTCGCGCATGGTTTCGAACATGAAATCAATATGGGGTTTTTCGATAATCAATGGCGGTGAGAAGGCGATAATGTCGCCCGTGGTGCGAATAAGCAGGCCTTTGTCATAAGCTTTGAGAAACGCCTCCGTAGCCCGTTTAGTGACTTTACCTGGAATAGATTCCAGTTCTACCGCGCCAATTAAACCCATATTGCGGATGTCTTTAACATGGGGCAGGCCGCGCAGTGAATGCACGGCGTCTTCCCAATAAGTCCATAATTCAGTACCCTTGTAGAACAAATTTTCTTCGGCGTATGTGTCCAGTGTGGCCAGTGCAGCGGCGCAAGCCATAGGGTTACCGCCGTAAGTATAGCCGTGGAACAGCTCGATCAATTCCTCCGGCCCTTGCATGAAAGCGTCATAAACATGATCATGGGCAAACACCGCACCCATGGGGATGACCCCGTTGGCGATGGCTTTGGCCGTGCAGACAATGTCGGCTTCTATGTCGAAATAATTGGACGCRAARGGTKKRCCCATRCGGCCAAACCCSGTGATRACTTCGTCRARRATMARCAAKATWCCGTGCTTYTTSGTRATRGCYCGYARGCGCTCCARATAGCCYTTGGGCGGCATRATCACRCCCGCTGATCCSGCRATAGGYTCRACAATKACGGCRGCRATRGTGGACGGGTCGTGCARTTCGCACARRCGTTCCARATCATCGGCCAGATAMGCSCCGTGYTCKGGCTGKCCYTTGGTGAACAGGTTTTCTTCRAKSCCGTGGGTGTGGCGCAGATGGTCWAYGCCYGYGACCAATGTCCCRAACATYTTGCGRTTGGCSGGCATGCCGCCCACGGACATGCCGCCAAAATTKACSCCGTGATAGCCTTTCTCGCGWCCAATMAGRCGGGTRCGGTGRCCTTCGCCYCTTGCSCGGTGATAGGCGATGGCKATTTTRAGSGCSGTCTCGACASWCTCGGARCCTGAATTGGTRAAAAATATGTGATTGAGATCTCCGGGCATAATGGCCTTGAGACGGTTTGCCAATTCAAACGCCTTGGGGTGGCCCATTTGAAATCCGGGAGAGTAATCAAGCTCAGTCACTTGTTGCTGCACGGCTTTGACGATGCGCGGGCGTTTATGGCCGGCATTGCAACACCACAATCCGGCAATGCCGTCCATGACTTGGCGGCCATCATGGGTGGTGTAATACATGCCGTCCGCCGCCACAAACATGCGCGGGTTTTTCTTGAAGGCCCGGTTGGGGGTGAACCCCATCCAATAGGCATCGAGATCATTGGGAACAGGTGTGCTCATAATATTACTCTCCACGTAGTGTCGAAATTTCCGGCCAGGTCTGATAGGGTAGGCCATTGTCCACCGGTTCCATAGTGATGCAGTCCGGCACAGGGCAGACATGAAGGCACAAATTACAGCCAACGCAGTCATCATCCACGACCGTAAATTCCCGGCCATTTTCGGTGGTCTCAATCGTGATGGCCTGATGGGAGGTATCCTCGCAGACGATATGACAACGCCCGCATTCGATACATGTGTCTTTGTCAATCACGGCCTTGAGGTCGTAATTCATGTTGAGGTCATTCCAGTTAACCGTATTTTTGGTGGCAAGGCCGCGAAAGTCTTCGATGGATTTATAGCCCTTGGCGTCCATGAAATCCGACAGGCCTTCGTTTAAATCCTCAATGATTTTAAACCCGTACAGCATGACCGCCGTGCAGACCTGTAAAGCATTGGCCCCCAAGGCTATAAATTCCGCCGCGTCGCGCCATGTGGTGATGCCGCCAATGGCGGAAATGTCCAGGCCCTGCGTTTCAGCCGCCCGCGCGATTTCGGCTACCATGTGCAAGGCAATCGGCTTGACGGCACTTCCGCAATAACCGCCGTGGGTGCCTTTGCCGTCCACCACCGGGGTCGGGGCCATGGCATCCAAATCAACGCTGATAATGGAGTTGAGCGTATTGATTAAAGCCACCGCATGAGCACCGCCTTTCAGGGCCGCTTCGGCGGGCAACAAAATATCTGTGGTGTTGGGGGTAAGTTTGGTAAACACAGGAATGTCCACGACTTCGCGTACCCAGCGGGTGGTGTTTTCCACCAGCTCCGGGACTTGCCCGATGGCCGAACCCATGCCGCGCTCACACATTCCGTGGGGACAGCCTAGGTTTAGCTCGATACCGTGAACGCCGGAATTGGCAATTTTTATGGCCAGTTCTTTCCATAGCTGTTCTTCCACGGGCGCCATCATGGAGCCGATGATAATTCTGTCGGGCCAGTTTTTTCGGACTTGTTCGATCTCGCGCAAATTCACGTCGAGCGGTCGATCGGAAATTAGCTCGATATTGTTGATGCCGATAATGCCCCGGCCCAAGTCTTTGTGGACGCCGTAACGGCTGCTGACATTGACCACGGGCGGGTCTACCCCCAAAGTCTTCCAGACCACACCGCCCCAGCCAGCTTCGAAGGCGCGCTCGACATTATATTGTTTGTCGGTTGGCGGCGCAGAGGCCAGCCAGAACGGGTTGATGCTTTCAATGCCTGCAATACTGCATCTTAAATCAGCCATCTAGCCCTCCAACATTTTATGCATTTCCAAAGCGGAATTTTTACCGTCGGCCACCGCCTGCACGGTCAAATCTTCGCCGGACGCGATACAGTCGCCGCCTGCATAAACGCCCGCGACAGAAGTCATCCCGCTTGCGTCAACCAGAATTTTCCCGCGCCGTATATCTAAAACATTGAGATCATCAGAGACCAAAGTCTGGCCCACGGCTTTCAAAACGCTCCCGGCTTGCAAATCGAACATGTCGCCTGTTCCAGATAAAGCTCCGTCCAGCAATTGCGTGCGTTCAAATCGTACTGCCTGCACATGACCGCTCCCGACAATTTCCACCGGCTTGGCCCAATGTTTGATAATAACGCCGTTTTTCGCCGCCAGATCTTGCTCCCAATTGGTGGCGCCCATTTGCTCTGCTCCGCGCCGATAGGCCAATGTCACCGTATTTACCCCGAGCCGTTTTGCCTGCACCGCCGCGTCTATAGCCGTATTACCGCCGCCGATAATCACAACATCTTCGCCCGGGTCTAGTGTGCTTAAATCAGAGGTTTGGCGAATGGTCTCGATAAAATCCAAAGCATTGCTCACTCCGGATAAATCTTCGCCAGCAATACCCAGATTGCGCATATTTGTCAGTCCGATGCCAATAAATACAGCGTCGTAATTGTCTTGCAAATCCTGCAAAGAAAAATCACGGCCAAGGGCCTGTCCGGTTTTTATGGTGATGCCGCCAATATCCGTGATGAATTTGGTTTCCTTTGCAGCGAAGTCCCCGGCCATTTTATAGGCGGCCAAGCCGTATTCGTTCAGACCGCCAGCTTTGGCTCTGGCTTCAAAGACCATAACATCATGGCCAAGCCGTGCCAATTCATGGGCACAGGCCAGTCCAGCAGGCCCGGCCCCAATAACGGCTATGGTCTTGCCGGTGTTTGCGGCCCGTTTAAACGGATGTGTTTTAGCACTATCCATTAAATGATCGACGGCATGGCGTTGCAACGCACCAATTTCTATAGGCTCTTGCTCGCCAGTGTTGAGGACGCATTGTTGCTCGCATAAAATTTCCGTCGGGCAAGCCCGCGCACATGTGCCGCCCATAATGTTGGCGCTCAGAATGGTTTTGGCGGCTCCGATCACGTTATCCGTTGCGATTTGGCGGATGAAACGCGGAATATCAATGGCGGTTGGGCAGGCGGTGATACAGGGCGCGTCATAACAAAATAAACAACGACTGGCCCATGAATTCACTTGCTGGTCATTTAGGGGAGGGTGCAAGTCATCGAAATTTGCTTCAATGTCACAGGGCGACAATTTTCCGCCAGACTGACTTGTTTTTAACAATTCCCCCATTTGGTCTAGCCTTTCCCGTGTTAATATGCACTGGGACAATCTAATAATGTTTATAGCCAGTCAAGTCGTTACTTGTGCAGATAGTGTCCATTTGGTCGGGATTAYCTGCTGTGGCCTAAGATCTCGTGAGAACCTTTTTACACATTAGGCTGTATGCTATGGTAAGATAGTGAAACATTAGAACTTTTCGCGTTCGTTTGTACTCACTTTCTTTTCATGTCATCCCGGGCTTGACCCGGGACCTCGTAGCTTGCGGCGAGTACGAGGCCCCGGATCAAGTCCGGGGTGACAGTAGGGGGGATTAGTGAGTGCAAATGAACGCAAAAGGCTCTAGTTCCTACACAACCCCTAGCGGCGTTGATTTTGTAACACCCATAAATCTTTCATCATGGTTTCAACCTCGCCGGTCAGGTTTTCCACCACCTGCACATAATTGTTGGATTTGTCTTTGCGTTTGGCGGCGCCGGACCCGGATTTTGTGCGGGTGTTTTTGTCCGACGCAAAGGCGGTGGCTGTGCCGTAAGGATAGCCGTTGCGGACATCAATCAAGATGGCGCTGGCGGTGCTGTTGATCTTGATACTGCGCGAGGGAATGACATACATGCCGAGAATGGTTAGATCTGTGAATGATAAGCCATTGCTCTGCTCGGACACATTTTGCGTGACTTCGTACACCAGCACATAATCAAGGTGTTGGCGGGCGGAAGCGCGGCGAATGTCTGAAATCACATTTGGCACTCTGCTTTCACTGGCTTTGCCAGGCCGCACCAGAGCCGCGATGAACGGGCTTACGGGGACAAATTCGCCGTAGGGTGCGCCGAGTTTATCCGCTAAATCCCCCCAAGCCCGGATTTCATTAACTGGACTATTGGTGAGGCGGCCTCTTTCAATACGAGCCAGACCGATACGGGCTGGAAAGCGCAAATCGGGTTCTACCTCGGCAATTTGGCGCACTTGTTGATCAATATTGGCATCGGACAGGGTCGTTTCACCTATATTTCCCTTGTTCATTGCCGGTGTATAACGCGACAAATAATCTGCGCCTGATGTCGTTTGTGTCGTGGTGGTACAAGACGTAAACGCTAGGGCCAACAGTGTAAGTGAGATGGTTTTGGTTGATTTATGCATGAATTCCTCCTAATATGAGGGAGGCTTGCCGAGAAAATATGGCCGTAAAGGGGCGAAATATAGTTAATTTAGCGGCAGGGCTATCAAGCCGCTCACAATCAAGTGACCCGATGTCAGGTAAATGTCACACTTTGTGAACAAACTCTATGCTAGCAGAATATCGCGGCGCATATTCGACCGCAAGTTAATCAATTTATGTTTTATTTAGGAGTTATATTATGTCTTTACCCCAAAATTTCGCGAAAGCTATCAGTGTTGGTGCTTTATTGGCTGCATCCGTTGGTGTTGCCGCTATTGCAAAACCCAATTCAAAAATCAGCCTTGATGCCGCTGCGCCTGCCGCAGTACAGCAAGCCTTTGAAAACTGGATGGGCGGTGCCCGCCTTAAAGGGAAAGCCAGTAAAGAAAAATGCTACGGCGTTGCTCTTACGGGCGGAAATGACTGCAAGGCTGGTGCCGGAACCTCATGTCAGGGTTCTTCAACATCCGATTTCCAAACCAATGCTTGGACCTATGTGCCAAAAGGTAGTTGTGCTCTAATCGTCACACCCACCGGAAAAGGTGCGCTGAAATCCAGCTAGTCGTTTACAAGGTATTGCCCAAGATATTATCATGACAGCATTACCGGAAAAACTACCAATAAGAGCCGGAATTGGTCTGAAGCCCGAGTTTTATACTGAGGCTTTGGAGCTTTCCGGCTCTGATATTTGGTACGAAGTCCATCCGGAAAATTATATGGTAGACGGCGGGCCAAGGCTGGCGTGGCTGGAAGCCTTTGGTGATAAATTTTCCTTGAGTTTTCACGGGGTCGGGGCGTCTTTGGGCGGGCTGGACCCATTTGATAAAACCCATCTTTCGGCCCTGAAAAACCTGATTGAGCGCTTCAATCCGGCGCAAGTCTCCGAACATGCCACTTGGTCAAGTTTTGACGGTCGTTATTTTGCTGATTTACTGCCCCTGCCGCGCATAAAGTCCGCGCAAGATCATATGGTGGCGCGGATCGACGAATTCCAGAGCGCCATTGAACGGCGCATTTTGATTGAAAACCCAACCAATTATATGCGAGTGGCGTCCGATATGGACGAGCCGGAGTTTTTGGTAGAAATTGCTAAAAGAGCCGGGTGCGGTCTGTTGCTAGATGTCAATAACGTCTATATCAGCTCGGTCAATGTTGGTGTGGATGCGCTAAAATATATTCACGCATTGCCGCCGGAACTGATCGGGGAAATCCACATTGCCGGATTTGACGCGGACAAAAAACACGGCGCGAAATTGCTGATTGATACCCATAGCGCCCCCGTTTCAGAGCCAGTATGGAGTTTGCTGGATGTGGCGTTGGCCCACATAGGGCCTGTGCCTGTATTATTAGAGCGAGACGGCAATATCCCGGCGTTTGCGGAATTGATTAAGGAGCAAGCTCGCGCCCAATCCGCTCTTCAAAGCTTGTTAATTGGCGAGGTGGCGCAGTGAGAAACTATATGCAGGCAATGGTCAGGGTTTTGGACGGTGCGGATGCGCAGGAATTACGCGGCGCAGGGCTTGAATATATTGAACCTAAATTTGCCGGCGTCTACCGCAATAATTCCGTATCGGCATTTGTTGATGTCTTACAGGCAAATTACAAAACCGTATATGCATTGGTGGGGCCGGAATATTTTTCTGCTCTTGCACTGAACTATTTGGAAAAATTTCCAGCCCGTAACCGCACACTTGTAGGCTATGGCCAAGATTTTTACCAAATGATCGAGGCGCAATTACAGGTACATAAACTGGCATATCTAGCAAGTTTTGCCAAGCTTGACCGTGCGTGGACATTGGCTCATATGGCGGCAGATACGAAATCGCTGTCAATGGCGGTGTTGCAAGAACATGCGGCGGCAGGCGGAGATTTGGCAAACTATAGATTGGGGCTCAAACCGGATGTGAATTTGGTCAGTAATGATTGGCCGGTATTGGCCCTATGGTCTGGTTTAAGGGACGATATTGAGATAAATTCCGCCGTAGAGCTGGTCGCTAAAACCGAATATGTGCTGGTGTGGCGGCGCGAACTTGAGGTTCTGTATAAGGATTTGTCATCGGGTGAATTTGCGTTTTTGTCGGCGCTGCAAAACAAAGATACATTAGGGGCGGCAACGGTTAAATGTTTAACCAACAGCCCTGAAACTGATGTGGGGGCGCTATTGGCAGGTATGATGGCCGCCGGGATTTTTATGAAACAAGACGGAGGCGCACATGCGTAAACTACTGACTAAATTATCAACCGGATTGACATTTTGGCATCCCTATGCAGATAAATTGCAAAGCTTGGCTTTGCTGTTCGCCCGTATAGCGGTGGGGCGGGTGTTTTTGAAATCAGGTCTGGCCAAATGGGACGGATTTTTCAAATTTAACCCTGGCACCTATGATTTGTTCGAATATGAGTTTTTCTGCCCTGACGAAATCCGTAAAGGGGCTTTGTACCTATGTGACAAGGGGCAAGCTGACTATACCAATGAGACCATGCGTTTTGTCATAGACCGTTTCGCCAATCTGGCCGGGGTGACAGAAGTCCTGTTCGGGGTGGCGATCCTTGTCGGACTGTATTCACGCCTGGCCGCGCTTGGTCTTTTGGCTATGACTTTGTTCATCCAGTTTTTCGTTTATCCCGATCTGGCCAGTTGGTGGGGCAGTCATGCCTGGTGGGCGGTTTGTTTGTTGATAGTGATAGCTATGGGGCCAGGAAAAATATCTCTGGATAGAGTTTTCAAGCTGGACGCAAAATAAATAACTGCCATAATGGGGTATGAAGCGAGAGGACATTATTTCGAGCCATATGCCTGCCCAAGGTGGGCCAATGAGCCGCCTACTCGGCGGCGCCGTGCTTAAACTGCTTGGCTGGAAGATTGTTGGCCAATTTCCCGCGCAAGAAAAACTTTTGATTATTGTCGCACCCCATACGTCAAATTGGGACTTTATCATTGCCATGGCCGCCAAATTTTACATGGGTGTTCGTGTGCGCTATCTCATGAAAAGTGAAATCAATATTTGGCCTTTTCGTAGTATTTTAAAATGGAGCGGTGGTGTTCCGGTTTACCGCTACGAGAAAACCGACATTCTCGAGCAAACGGCAGATTGGCTCATGGGCGAGGACAATGTTTGGCTCGGTCTGTCTCCGGAAGGCACAAGACGTAAAATCGAGAAGTGGAAGACGGGTTTTCTTCGCATTGCCGAGCAGGCCAATGTCCCGATTTTCGTTGTCGGGCTCGACGGTGCCAACAAACAAATCGTTTTGGACAAATTGTTCAGCCAAAACGGCCCCTATGAAATTCAGGCCAAATGGCTCCAGGATTACACCAATGAAAAATTCACTGGCATCAAACCGCAAAATCAGTAAACATTGCAAATGAAGAATGCTTGAAAAATAATATAAACGGGGAAAATGTGACTAAAAAATCTCAAAAAGTGAAAGCACCATCGGCTTTATTGCTGATGTTGGAGGGGCGGGCATTATACGAAATGGGGGCTTATATTGCCGCCGCGCCGCTGTACCGGCATATGGCCAAGGGAGACGGTCACCCGGTGCTTGTATTGCCGGGCTTGGCGGCTTCGGATTTATCCACTGTTCCCATGCGCCGGTTTTTGAAAAAACGCGGGTTTACACCCTATGCCTGGACGCAAGGGCGTAATCTTGGTCTGCGCGATCAGGTGTTCGAGAAAATGCTGGCCAAGGTTGACGAAATTTTCGCCAGCCATAAACGCAAGCTCAGCATTGTCGGYTGGAGYCTGGGCGGCATTTATGCTCGTGAACTGGCCAAACTAAGACCGAACAAAGTCCGGTTTGTTATCTCCTTGGGCAGTCCTCATTCTGGTAGTCCGGACGCCTCTAACGCGACGCGGTTCTATGAATTGGTATCGGGACATTCCGCCGAAAACCCGCCCCTACAAACCAGATTGTCCCAAGCTCCACCCGTTCCGACAACCTCGATTTATTCAAAAACCGACGGCATCGTTGCTTGGCAAAACTGCCATCAGAGAAAACCGGCCAACCCTAAAAAAGCCGCCCAAACGGAAAATGTCCGGGTTGAAGGTTCCCATTGCGGGCTTGGCGTTAACCCCAGCGTTCTATATATTATCGCCGACAGGTTGGCGCAAAGCGAAGGCAGTTGGCAGCCATTTACCAACAAGGGCGCCAGAAAAATATTTTTTCGTACGCCTGGCTTTGACGCCGTTGTCGCTACATAAAGAAGGACGAAAACCATGCGCAAATTATCCGGTATAGACGCGACATTTTTGTATATGGAAACCAACGAAACCCCCATGCACATTTCAAGCTTGCTTCTGTGCGAGCCGGTCAAGGAGGGCGTGACGCCTTATGAAGCGCTGAAATCCCAGATTGTTGCGCGCCTGCACGAAATCCCGTCTTTCCACCGCAAGCTTAAACACACCCCGTTTTATATTGACCATCCGGTCTGGGTCGAGGCGGAACTTGTTGATCTGGATTATCATATCAAACATGCCCGCTTGCCAAATCCCGGCAATCTTGAGCAATTGCGTATGGTGGTGCAAGGCCTACACGCCGTGGCACTGGACCGGGAGCGGCCCCTATGGCAGTTCTATATCATCGAAGGTGTGGAAGACCCGGCCTTCGGCCTGAAAAAGGGTAGTTTTGCCCTGTATACCAAGGCCCATCATGCCAGCATTGACGGCGGCGCGGGTGTATCGGTCATGGATGTTTTGTCGGACTCCGAGCCTATACCGCGCCCGGCTTTGCCCCACAACCAAATCCGTCTGGCCAAAGAAGACCCCGGTTTTTTTGAAATGCTCGGCGGGGCGTACGGAAAATTTGCCCAACAGCAGTATGATTTTATCAAATCAACCCCGGCTTTGGTCAAGGCTTTAGGTAATGTTGTGGACAACGCCATTGACAGCGATGATAGTATTTTGGACAAACTCCGGCCCGCGCCCAAGACCCGCTTTAACGTCCGCATTGGCAAACAGCGAGCGTTTGGGGCTATGTCCCTGCCGATTAAAGAGGTGATCGGTATTGCCAAGGCTACTGGTACAACGTTGAATGATGTGGTGTTGGCGATTTGCGGCGGGGCGCTGCGCACCTATCTGGACGGTCACCGTGAGTTACCGGCCCGTAGTCTGGTCGCCGCCGTGCCTGTATCTTTGCGCGAAGTTGGTGACAAATCCGGTGCTAACCAGGTGGCGTCTATGAATTGCGAGATCGGCACCCATATAACCGATCCATTGGTACGACTGAAAGCCGTGAACAAAAATGCCAAAAAGGCCAAGAAATCTCTGGCCGCCATCAAGGATGTATTTCCCAAGGATTATTCGTTTTTCGGCGCGCCCGTCATGGTCACCGCCATGGCGCAACTGACCAGCCGCACAAAATTGGTCAATTACATGCCGGCGCAACTAAATGTGGCTATTTCCAATGTGCCCGGCTCGCGCAAACCCATGTATTTCGCTGGCGGCAAGGTCATCGCCAATTTCCCGGTTTCCATCGCCACCCATGGCTGTGCGCTCAACATTACCCTGACCAGTTATATTGACCGGTTGGATTTTGGTCTGGTGGCTTGTAAAATTGCCGTTCCTGATGTGCAAGATATCGCCGATAATATTATGGTTGAGTTTAAGCTCCTCAAAAAAGCGGTTTTGGCCAAGGATAAGAAAAAACCGGCACTCAAAAAAAAGCCAACACTCAAAAAAAAGACTGTTAGAAAAACTAAAAAACCAGCACCCGTGTCGTAAGGTTTTGTTAATTCAATAATCCTTGGCAAATCGTCAATGTTCGCCTAGTGTTCTGTTATGAGCATGAAGATTCGCATATTGGGGATAGACCCGTCGCTGGTCAAGTGTGGCTGGGGTATGGTTGAGGCCGAGGGGTTGAAGATTAGCCATATTGGCCACGGGGTTATAAAACCCGCCGTCAATCAGGATATGGCTTTACGGCTGAAAGACTTGTTTGAGGCGCTCTCGGATTTGATCAAAATCCACCAGCCCGACGAGGCGGCAGTCGAGGAAGTGTTCATGAACAACAAYCCGGCKTCKGCCATGAARCTCGGCCATGCCCGGGCCATATGTCTGCTGGCCCCGGCCCAGGCCGGGTTATATGTGGGCGAGTATTCGGCTAAAAAAGTCAAAAAATCGGTTGTGGGAACGGGCCAAGCCGATAAAGCCCAGGTCGCGGCCATGATAAATATGTTGCTACCGGGCTTGCAGTTAAAAGCCGGAGATGCAGCGGATGCGCTGGCCATAGCCATCTGCCATGCCCACCGCGCCAGCGCGGCAGGGGCGCTAAACAGGAGATTTGGGTGAAAAATATTTGGGAAACACACCTTTTTCCTCCCCCGCCTGCGGGGGAGGTGGGCGCTCTTGCGCTCGGAGGGGGGGGCTTCAACCGCCGGATTTTGTGTTTGGCCCTCCCCCTTAAAAGGGTCGGAGGGAAATTATGATCGGTATGCTCACCGGCTCTGTTACCGTTATCGGCACGGACGAGGTTATACTTGACGTGAACGGGGTTGGATATTTGGTTAAGTGTTCGGGGCGGACATTGTCGACGCTTGTGGTCGGTACAAGCGCTACATTGCACATAGAAACCCATGTGCGCGAACAGGCCATTACCTTGTTCGGGTTCGCCGATGAGGAGATACGGGCCTGGTTTGTTAAATTACAATCCGTGCAAAAGGTCGGACCTAAGGCGGCCTTGGCTATTTTGGATGTGTTAAGTCCGGCGGATATTCTCTCGGCGGCTTCTTTGGAAGACAAGACCGCGTTTTCCCGCGCCAACGGGGTCGGGCCAGCTCTGGCATCGCGCATAGTGGTGGAATTGTCTGGCAAGCCGCCGCCGCTGGGTCGGGGTTTTTCCGCGACTTTGCAGAATAGTACGGTAGCAGGTGCACCGTCCGCAGACATGGGGTTGCAAAAAGACGCCACATCGGCGTTGGTTAATCTGGGTATTGACCATGCTCAGGCTATGCGGGCGGTTGCCCATGCGCTACAAGCAGATGAGGGTTTGAATTTAAACGCGCTGGTCAAAGCGGCGCTAAAGGAGTTGTCTAGATGAATGTTTTTCTCCTCTCACCGCTCATTCCCGCTAAAGCGGGAATCCAGATGAATAAATATGTGTGCGCCAAAGGCGCACTCTCTATACGCTGGATACCCGGTCAAGCCGGGTATGAGCGGATTTAGGAGCGTTATGACCGATGACCGTATCATAGGCGCAGGCCCGCAACCCAGCGACCGCAATGACAAGGCGCTTCGACCTTTGGCGTTTACGGATTTTGTCGGGCAAAAGTCTGCCATTGCTAATTTGAAAGTATTTGTCGCGGCGGCCAGTGGGCGCGGCGAGGCTATGGACCATGTGTTGCTKTCSGGSCCGCCKGGGCTSGGCAARACYACTTTGGCGCAAATYATTGCCCGCGAGCTTGGGGTGAATTTTCGGGCCACCTCCGGGCCGGTGATTACCAAAGCCGGGGATTTGGCCGCACTTCTGACCAATCTTGAGCCGCGTGATGTGCTGTTTATTGATGAAATTCACAGGCTAAACCCGACGGTCGAGGAGATATTGTATCCGGCGCTTGAGGACTATGAGCTTGATCTGATTATCGGAGAAGGCCCGGCGGCGCGTTCCATCAAAATTGATTTATCGCCCTTTACTCTGGTCGGTGCGACAACACGGGCCGGATTGTTGGCGACGCCGCTGCGCGACAGATTTGGCATTCCGGTGCGGCTCGAATTTTACGATGAGGTTGAGTTAACCAAAATTGTGGTGCGCGGGGCCGGGATGTTGGGCTTGAAGGTCAGTGCGGACGGGGCCCGCGAGATTGCGCGCCGCGCACGCGGGACACCGCGTGTGGCCGGGCGGCTATTGCGCCGGGTGCGGGATTTGGCCGAACATGTAGGCGCGACATTGATAGATGCCAAGGTGGCAGACGCGGCTCTGCTACGGCTCGGGGTCGACGATATCGGGCTGGACACCCAGGACATGCGCTATCTCTCGGCCCTGTGCGAGATGTTTGGCGGTGGGCCTGTAGGCGCGGACACCATGGCGGCGGCCTTAAGTGAGGCCCGCGATGCGCTAGAGGATGTCATTGAGCCATACCTGATCCAAAAAGGTTTCTTGCAACGCACCCCAAGGGGCCGCGTTGCCACCCCCCATGCCTTTGCCCATCTTGGTCTGGTTGCCCCGTTAAAACTGGAACAGCCAGCATTATTTACAGGGGCGGACGATGGATAAATCTGAGCCAACAATGGGGTATTTCGAGGGCCGGAAGCATTACTATCCCATTCGGGTGTTTTATGAGGATACGGATTTCACTGGCGTGGTGTTTTACGCCAATTATTTGCGGTTTTTTGAGCGAGCCAGGTCGTCGTTTTTTCGTTTGGCCGGGGTCAGCCATGCGGAACTATTAGAGCGCGACGTGCCTCTGGGTTTTGCTATTCGTAAAATAGAACTGGAATACAAACGTCCGGCCCGCATTGATGACGGGCTTTTGGTGATGACGGCTTATGACCGCTATAAGGGTGCGCGGCTTTGGGTCAGCCAGGAGATTTGGCGCGGCGACGAATTGTTGACCACAGCCTATTCGGAAGCCGCCTGCATTGATATGAACGGACGACCACGCCGACCCACGCCTAAAATGATCGAGAAATTGAAACCGTATTTTTTACCGGAGTGATGAGCCAGTTGTCGTGTTGGCAGCATTCAGTTCACAAATATCGATAACTTCCCGGTTATTGCCATCTACGAAAATGGTTTGCGCCGGTTTGATGATTTTTGTCCAGGGTTCTTTGCGCTCAATCGGCGGGATTTCAATTGTCACCCATTTTTTGGTCTCTGGATCAAAGTATAACTCGTCTTCGGTTTCGATGGAGACGATGGAAAACCCGGATTTTGTAACCGCCGGGATCTCGACTTTTCTCAGGGTGTTCATCCGCACGCAGGTCTCGACCATGGGCGGCGGTGTGACCACAACAGGAATTTCGGGTTGTATAGTTTCGCAAGCAGCGAGCGCTGATCCAAATAGGAATACAAAGGGGATAGTTTTAAGGATATGTGTCATTATTGGCTCCATTTGCCCCAGCATTATCTGCAGCATATGGCAAAACTATGGCGGGGCGGCAATGAAATCAAGGTATATACTCAAGAAACCCGGAAACCCGAATTTTCTCAGGGCTATTTTTACGCCTGGCTACGTTGCGTCCTGCTTGCAATTCTGCGGCATTGCGGCACAGAACGCGCCTTACCAGACGAGTGCGAAGCCTGCCTCTTGTAAAAACTATCTCCCGAGAAATTTCACAAGAGGCAGGCTACGCACTCGGGTTTCCGGGTTTCTTGAGTATAACTATTATAATTGAATAAGCCCGGCAATTTTCCTATGGTGCGTGCAAGGTGAAATCTGTGATTCCATTGCTGTAAAGACAGGGCTGTAGACAGGTGAAATATTACGGCCTGTTAATTGGTAATGCACTGGTAATTGGCTCTATGACATAAAACATATATGTTGGCCACTAAAGGAGACGATCTGAACATGAATTTGGTATATATTTGGTTTGAAATGTCGGGATTAAACACGGCTATGTTTTTGGCGGCGCAATCGGGACCACAAAATTTCTCACTGGTCGGCTTGTTCATGCAGGCCGATTGGGTGGTCAAGCTGATTATGCTTGGTCTGGGGGTAGCGTCAATCTGGTCCTGGGCGATTATTATTGACAAATCTATCAATTTTCATTTGTTGAAAAAACGCGCAGCCGCTTTTGAAGAAACTTTTTGGTCAGGCCGCACACTCGACGAACTGGCCCAAGGTTTAGCCGGGGATACCCGCGATCCCATGGGGCGGGTGTTTACTGCCGCCATGCGCGAATATAACGAAAGTGAGTTAAATCCGCGCAATTCTGATGTTGGCGGTACCCGCGAACGCATTGACCGGGTTATGGGCCTGGTGGTTAACCGCGAACTGGCCGTGGCCGAACGCGGCATGACGGTGCTGGCCACGGTTGGGTCTTCCTCGGTGTTTATTGGTTTGCTGGGGACGGTATGGGGGATTATCAACACATTTCGGGCCATTGATCAGGCCAATGATGTCAATATTATCATTGTCATTCCCGGCATTACCGAAGCTTTATTTGCCACGGCTTTGGGTCTGGTGGCGGCGATCCCTGCGGTGATTTTTTACAATAAATTTACCACTGATCTGGACCGTTATGCCGGGCGGCTCGACGGGTATACGGACGAGCTGTCCGCCATATTGTCCCGTAAAATTTCAAAAGGTGTTTAAGCATGGCCATGGCCAATACAGGGCGWAAAMCCRGTGGCTCGCGCAGTCGCCGTAGTCGCCACGGCCTGAACGCCGAGATTAATGTTACACCTTTGGTGGATGTGATGCTGGTCTTGATGCTGGTGTTTATGATTTCCGCTTCTGTTCTAGCCGTGGGCATTAAAATTGACCTACCCAAGACCAGCGCAAAATCTTTGCAAATACAGCCAGATCCGATAAATATTACTGTGGACAAAGTTGGCAAGATTTTCTTGCAAGACGAGGAAGTCACGCTTGCAGAATTGGCCCCGAGACTGATCGCACTGGCAGGGGATGGTTACGATGAGCGGATTTACGTGCGCGGCGATGAAAGCGGGTCTGTTGGCCCCTATTTGAAAGTCATGGCCACCATCAACGCCGCCGGGTTCTCCACGATTGGACTGGTGACCGACCCTATTATAGAATAAATGGGGCACTAAATAGGTGGCCATTATGCGGCATATATTGATAGTAATCCTGATATTATTTGCAGGGGCAATTGCCGTAAGTGGATTGTTTTTTGTTATTAAAGCTGCCTATCTGGCTGAGCAGGGTATTGATCTTACGCAACCACCAAAGCTAGAAAGTTGCGCGGATGCTGTAACAATTAATGTGGGTTCAGATAATGCTATACGTATATCTGATATAGTGATTGAAGACGTAGAGCTTGGTCAAGTTTTGAACGAACTAAAAACAGAACATGCTAATCAATGTTTGTTTTTTAAATTCCATGAACTGGCAGATTATGGGACATATAGTGAAATAATTAAAGTTGCCGAGGAAAGTGGTTTGAGTTGGAATTTGGTAATCACTTCAGACTAAACACAAAATTATGAAATTCGGTTTGCCCATATCCATTATTTTCCATGCGTTGGCGGCATTGGGCGGGCTATTGTTTTGGTCGAGCAAAATTGAGCCATTGGCCAATGTGCGGATAATACCGCTTGAGTTGGTGACGGTTTCTGACATGACCAATATTGCACCCAGGCGCACCGATGATGTAAAAATTCCAACTGAGGTAGAGGAAGACGCAAAACCTGACATTTCGGAACCGCCCAATGACCCCGTGGATAAACCTGAGCCGGAGGAAAACCAACCCGAACCTGCACCGGTCTTTGATTTGGATGATTTGGAAAAGGCCTTTGCGGATGTTCGCAAAACCAACCCGGATGCGCAAGATCAACAGGTTTTGGGCAATGAAGCGCAAAACCTGGAAAGAGCGGATAAAGCTAAACGTGCAGAGGGGGCAGGGACGGATAGCACAATAGCGGCGGTTGATTATATTCGAGCCAGACTTAAAGACTGCTGGTTTGTGGATACGGGCGCTTTGGATTTTCAAGATCTGGTTATCAATGTGGAATTGCTCTTGAATGAGGACGGCAGTATTCGTAATATTAGCGTGCTCAATAATGCGGACATTATCTCGTCGTCTAATCGTTCATGGCGGGCGGCGCGGCACAATGCCTTGACGGGTCTGAGAAAATGTGCGCCTTATGACGGGCTATTGGCAATAAATTATGATATATGGAAAGAGCTTAGGCTCCGCCTTGATCCGGGAGAAAATGAATGAACAAAGCTTTATGTCGAGCGAGGATATTTAGTGTTTTAGCATTTGTAGCTATTTGGTCATTGAGCATGTTCGCCTCAAGTACGGCCCATGCACAGCTTGAAATCGACATAGTTCACGGCGCACCGGAGCCGGTGCCAGTGGCTATCCCTGATTTTTTATCGAGCCATCCCGCAACTGACCAAATCGCCAAAGATATGGCAATTGTGATTGCTGCCAATTTAGAGCGTTCGGGCCTGTTTAGCGTGCTTGATCAAAGCCAATATATTGAAAAACAGACCGATATCGATTTCCAGCCCCGGTTTGCCGATTGGCGCTTGATCAATATCAAAGCCCTGTTGTCGGGGGCGATTGTTCAAGAAAACCCAAACCGGCTCAAGGTAGAGTTTCGGCTTTGGGATATTTATGCACAGCAACAATTAGAAGGCAAACGTCTGGCGACAACCCCTGATAATTGGCGCAGAATTGCCCACAAAATTTCAGATTACATCTACAAACGCCTAACCGGAGAGAGCGGATATTTTGACAGTCGTATTGTCTATATCGCCGAGAGCGGCCCCAAGACCAATCGTCGTAAACGTCTGGCGATTATGGACGCGGACGGGGCCAATGCCCGAAATTTACTGGCCAATTCTGACCTGGTGCTGACCCCTAGATTTTCCCCGGTGTTTGAGGAAAGAGGGGCGCGCAAGAAAGTGCAATTGATCACATATCTGTCTTGGGAGACCGGTGGGCCGCAAGTGTTTTTGCAAGAAATAGAAACGGGGAACCGGGAGCTTTTGGGCAATTTCTCAGGCATGACGATTTCGCCCCGGTTTTCCCCCGACGGCCAAAAGCTGATTTTTTCCATGGTCAAGCGCGGCAATAGCGATATTTATGTATTTGACAGACGCTCGCGTTCAACTACGCGCCTAACCACAAATCAGGCCATTGATGTGTCGCCGAGCTTTTCTCCGAACGGGCGTAAAATTGTGTTCAACTCTGACCGGGGAGGATCGCCGCAACTTTATATTATGAACGCCGACGGCTCCAATGTGTTGCGGCTCAGTTTTGGCGATGGCCGCTATACCGCTCCTGCCTGGTCTCCCAGAGGCGATTTAATTGCCTTTACCAAAAGCAATAAAGGCCAATTTCATATTGGCGTTATGGATAATACCGGCAAAGGTGAGCGTTTGTTGACCAATTCCTATCTTGATGAGGGGCCGACATGGTCACCTAATGGACGGGTTATTTTATTTACCCGCGAAACCAGAGGCGTAAACGCCCGTGCCAGTATTTGGTCTGTAGATCTGACCGGGCGCAATTTACGTAGAGTACCAACCCCGGGCGGCGCATCTGATCCAGCTTGGTCACCGATATTACCGTAAAGATATGACATGATTTTGCCGATATTGTTGTTTGTTCACCACCTTACAAAATGTCAACTTGACAGGCCTTTTTTCGTAGCTAGCTTGGTGATAAGCTTTTATAATTATTTGAAGACAAAAAACGGCGAAGAGAAACCGTTGTGAAGGAGAAGGCGTTATGAAAATAAAATTTTTATTGATGAGTGTCGTTGTTTTAACCCTGTCCGCCTGTGTGTCGACACCGGATCCTGCGCCCGTAAAACAGCAAGTACAAACTCAAGCGCCAATTTTTGAACCCGAACCGGAAGCGCCAGAGGCGCCAGAGATAATTGAAGTACCTGTAGAGGCCGTAATACCGCCTGGCCCGCAACCTGGGACATCGGAACATTTCAAATATACCTCCGGTGATGACCGTGTGTATTTTGATTATAACAAATATGACCTTACTCCGAGGGCTCGCGAAGTCCTGCGTTCCCAAGCCAATTGGCTTGAGCGCTACGACGGGGCGATTATTGTGGTTGGCGGTAATGCCGATGAGCGCGGTACGAGAGAGTATAATTTGGCTTTGGGGGCGCGTCGTGCCGATGCCGTCAAAGCATTTTTTGTCAGCCAAGGCATAGAGCCGGGACGAATAACCACGGTCTCTTATGGCAAGGAACGTCCCATTGACGGACGCTCCAACGAAGAGGCATGGGCTATTAACCGCAATGCCCACTCAGCCGTATTGGTCGGCGGGACCAGCTAGGCGCAGGCCCAATACCCTAACTCATCATCTGGAAGTTAACGGCACTTTAACGATAGACGCCTTAGTTTTGCCGCTAGTTTGTGACAAGATTAAACATCTCTGTCCGTTTCAATAGGTGTATTATGCGAATCTTAGTTTTATTTACTGGTTTCATACTTGTATTTGGTCTGACTTTTCCGGCATTTGCCGTCAGTAAGCGTGAGCTTGAAGCTAAAGTTTTCCAGCTTGAGCAAAGATTGATGACATTGGAACGCCGTATTTTAACCGGCGACCCGGCCGCCGAACGTTTGATGCAGCGCATGGACGCACTGGAATCGTCACAACGCTCTATGACTGGTGAGGTTGAGCGGCTACGTTATGAAAACAATATTCTTCAAGAACAAGTCCAGTCATTGGCGATGCAGATTGTTGACCTACAGTCCATGTCTGCCCGTGTGCAACGCCATTTGGAAGCCGTTGATATTGTCTCGCAAAACCCTGATGCATCTCAGATGGGTGCGGGCGTTTATAGCGGTAGGCGTAGCGGCGGTGTTTATGCAGGCGGTTCGTCAAGACCCGCCCCGCCCGTTATCGTCGAGGAGGATAAAGATCTGGCCTTGGCTGGATTGGCTGGCCCAGATGACAAAATAACCAGAAGGGAATTGGTAAAYCAGGGCCTGGACAAAATGAACGAGGGTGATTTTCTAGGCGCCCAGACGGCATTTGCAAGATATCTCTATCTCAATCCGACGGCCAGAGACAAAGGTGATGTATTGTTCTGGCTGGCGGAAACCTATTATGCCAAATCCGGATTCTCCAAGGCAGCAGAAAATTATATTGCCTCCATGCGGGCCGCGCCCAAGGGCGATTATGCCCCTGAAGCTATGGTAAAATTGGCGGCAACGGCGAGGTCTCTGGGTAAATTAGATATGGCCTGTCAAACTTTGGCCAGTTTCCCGGCGCAATATCCTCAAGCGGTTCGCGCCGTACGTGAGAAAGCCCGGATCGAGAAATTTCGCAGTGGATGTTAAAGATAATAGTGTCGATTCCGTGCCGTGTGTCAAATTATCCCGACTGATTGGGCCAGACACAACGCCATTAGCGGTGGCGTTCTCCGGCGGCGGAGATAGTACGGCGCTTTTGTCTTTGGTGTTGAAATGGGCTCGGGGTCGTCCAGTCCATGCCTTGATTGTCGATCACGGCTTGCGGCATGGCTCATGTGATGAGGCAAGATTGGCATTAAAGCGGGCTGTGGCTATGGGGGCGGGTGCGCAAATACTCACATGCCAATGGGACGGCGCAATACCTACAACCGGCATTCAGGAAAAAGCCCGCAATTCTCGCTATCATTTACTGGCGAAGGCATGTCAGGCCATTGGTGCCCGCAAACTTTTGCTGGGCCACAATCAAGATGATCAGGTTGAAACTGTGCTGATGCGTAAAAATGCCGGCAGTGGCTGGCGCGGGCTGGCGGCCATGAGTGAGCGGGCTAGTTACCCTGTCTGGCCCATCGTAGCGGATTTGACCATTGTCCGCCCGCTTCTGTTTTGTACCCGTGCAGCCTTGCGGCGGTATAACCGAAACAACAGGCTTGTCTGGATTGACGATCCGTCCAATAAAAATCATCAATTTACCCGCATTCGCGTCCGCGATTATTTGGCTGGCAAGGCGAATTGTCAACAAAATCTGCTGATTATGGCCAAGGCGTCCAGAGAGGTTGTGCGCGAAGAACGTGAAGGAATTACCCAATTTATACAGATGTTTACAAAGATATATGAATGGGGCGGGGTCGGGTTGTTGGCGGGTTTTAACGGCGGAAAATTCGGTATGGTAGCGGAAGCTTTGAGATATTTAATCCCGGCTATTTCCGGGCACGCAGAAGCACCTAATGTTCAAAAGAGAATGCAATTGGCCAGAAAATTAAGGCATGCCGATTTTGGCGGCGCAACTCTTGGCGGTGTGCAATTTGTGCCGCGCAAACATGATATTTTATGCGTAAGGGATCCAGGCGCCGTCATAGGACGGGCGCAGATTGCTACCTTACCAGCTCTAAAACTGCCTGCAAACAATCCAGCCATTTGGGACGGGCGGTTTAAGTTATCATCTAAACTGGACACAGTGACCATTATAGCGCTCGGGGCTTGGGAGCACAAAATACCGGGAGACTATCGAGCCCTCTTGAAAACAATTCCAAAAGCGGCTCGACCATGCCTGCCCCTGTTTATCATGGACAAGCGTATATGCCATATCCCGTTTGTCGATGATCCTGCATCTGTGCATGGGTTTGGCACCGTTTCGCTTGTTCGCACCCGGCTGGCATCATTATTGGGACATTGCGTGTGAAAATATTTGAAATGCCCCTTAACCTTTGGTTTTTCTGCCTTATATAGTATGGTTCAGCATGAGCGCTCACTGCCGGGCGGTACTAACGAAAGATAATAATATGCAAATGCGCAATTTCGCCCTTTGGGCCATCATCATCACTATGTTTTTGGTCATGATCACCGTGTCGCAAAACGCTATGAAGCCTGAGGTGAGCAATGCGCTCACCACATCGGAATTTATTGCGGCGGCTAAAACCGGGCAACTTGCGCAAGTGAGTATAGACAGAAGCAAAGCGACTGCGACGGGTACATTAAGTGACGGCAAAACCTTTACGGCCGAATTTTCGTTTTCTGAATATTACCAGCAAAAATTTGAAGAATGGAACGTCCCCTATGACGAAAACCCCATAAAGCAGGGCAATATGCTGGTCACGGTATTGGTCAATATTTTACCGTTCATTATATTTGTCGGCATTGCCATATGGTTCATGCGTTCCATGCAAGGCGGTGGCAAGGGCGGGGCTATGAGCTTTGGCAAATCGCGGGCAAAAATGCTCACCGAAGACCAGACCAAAGTGACATTTGATGATGTTGCGGGCGTGGAAAACGCCAAGGAAGATTTGCAAGAAGTCATCGAATTTTTGCAAGACCCGACCAAATTCCAGCGCCTTGGCGCTAAAATCCCCACAGGGGCCTTGCTGATTGGCCCACCCGGAACCGGTAAAACCTTGTTGGCCAAGGCGGTTGCGGGTGAAGCGGGTGTGCCGTTTTTCACCATATCCGGTTCGGATTTTGTTGAAATGTTTGTTGGTGTCGGTGCGTCGCGGGTCCGCGATATGTTTGAACAGGCCCGTAAAAACGCGCCCTGCATCATCTTTATTGACGAGATTGATGCGGTTGGTCGCCACCGTGGTGTCGGTACATCGGGCGGTCACGAAGAACGCGAACAGACCTTGAACCAGCTCTTGGTCGAGATGGACGGATTTGACGGTCAGGAAGGCGTGATCATTATCGCGGCCACCAACCGTCCTGATGTTTTGGACAAAGCTTTGTTGCGCCCAGGCCGGTTTGACCGCCAGATCGAAGTACCCTTGCCGGACATTATGGGGCGCGAAAAAATTCTGATGGTACATATGAAGAAAGTTCCTCTCAGCAAAGATGTGGACAGCAAATATATCGCACGCGGTACGCCGGGCATGTCCGGGGCTGATTTGGCCAATTTGGTCAACGAGGCCGCATTGTTGGCGGCACGGCGCAATAAACGTAAAGTCACCATGCGCGAATTTGAAGATGCCCGCGATAAAGTTCTGATGGGAGCCGAGCGGCGAAGCCTGTCTATGACCGATGAGGAGCGGGCCAATACCGCCTACCACGAAGCTGGACATGCTATAGTCGGCATGAATATGCCGGGTGCCCACCCTATCCATAAAGCAACCATCATTCCGAGGGGCCGCGCTCTCGGCATGGTGCAATATCTCCCCGAACGTGACCAAATTTCCCAGTCCAGAGAACAAATGATCGCCAGCATGGCCATGGCCATGGGCGGACGGGCGGCCGAGGAGCTTAAATTTGGTTATGATAAAGTCACCTCTGGCGCCTCGTCAGATATCGAACAGGTGACACGCATTGCCCGGGCCATGGTGACGGAGTGGGGGCTTTCAGATGCCGTCGGGCCGATTGCCTATAAAAATACCGATGTGGACAGCTTCATGCCCGGTATTGGGCGCGGTTCGGCCATTTCGCCTGAAACCGCACGCCTGATCGAGGACGAAATTAAAAAGTTTGTCACCGACGCCCATGCTACGGCCACGGCTATTTTAAAGAAAAAGAAGAAGGACTGGGTTAGGCTATCTGAAGCTTTGCTCGAATATGAAACCCTGTCCGGCGACGAGATCAAAAACCTGATCAGCGACAATATCAAGCCAAAACGCCCGGACTTTGATAATGACGACGGCAAGCCGGGCCTGTCGGCTATTCCGGTCACTACACCCCAGAAAAAGTCCAAGAAAAGCCCCAAGAAAAAGCCAATGGGCGACAAACCACAGCCGGAAAGTTAGGTAAATAAGTAGGGTGGATTAGCGCTCTTGCGCGTAATCCACCATTGGCACACACCGCACGGTGGATATCTCATGTTTAAACCTCCGAAAATCATGGGCATCCTTAATGTCACGCCGGATAGTTTCTCGGATGGTGGACGGTTTGATGTCGTGAAACGGGCCGTAGCTCGTGCCCACGAGATGGTCAGTGAGGGCGCGGATATCATTGATATTGGCGGCGAGAGCACGCGACCTAGTGCGGATGTGGTTGAACAGGCGCAGGAATTTAATCGGGTTATTCCGGTCATAGAAGCGCTCACCGGGCTTGACGCGCAAATCTCCATTGACACCCGCAGGCCGGAAATTGCCCGTGCGGCGGTAGCGGCAGGGGCCAGCATATGGAATGATGTCACAGCATTGGAATTTGACGATCGTTCGCCGGAGATTGCCGCGAAACTTGATTGCCAAATCGTGCTGATGCATATGCGCGGCAGTCCAAAAACCATGCAAGATAACCCAGGCTACAAAAATGTGGTTGCGGAAGTTATGGCCGATTTGAAGGCCCGCATAAATATCGCTCAAAAGGCGGGTGTCAAACGCGACAACATCATCATTGATCCGGGTATCGGCTTTGGTAAACGTCTGCAGGACAATCTCGACCTGCTTGGGCATCTGGATGATTTTCATGTTCTGGGTTGCCCTATATTACTGGGCACATCCCGCAAAAGCTTCATTGGTGTGATTGACGGCAGTCAGGTGGGTGAGCGTCTGGGCGGCTCTATAGCCAGCGCCTTATGGGGTGCCAGTATGGGCGCTTCCATCTTGCGGGTGCATGACGTAGAAGAGACTGTGCAAGCGGTTAAAGTGTGGAAGACGATTGGGGAGAGATAATATGGCTGAACAAAATCATGAAAAATCAAAATATAGACGTAAATATGAAATGTTACGTTTGTATAACGAGAAGCGCATAACGGTTTGGATGCCGTTATCCCTGTTGCTTGTTGGCGGGTTGCTAGGCTTACACAGATTCTATCTGGGCTATATCAAGGCCGGAATTGCCATCCCTGTTGTCACTATTGCGGTCTTTTTTATTATGACGGGCTTTAAGGGTATTGGGTTTATAATCTGGTTTCCGTCAGCTTATGGTCTATTGTTGGTGATTGAGTATTTTAATATTTCGCGCATTATTGACAGTAGAAACGCGCAAATTCGTGACAAACTAAGCAAGGAATATGGGCTATGACAAGCAGGATGCCAGTACCCCGCGTCCTCATCGTAGCTGGCTCCGATAGCTCCGGCGGGGCGGGGATACAGGCTGACATCAAGACATGCGCGGCGTTTGGGGTTTATTCAGCTACGGCGATTACGGCGATTACGGCGCAAAATACCCTTGGCGTACAGAGGGTAGAGGCATTGGCACCGGATTTGGTGGCGGCACAAATGCGATCAATGCTGTCGGATATTGGTGCGGATGTGATCAAGATCGGCATGTTGGCGAACCGCGACATCATCGAAGCGGTTGCGGATGTCATTGCCAATGACACCGAAGAATGCGCCGTGGTGCTAGACCCGGTGATGGCGGCGACCAGCGGTGATAAACTACTTGAAGATACGGCCATTAAAGCCTTGAAAGAGTTGCTCATACCCATATCCGACGTGATTACTCCCAACATAGACGAGGCGGAAATTCTGACGGGGTTTAGACCCGTTGATGTAGACGGATTGATTAAAGCCGGGGAGGCTCTCTTGGAAATGGGGGCATATGCTGCGCTCATGAAAGGCGGGCATTTGGAGACAAAAAATATCACAGATGTGTTGGTGACGCCGGACGGTAATCACATCATGAGTGCGCCGCGCATATATTCCAAACATACCCACGGCACCGGATGTACGTTGGCCAGCGCGGTCGCGGCTTTGTTATCCCAGGGCGCACCGCTAGAGGTCGCCGTGCGTGTTGCTCGTGAATTTGTGTTCGGGGCCATACGCACTGCCCCAAAACTAGGGCAAGGTAACGGCCCGCTTAATCATAATCTGGGTGCAGGTGAGAACCAGCCTGAAACTACGGCTAGCCCGTTCGCGGCTTTAAAAAAATTGCAAAATTAGCCCGGTTTTTGCTCACTTTTGGCAATCAGTAGCCCGACAAAAATCACCAACATAGCGCCGACCAGCCGCCAGGAAAATACCTCGTCCAGATAGATGATGCCTGCAATGATTGATGCGACAGGCACAAGATATGCCAATTTGGAGACAAAGCTTGGGCCGCTGATTTGAATAAGACGCAGATAAAGTATTTGCGCAATTGCCGTGGCCCCGAGGGACAGAACTAACAATGCTATAAGGGCAGAGCGCGGCGGCATGGTTTGAGGAAAGCCCGTGCCCCAACTATATATTAAGACATAGATCACAGAAAAAATAGCTGCGGAAAATACCATCATGGCGGCGCCAAGGCTCGGCGCAATTTCGGGCGCTCTTTTCGCGATAATGGTCATGGAGGCATAACACAGGGCCGTCACCAGAATAAGACCCTGAGATTGCCAATTTTGAACCATTTCCCATTTGAACGGAACTGGTATAAACAGATAAATAATGCCGGCAAATCCGATAAAAAACCCAAGGGTTTTTCGCACTGTCAAATGTTCGCCCTTAACGAAAAAATGTGCCAATACAATGGTAATCAAGGGCATGACACCCACAAGAATAGATGTTAGTCCACTGTCAACTTCAATCTGGCCTTGGGCAGATAAATAAAACGGCAAGGCCATGCCAATAAAGCCCATAGTTGCGTACCAACGCCAGGTTTTATCGCGAAAAG
The DNA here is from genome assembly GCA_002733385.1 of Robiginitomaculum sp. Lineage (GTDB taxonomy): Bacteria > Pseudomonadota > Alphaproteobacteria > Caulobacterales > Maricaulaceae > Robiginitomaculum_A. The sequence goes on from NVVO01000005.1 coordinate 71,472, forward strand.
CCGGAAATCTGTGCCCGCGCCAAAGGGCGTATAGGCTTAGAACGCAGGCGGCAATGGTGGTACGTATAGCGACCATCCAAGCGGGTTCTATGCTATCAACAATAAACCCGACCAATGTATAGGCCGTGCCCCAAATCAGAATAATGGCCAAACAAGCCGCGTAAAATAGCGCTTTGTTATGGGCCATTTTGCCCTTGCTCATCTGGTATAGATGTCCCTATGCGGGCTATGACTAGGCCCGTGATTATGATCACCAGAGAGACCGCGTATTTGTTTTGAAAATCTTCCCCCAAAAATACCATGCCCGAAATGATGGCAATCACCGGAACCATATAATTGATTTTGGCAATCAGGCTGGGGCCGGAAATTTGCAAGAGGCGTAAATATAACAAATTGCCCAAGAACGTCGCCCCAATGGTCAAAGCCGCTAGAGCCGCCAGGATATTGGTTGGCGGTATGGCACGCGGTATTTCGGCGCTTGCGAACAGCAAGGCGCAGACGACGGCGCTTAGCGCCCCGCCGAGCAACATGATCGCTGCACCGACGCTAGGGGGTTGTAAGGGCGCACGTTTGCCTAGGATAGATGTGGCGGCGTAGCCAAAGGCTGCCAAGACAACCAAGGCCTGTATTTGCCAATTCTCGGCCAATGCCCAGCTTAGTTCCTTTGGTAAAAACAACACGCAGACGCCGATAAATCCGATAAAAAATCCAAGCGATTTAAACTTGGTCAAAGGCTCCGAACGGACAAAAAAGTGCGCCAACACCACTGTGAATAAAGGAGTCACACCAATCAGTATGGAAATTAGACCGCTATCAATGCCGGCATTATAGCCTTTGGCGATCAAATAAAACGGGATGGTCATGCCGATAAAGCCCATTATACCGTAAACCACCCAGCTTTTGTCTGCTAAGCGCGGTAGTCGATGACCGCGAACTAATACGAAAATCACCATCAAAAATGCCCCAAAACCCATGCGTATGGTCACTTGCCAGGCTTCACTAATGGCTAGCGGGTCAATGGTGCCGACCAGTGTGTATTCCGTACCCCAAATCAGCAAAGTAATGGTGATAAGAAATGCCAATGGCAAATGGGTAAACCTGCTCATTGGGTTTTCTTCATGGCTTGGCTTTCATCAGGCTTTTGTTTATTGTCAGCCTTGGCAATTAAAAGCCCGGTGATGATAATCATCATGGCGGCGATAGATCGCCAGCTAAATGCCTCGCTCAGGAATAGCATACCAAATATCAGGGCGAAAACCGGCACCAGATAATTGATTTTAGCAATCATGCTGGGGCCGGACAGTTTTATAACCTTAAGATAAAGAATATCGGACAGCCCGGTTGAAAACACAGTTAGCACAAACAAAGCCAACAGTACCCCGCCGGAATAGTTGCCAGACGGCATGCCCGACGGTATGGCAATAACCAGCGCGGTAATCGCAGCGGTTATCAACATAATTGCCGCCCCGATACTGGCGGGTGTATCCGGGGCTCGCTTGGCAACAATTGCCGCCAGAGCATAACTTAGTGCCACCATAAGGATGAAACTTTGTCCTTGCCAATTTTGAATAAATTTCAAATCCAGGTTTTCAGGCATAAATAAGAACACCACGCCGATAAAGCCGATGATAAAACCGGCGGATTTGCGCCAGCTCAAGCGCTCGGACTTAACCAGAAAATGCGCCAAAACAATGGTGAATAAAGGGGTGACACCATTGGTCAAAATAGACGATATACCACTTTCCACACCGCGCTCATTGCCCATTGCCAGGAGTAAAAATGGCGCGGTCATGCCGAAAAACCCCATTAAACCGTACCAAAGCCAGCGTTTATCACCAAGCTTTGGCAGTTTCATACCGCGTGCATAGACATAAAGAGTTATGGCCAAGGCCGGCAATATAGTGCGGGCCGCAGGTATCCATTGCGCCGGAAAACCACCAGAATAAACCGTGTAATACATCAAGTTATAGGCGGTACTCCAAATCAGAACAATAGCTGCGACCATTGTGTATAATTTGACGGTATTTGCCCTGTGGTTTTTGTTTCTTGCCATTTATCCTAGCTATTGAACCCTAGAAGGCTTTGCAAGTCATTATCTTCTCTACCGAATTTTTAAAAGACATTGATCCTGATCCTGATTATATCCGGTTAAGCATAAAGGCAGCTATGGTTTGATAATCCTGTTGGCTTCACCATAATTCGGTTTGGGTCACATTTCATCAGTGGGGTTGGTAGACAGGAACGACACATGCAAATGCCCAAGGTAGAATGGCTCGATACAATCCGTCATTACACGGTCAAATTTTCGCCGGATTTATCAACCGCCCAGATCATACACAAAATTGCCATAAATTCTCCGGCGCAAATCTTGGGGCTATCGCCGGGGGATGCCTTGCTCAGCGTCAACGGGGTTGCAGCGGTCGGGCTGGACTTAGACGAGGTATTGCTGAAGGCCAGTGTTGTGATTTATAGGTTTTACAGCCCGCACCACAACACCATCGTCGACATCAGAATGAAGGCCATGCCGCTTGGTGTACGCTTTCTGGTGTCTGCCAAAGCGATATTGGGCCATGCCCGAAAAACTGGCTATGACGGGTCATCTGGGTTTTACAAATTATGGGAGCAAGAAGATTATGACAGTATTTTTGCCCTTTCGCGACTTGTAGCAACAAAGACACCAGCCAGTCTAATTCGGGTGGTGCTGGGGGCGGGCAGGCCAGAACCCATTGCCAGATTTATGCAAGCCATTTGTAATTATGAACGCAATAATACGGAAAGTGCCGCGCGCGATATTCGCAAATTCGTGGAAAGCGACGCGAACAGCTATTGCGGGGATGTTCAGGCTTTGGGGTATTATTATTTGGCCATGCTGGCGCGAGATGGTGCGGATTTGATGTATTACACTGAATATATGCGCCAAGCCTATGAACTGAACCCGACATCGGCACGTATTTGTCAAGGAGCTAACTTGGCGAAGATCAATATAGAGCAAAACCATCCAATGCTTGGCCGTATGTTGCCGCTGCATTATAAATTGCAACGGATTGATAGAAAAACCCCAATGCGGTCTGGTGCAGATTTGCCAAGTTTGATTTCCCGCCTGAGTGATGGGCAAGTCATGCCTTTATGTTTTATGGCCAATAGCCGGGCCAACCATGCCTATAATCAGGCGCTTAAATCCTATCGTAGCATGTATGATTTTCTCGGCAATAATCTGGCGCCATTGGTGGTGATTACCAATAAATCCAGACAGAAATCCGATTTAGCCCTGTGGTATAAACAAGAACGATTGGCCCATAAAAATGGTTTGCCCATGACGGTTTTGCTGGAAAAAAGCGGCAGTTTTATTACAGACCTAGATTTAAAAAGCGCACCGGTGTTTTGGGCGGTCAACCAGTCCGGACGGGTGATATGGACAGACGGGCTAGCGAATTCCTATGATTATTGGAGTCTTTTGTACGCCGTAAACGGCACCGGTGCGCTTTATGTTGAAGATTTTGAAAGTTATAAATCTGCCTAAAACTCTCCTAAAATCCAGATGAAATTCCGACACCAAACCAGACACTTGATTTGCTGGNCGCAGATATTGTTGCGGGGTTTGTGATGTCGAAATTGGTAWCAAAAAAGGTGTTTTGCGAACTCAATCCCCCGTTGACCCCGATATAGACGGATGTGCTGTCATCAAACCCGTAAGACAATGCCCCGGATAGCGTCCCGTATTGGTAATCACCTGCACCGTCCGTTGCAACAAGCCCGGCATTTGCGCCCAAATCAAAGCTGGTTTTTTCGCCGACCGGGAATGAATGCTCAACACCACCTATCAATGTGAAAGTTTTCAAGGTGAAATCATAATAGGCCGTGACATTCGGGGCGAGAGAGGTGTCAAAGCCAAGCCCGCCGTAAATTTCCAGTGTGCTGGCATCATTTGCGCCAATATCAAGCACCCCGCCAGATTGCGGGTAGTGATACAAGGTGGCCCCGACATCAGCGGAGATTTTTTCACTTATGTCGAAACCATAGCCCGCGTAAAAATCGATTTCGTCGGCGAAGGCAATGCTTTCTTCGCCGTTGGCAATCGAAGCCCAGACCCCGGCGCTGAAATCTCCAAATGCGATTTCAGCGCCCGGTTGAAATGCTTCTCCGGCTAGCGTGGTGCCGCGAAATACATATTCCGTGACATAATCCACGCTGACACTGACGCTGATGTCGCTGTTATCTTGGGCCATGGCATTGGCTGAAAATGCGAGAGCCATAAAGGGAAGTGCAAATTTAAATGCTAGGTTATTCATAATATTATCCAATTTAATTAAAGTGAGTAAAGGGGGTTAAGATACAAATTCAGGATAGGCCGCGACACCAAGTTCGCCTTGGTCAAGGCCCATATGTTCCTCTTCGGCGGACACACGGATTCCGGTGGTGGCTTTCAGAGCTAGCCAGAAAATAGTGCTGACGGTGAATACAAATACCCCAATGGAGACCACGCCGATCAGTTGCGGGTAAAAGCTGACGTTCGGGTTGGTAAAAGCCACCGCCAGCGTGCCGAAAATTCCCGCCACCAAATGCACAGGAATAGCGCCGACCACATCGTCGATTTTAAACTTGTCCAGCAAGGGGACGGTTAACATGGCCAGTAATGAACCAAGCCCGCCGACCAGCATGGCGACGGGAACGCTTGGGGTTAGCGGCTCGGCGGTAATCGCCACCAGCCCGGCCAGTGCACCGTTAAGGGCCATGGTCAGGTCGATTTTTTTATAGCGTAATTGGGTGTAGAGAACCGCCGTAACAACACCGGCACATGCGGCCATATTGGTATTGACAAAGATGGTCGAGACATCCGTTACATCACTAATCGTCCCCATGGCCAATTGCGAGGCGCCGTTAAAGCCGAACCAGCCGAGCCACAGGATAAACACACCCAGGGTGGCCATAGGCATGTTGGAGCCGGGGATCGGGTTGATCTGGCCATTTTTGCCGTATTTTCCAGCCCGTGCGCCCAGTATGATCGCGCCAGCAAGCGCCGCCCAACCGCCCGTAGAATGGACGAGAGTGGAACCAGCAAAATCCGAAAACCCCTTAGCATCAAGCCAGCCTGCGCCCCATTCCCAAGAGCCGACGATTGGATAGATAAACCCAGTCAACAGCGCCGTGAACAACAAGAACGGCCAAAATTTAATCCGCTCCGCCAGTGTGCCTGAGACAATAGAGGCCGTGGTGGCGCAAAACACCATTTGGAAAAACCAGTCCGAGTGGTCTGAATATCCGGTGGCTGTATCGGGCGCCCCAAAGCTCATGATTTTGGGCACGCCGATAAAGCCGCCCTCGGTGATGCCGTACATCAATTGATAACCAACCGCCCAGAACATAATCCCGGCGACTGCGTAAAGCGAAATATTTTTCAGGCACTGCATGGAGACGTTTTTGGTGCGCACTAGCCCGGCTTCCAGCATGGCGAAACCCGCCGCCATCCACATGACTAAAAACCCGCCGATTAGGAAGAGTAACGTGTTGAAGATATAAGCGTTTTGGGTGTTGCTGGCTTCCAGCTGGGCCGCAAGCTCCGCCACATCTGTGGTTTGCGCCTGAACGCTCGGTGCGGCGAAGAGTAAAAGTGGTAAAAGTTTCAGGGATGTTTTAAAATATGACATTGTGTGTCTCCAGATAAATATGGTGTCGTTGGGTGCTAGGCTGGTCAAAGAGCAGACGTGCCGGTTTCGCCGGTACGGATACGCACGGCTTGTTCGATATCGTGAACGAAGATTTTGCCGTCGCCGATTTTGTCGGTGTTGGCGACCTTGGCGATGGCCTGCATAACCGGTTCGACCTGATCTTCGGCGACGACCAGCTCGATCTTGAGCTTGGGCAGGAAATCGACGACATATTCGGCGCCTCTGTACATTTCCGTATGGCCTTTTTGACGGCCAAAGCCCTTGGCTTCCAATACGGTCATGCCGGTAATGCCCAAGTCCTGCAGGGCTTCCTTAACTTCGTCCAGTTTGAACGGCTTGATGATGGCTTCAATTTTTTTCATAGTCTTCTTTCAGTTTTGAGTTGGCTGTTGCTAATGTGGGAGATTGTCATCTGTCGAGATTGCCGGGCTGGTTTGATGATAAATCTGCGTAAAACCCGTGATTTGCCCAATTATTGTCCGCACAATTTGCTTGATGCACAAAATTTCATCAGCTAATTGAAGGTATGGAGCCAAAAACCAAATTAGATGTTTCAAAAGCGCAAGCGGCGCAAATCCGCGCCGCCGTGCAAAATGTCCGCCAGATTAACGACGAAAACGGGTGCAGTAAATTGGTGCAACCGCACCACGCTCCGGAGATACTTGAACTGCTCAAAGACGAACGGGTTTCGGGTGATGTCTACACCTTGCCCCGACCTTTCAGTCTGCAATCCGTAACCGACTGGATCCTAGACCATCAGGCCCAAGCGCGGGCAGGGGACGGGCTTTTGCTCTACGCCCGAGACGAACACGGCAAGATCATGTCCGTCACCGATTTCCAGTTCTGGCCCAAATGGTCAGCCTGCGAATTCGGCGGCGTCATAGCCCACACCCACCAAAACCAATCCCTGGGCACGACCGGCGTAAAAGCCATGTGCGACTTTGCGTTCAAAACAATAGGCGTCCGCCTCATCGCCCTGACATCATCGACGGAAAACATCCGCTCCCAAAAAATCATAGAGCATCTGGGGTTTACGCAAATGGGGGAGATGGATAGCGTAAGGCCGGACGGGAGTGTGAGACGGTCACTTTATTGGGAGATGGAGCGCGGTGGAATACGAAAAAGTAGTACCCAACTATGAAACTGAAGACTAAGGGTTGGATTTGGTGTGTGGGGCGTAAGTAAATTAGCATATTACTCAAGTTCCATTGAATCCCTATGAGCTTACGCCTATATGGTTTACATGACCGAAAAACTTATAAAAAACCCTAAGACATTTATTTCATATAGCTGGTCTAGTCCTGAATATGAAAATCGGATTATCAAACTTGCGGAAGACTTAATGTCGGAAGGCGTTGAAGTAATATTAGATAAATGGCATTTGCGGGATGGGCATGACGCAAATGCCTTTATGGAAAAAATGGTCAATGATCCCGAAATTACGAAAGTCATTATTGCGTGTGATAAGGCGTATCAGTCAAAAGCTGATAAAAGAAAAGGCGGCGTCGGCACAGAAGCGCAAATAATTTCTTCAAAATTATATTCAGAACAAGAACAAGATAAGTTTGTTGCAGTAATTTTCGAGAGAGACGAGGCTGGAGAGGCGTGCACTCCAACATACTATACCTCAAGAATATATATTGACTTTACCAATATCGAAGAAGAATCCTTACAATTTGAGAGGTTGGTACGATGGATTTATGACAAACCAGTTCATGTCCCCCCGCCATTGGGTAAGGTGCCGAAATATATCACTGACGGTGACATTGCCGCAAAAATCTCTACTTCGGTAAAGTATAAAAGAGCGATCGAAGCAATAAAAACTAATAAACCATATTTTGTTGCTTCACTATCGGAGTATTTTGAAGAGTTAATTGCAGGCTTAGAGCACTTTCGACCGGACACCAACTTCGATCCATTTGATGACGCAGTCATTAAAATGATTGAAAACTTTATTCCTTACCGGAATGAAATTATTAACCTCTTTGAGGCACTGGCAAAATTTTCGCCTGACATGTCATATTTAGATGAAACTATTAAGTTTTTAGAAAGTTTTTACAAATTTACTGACCGACCCGAAAACATTTCTAGATTTCGAGATTGGGATTGGGATGTATTTAAATTTTTGCATCATGAAGTTTTTCTCTATATAATTGCGGTTCTAATTAAACGAGGAAATTTTATAGAAGCGGAAACTCTAATTAACGGAGGTTATTACATTTCTTTAGCAAATCAACAACCGTCACTTGAAGATATTTCTGTTTTTCGACCATATCTTACATCATTGGAATCGAGAAAGAGTCGTCTCAAACTCAGACGAATATCATTACATGCGGACCTACTAAAAGAAAGATGTGTAGGTATCAATCTCTCTTTTGCTGACTTAATGCAAGCAGATTTTGTTCTGTACATTGCACGGTACATACATGTGAATGATAGCCGTAGGATACCTTGGTATCCAATTACACTGCTTTACGCAAGCTACCATCACACTGGATTTGAAATTTTCATACGAGCCGAAACAGATGTTGGGTTCAAAAAATTACAAACCCTGCTGGGAATTGAGGGCATAGAAAAAATTGATAACCTGATAACAAGAATCAAATCAGGTGAAGTAAAACAACCAAGTTACGACCATGAGACAATAAGTGTTCCACATTTTTTAAACTACGAAAAGCTTGGAATACGAAATAAATAACACTTATTTTGTTGTACTTTATGTCCTCTCCTAAGGTCCGTTTTGAAATTAAAACCGACCAAAACAAATCTCACCTTTCCTTGAACACTCCACACTTGACCCCCCAACCCGAATCCCCCATAACGCCTCCGGGTTGCGTCCTCCCACTAGGGCGTTGTTTTTTTCGGGTTACAAAAATTGCCCGTTTGGAGACTTTTATGACTATAGTAATGCCGACCATTAAACCGGTCGATGGACGATTTTCGCCTGGGCCTTCTCGTAAGCGGCCCGGCTGGACACCGGATTTCCTCAAAGACGCGGCGCTTGGCCGTTCGCACCGTAGCCCTTTGGGTAAGCAGGTTCTCAAGGAAGTGATTGATCTGACCCGCGAAGTGCTGGAAGTGCCGGACAGCCACCGTATTGCCATTGTACCTGCATCCGATACCGGTGCAGTTGAAATGGCTATGTGGTCGATGCTGGGGCCGCGCGGGGTTGATGTGGCGGCTTGGGAGAACTTTGGCTATGCTTGGATTACGGATGCCGAAAGCCAGTTACCGCTCAAGGATTTACGGATTCTCAAGGCTGATTACGGCGAATTGCCGGATTTAAGCCAATATACCGGTGACCGGGATTTGGTGTTTACATGGAACGGCACGACGGGAGGCGCGCGCGTCCCAAATGCTGATTTTATCCCGACCGACCGCGAAGGCGTGACCATTTGTGATGCCACATCTGCGGCCTTCGCTCAGGAATTGCCTTGGGACAAGCTGGATGTTGTCACATATTCTTGGCAGAAAAACATGGGCGGCGAAGCCGGACACGGGATGATTATACTATCGCCCCATGCCGTAGAGCGTCTGGAAAGCTACACACCGCCTTGGCCATTGCCGAAGATTTTCCGCATGACCAAAAACGGCAAATTGAACGAGAGCTTGTTCGAGGGTTCGACCCTCAACACCCCGTCTCTCATGTGCGCCGAAGACCATATCGAGACTTTAAAGTGGGTGCGTGACCAAGGTGGTAAAAAGGGTGGTTTACAGTGGATGCATGACCGGGCAGATGCAAATTTCGCCGTTTTACAAGACTGGATGGACAAGACACCGTGGATTGAAAATCTATGTGCGGTGCCGGAACAACGCTCCAACACCGGGGTGTGCATGAAAATCATTGATCCGCGTTTCGCGGCTCTGGACGCCAGCGCACAATCGGCCTTTGCGTCAGCCGTCGTTAAGATGATCAGCGACCAAGGTGTGGCCTATGATTTTGGTTCCTACCGCACCGCGCCTCCCGGCTTTCGGGTTTGGGCGTCCGGCCTCATCGGTAAACAGGATATCCTGGATTTGATCCCGTGGCTTGAATGGGGTTTTGCAGTTCAATGCGAAAAAACATTTAAATAATCAAATAATTCCTACAATAAATTAAAGGAGAATGCTCATGGTTAGAGTGTTAATCGCTGACAAAATGTCAGACCAAGCTAGACGTGTATTTAAAAATAGAGGTGTTGATGTGGATGTCATCACCGGACTTACCAAAGACGAGTTGATCAAAATTATCCCGGAGTATGATGGTTTAGCGGTGCGCTCAAGCACCAGACCGGATGCTGATATTATTGCTGCCGCGACCAATCTGAAAGTCATTGGTCGGGCCGGAATAGGCACGGACAATATTGATAAAAAAGCGGCGACAGCACGCGGTATCGTGGTGATGAACACGCCATTTGGTAATGCKATCACCACGGCGGANNANSMWSYKSYRKYATTGTTGNNNTCRTGYGCWCGGCAAATYCCGGCGGCKTCMRWYCGYACCCARGCSGGCGAATGGCCCAAGGCGGATTTCAAGGGYATYGAGCTTTAYAACAARACSCTKGGCRTTATTGGGTGCGGYAATATTGGCGCAYTGGTGGCTGAACGKGCYTTGGCGCTCAAGATGAAAGTCATYGCCTWTGAYCCMTATYTRACACCGGAGCGGGCYGTGGCTCTSGGYGTRGARAAGGTCGAGCTTGAYGATATMTTYACSCGYTCTGATGCCATCACCTTACATACACCGCTTACGGACGGCACACGGGGTATTATCAGCCGTGAAGCTTTGGCCAAGACCAAGCCGGGACTAATTTTGGTCAATGCGGCGCGCGGTGGTTTGGTGGACGAGGTGGCACTTAAGGAATATCTTGAAAGCGGCCATATTCGCGCCGCCGCTCTGGATGTGTTCGAGAGCGAACCGGCCACGGAAAACCCGTTATTTGGTACCAAAAACTTTATCGCTACCCCGCATCTGGGTGCCTCCACATTGGAAGCCCAGGAAAATGTCGCCGTGCAAGTGGCCGAGCAAATGGCGGATTTTTTACTGTCAGGTGCCGTCACCAATGCCCTGAACATGCCGTCTATTAGCGCCGAAGAAGCCCCGCGCCTAACACCGTTTGTGGATTTGGCCGAAAAATTGGGTGCGCTCACCGGACAATTGCTGGAAGACCCGATCGAAGGTGTGGAGTTTTGCTATATGGGCGATGTGGCCGAGCTTAACACCAAGCCCATGACGGCGGCGGCCTTGTCGGGGCTATTGTCGCCCATGATGAGTGAGGTCAATATGGTGTCGGCTCCGGCCATAGCGGCTGAGCGGGGGATTGATGTCAAGGAATCTACCCAGGGCGACGCCGGAAATCAGGACAATTTGATCAAGCTTGTTATTGCTTCTGGAGGTCGTAAATTAGAGGTGACAGGCTCGTTATACGGCGGCGAACCGCGCTTGTTGAACTTGTTTGGTGTTTCCATGGACGCGGCGTTCACGCCTAACATGCTGTATGTGCGTAATGATGACCGGCCCGGATTTATCGGGGCTTTGGGTACGCTCTTGGGTGATAACAAGGTCAATATAGCCACATTTTTCTTGGGCCGGGACGCCGAGGGCGGGCGGGCGATTTGTCTGGTGTCGGTTGACGGGCCAGTCAGTGCTAAAATTGAACAGGCCGTGCGTGATATTGACCAAGTTAAATTCGCAAAATCATTAAGTTTTTAATTTGCACATTTATCCTGCACAAAGCTAAAATCATGTGTTAGATGTTTTTGGAAATCACCACGGGGTATGTATGAAAAAAATATTTTTATCAACCACACTGATTTGCGCTTTGGCGGGATTTGGTGGCCACTTAGCGCAAGCGGACGAAATTCGCCTTGGGGTTATGGTGCATGATGCCAAATTTTTTGACGGTCTACTCGGCGGGCGTAAGGGTAAGGAACAAAGTATATCAGTTACGGGTGAATATATCTTCAATTCTCCGGACTGGCTATCTTGGGCCTATAGTCCTAAACCATTTGTAGGTGGTTCGCTCAATTTGGGAGGAAAAACCTCGTTCGGCGGGGCTGGACTGTTATGGCGACACGACTTTCAAAACAGATATTATGCTGATTTGGGATTTGGGCTAGTCACGCATGACGGGGCGGTTAGGACACCAGATCCGCTATTGTCTACTGATCCGGTAGAGGTTTCTGAACGGCGGCGGCGTAAATTTACTGAAATCGAATTTGGTGGACGCGTGCTTTTTCGTACCGGGTTGACTTTTGGTTATAGATTTAATGAAAAATGGGCTGGCGAAATTACCTATGAGCATTTAAGTCATGGCCAGATACTGGGTGGCCCGGAAAACGAAGGCTTGAATAATGCCGGTTTTCGCATTGCCCGCAGATTTTAGGAATAAATAAAGGATTTTTCAGTGGCGAATGTAGTTGTTGTCGGCTCTCAATGGGGCGACGAAGGTAAGGGTAAAATCGTTGATTGGTTGTCAAACCGGGCCGACGTTATTGCCCGTTTTCAAGGTGGCCATAATGCCGGTCATACCTTGGTAATCGATGGTAAGGTGTATAAATTATCACTCCTGCCGTCGGGGGTTGTGCGCGGCGGTAAATTGTCGGTTATTGGCAATGGGGTTGTAGTTGATCCCTGGGCTTTGGTCGACGAAATGGCCCGTGTGCGCGAGCAAGGCGTTAAAATTTCACCGGATAATTTGATTATTTCAGAAACCGCGACTTTAATTCTGCCTATTCACGGCGAGCTTGACGAAATTCGCGAAAACCGCACGGACGGGATTAAAATCGGCACCACCAAGCGCGGTATCGGCCCGGCCTATGAAGACAAGGTAGCCAGGCGTGCGATCCGGGTTTGCGACCTTGCTGATGCCAGCGGATTGGCAGATCGTGTTGCAAATCTGTTGCACCACCACAATGCTTTGCGTCAGGGCTTGGGGCACGGCCCTGCGGACGCGGACGCGTTGATCCAAAAATTATTAGACATCGCACCCAAGATATTGCCATTTATTGGCCCGGTTTGGCACGAACTTGACAAGGCTTCGCGGGCTGACAAACGTATTTTGTTTGAAGGCGCTCAAGGGGCCATGCTGGATATTGATCACGGCACATATCCGTTCGTGACTTCTTCCAATACGATCGCCGGACAGGCGGCAGGTGGTTCCGGCATGGGGCCAAAGGCCTTGTCATATGTGCTGGGCATCACCAAAGCTTACACGACCCGCGTCGGCGAGGGGCCGTTTCCGACGGAACTTTTTGATGAAGTCGGGCAAGGTCTGGGTGAACGTGGTCATGAATTTGGCACGGTGACCGGGAGGCAAAGACGCTGCGGCTGGTTTGATGCGGTCATGGTGCGCCAAGCCATTACCATTGGCGGTATTGACGGCATTGCCCTGACCAAAATTGATGWKMTSGMCSGCATSCYGRMMRWTRAMRKYTGKMWKGKYKMWMARCKSGGTGATCAACGCCTGCGCCGGTTTCCCGCCAGTACCGCTGATCAGGCGGCAGTCGAACCCATATACGAAACTATGGAAGGCTGGAGCGACACCACGGTCGGCGCCCGCACCACCGCAGACCTCCCCGCCCAAGCCATAAAATATATCCGCCGCCTAGAAGAACTAATCGGCGTCCCCGCCGCCATGATTTCGACCTCGCCAGAACGCGAAGACACCATATTGATGCGCGACCCATTTAAGGCTTAGGCGGTTTCACTGACCATCAAAATACTGTTATATGCGGTGTTCGGGCTTGCCATTTGCTGGGCAAGCCGTGACAATGCGGTTTTTAAACTTATGTAAGGTATGGTCATGGACGGACTAAATGACACACATTCTGGAGGCGTGGGGGCTACTAATGCGGATGTACGCGCAGATGTGCAGGAGCGTTATGCAGATGGTGCCCACCAAGTTGAACCGACATTATGTTGCCCCACTGACTATGACCCGCAATATTTGAAAATTATCCCGGATGAGGTGATCGAGCGCGATTATGGTTGTGGGGATCCGTCGCGTTATGTRCGCGARGGMGATGTGGTKYTGGACTTGGGKTCKGGCGGCGGCAAGATATGYTTYATYGCSKCGCAAATCGTYGGNCCCAMRGGKMAANGTTATCGGYATTGATATGACSGAYGATATGCTGGAATTGGCGCGTAGCAATGCGCCGATTATCGCGCAGCGGGTCGGGTATAGTAATGTGGAATTTAAGCGCGGGCATATTGAAGATCTCAAAACCGATTTGGATTTGCTCAACACATGGTTAGCCAAAAACCCGGTTAAGGATGCCGGCGGCATGGAGGTTATGGAGGCCGAAATTTTGCGCTTACAAACCGAACTGCCGATGATCGCGGACAACAGCATTGATGTGATTGTTTCTAATTGCGTTCTGAATTTGGTGTCGGACAGCAAGAAAAAACAACTATTCGCGGAAATGTTCCGGGTGCTTAAAGTCGGCGGACGAGTGGCCGTGTCCGATATTATATCTGATGAAGATAGCCCCGAAAGCCTCAAGCAAGACGCACGTTTGTGGTCTGGCTGTATCTCTGGCGCATTGACCGAAGAGGGTTTCGGCGAAGCCTTGGAGCAGGCCGGGTTCCACGGTATCACCATTGACAAATTTGAAATGCAGCCGTGGCAAATCGTGCAGGGCATTGAATACCGCTCCGCCACTTATCTAGCCTATAAGGGCAAACAGGGCGAAAGTTTAGAGAAAAATCAGGCGGTGATTTATTTGGGGCCGTGGCGTCATATTAAAGACGATGATGGTCATGTGTTTCGGCGCGGGGTACGTTCTGCTGTGTCCGCCAAGACGTTCAAATTGTTGCAACAAGAACCTTATGTTGGCAGTTTTGCATATATTGAACCGGCCATCGAGGTGAAGGATGATATTCATTTCCCAGATGTAGCCGTGCGTCGCCGCGATCCAAGTGAGACAAAAAAAGGCGCAGCCAAATTGACGACCAACCCCAATCAAGCCAGCTCTTGTTGTTAGGATAAAACCATGAAACTTCGTATATTTATATTTATCGCCTCGCTCATCATTGCATTGTTTTTATTTGCGGCCTGTTCACCGGTAAGGTTTCTCAACACCATCACCCCGTCGGGTAGTTATAAGCTGGCGAAAGATATTGCTTACGGTGACGGCGAGCGGCAAAAACTGGATATTTATCAGTCCAGTAAGCCCAAGCCGGGAGCGCCGATTGTCATGTTTATTCACGGTGGCTCATGGGATACGGGCAGCAAAAACATTTATAAATTTGTCGGCGAAGCCTTTGCCTCCCAAGGTTATACCACGGTCATTCCCAATTACCGTCTGTATCCGGATGTGGTTTATCCAAAGTTTATCAACGATACTGCCGCCGCCATTGCCTACACGGCCAAGCGTTACCCTGAGCAAGGACTGATCGTTATTGGCCATTCGGCTGGAGCCTATAACGCCATGATGGCCACGGTTGAACCTAAATATTTACAAGCCCAAGGGGTGGAGGTGTGCCGGGCCATTGCGGGTATGGTCGGTCTGGCCGGGCCTTACGGAGCCTTTCCGCTCAAGGCAGAACGTTTGCTGATTATCTTCCCGGATCGCCACACTGCCGACGATGCACCGGTTAATTTGATCAAAGGTCCGACCCCGCCGATCTTTATGGCCATTGGTGACAAAGACACAACGGTGAGCGAATTGCACAGCACCGCGCTGCAAAAATTAATCCGCGCACGCGGCGGCAAGGCCGATTATAAAATGTATCCCGGCCTCAACCATACAGATGTGGTCAAAGTTCTGTCACGGTATTTCGATGGTGATTCGGAACTGAAAGGTGATATTTTACGGTTCATTGAGGCCAATAGCCAAAAGCGGCCGAATTATTGCCATTAAACGCACCCATTAAACGCACCCAGTAAATCCAGATCGAGCCTATTGGTCGATATATTACTTGGTATAGTTTGTCAGGGTATCGGGGATGATTTTGTAGGAATAATTCATGTAAAAAGCGAGATTGAGATCACCTGAGTGCATCCATTTAATGGGGCCGTCGAGCCCGGTTACGATAACCCGGTAACCGCCATTTAAAGCATTTGTCGTCGCGTTAATTTCAGCAATTATTTCGTCGCGAACTTCGTTTCTATATTGGTAGGGATTAACAATGCTAACCGAAACCTCGTCATAATTGATAACTTTGGTTCTGCCAACCTCATCAATATTATCCACAAATTCTGCCAGTTTTACGGACAACTTGAAAGCATCATTGATTTTTTTAGGGATATTGGTTTTAACTTTCAATGTTGCGACGGATGTGTCTGGGCGAGACCCTGTGCGAATACCTGCATAAAATGTATCCTTGCTAAGAGGTCTGACAAAATCATTGTCATCAATCAGGCTGAGAATAATATCTGGATGCTTTTTGGCGGCGGCAATCATATTGTCAATTGTTGCGTTCATCTCCTTGAGCCGAACAGATAGTTCCCGGCTGTCGTTTTCAACATTGACTTCCAGCAAGAGAAAATCACCTTTCTTTTCGAGGGTGATGCCGGGAGAATTGCGAATGCGTGTTCCCGTTACGATAACTTCGTCCACTTGAGCATGGGCCACTTGGCTAGAACATATACCACCAAAATTGATAAAATAAATGCACGCATAAAGACCTCCATGTTTACATGATTGTGCCGTAGGGGAGAATTGTAATCAAGGGCATTGCTTGGGCGAAACGAAAAGTGTTTTAACCAGCCCGCCCGTACGCAAGTTTCATCCAGGCTTGCACTTCATCATCAAAATCCGCATCACTTTCCAGCCTGACTTTATGGCTGCACATGGCGTTTCCGGTCAGAAGCCGTTCGGTTGCGGGCTGGCCTTTAAGGGCCAAACCCAAATCAATACGGGTTTTGGTGGTGGGGGTGATGAGGGCAAATTGTTTTTTGCGGCGCAAAGACACACTGGTTTTCTTGGGCGCGATTTCCACGTCTGCACCTAATGATTTTGCATAGGCCACAAGCGCATCATGCAAAGAGCGTAATCCGGTTTTGGGGCCAGTATATTGCGCATCTGTCAAATCGATTTCCGCGCCTGTTTCCAATGTTTTGGCCGCGATTAAATTGGCAAACCCGTGGGTAACGCCGTGCTCGGATTTCAACATGCCCACGATCTGGCCATGTTTTTTCAAGCCGCAAATTTTGGTGATTTTAAGCCAGTCCGGCAAAGATTTCCCTGTTTTTGACCATAGGTTATCAATCATGGTTTGCACCATTTCTTCAGGTGTTGCCATTATCTCTACTCCTCTTAGATTTCTCGTTCCATAGGCCAGTTTGCACTTCGGCAAACTTTTGGGCTGAACGGCCCCATGAGCTTGATCATCAACAAGATCATGCGGCCTTTGCCCGTGACTTTACCCGTTTCCACGAGGGATTTCAAGTTTTCGACAATAAACGGCGCACCTTGTGACATGGATTTTTCTGTCTTCGAGCCGGGTATTGCACCTTCCTGGATTAATGAAAACTCTGTGCCGTCTACCGTTTCCTTGAGCTCATAGGTGACATGGCAGGGCGGGTCGTCAAGATTGGTAAATTGAAAACTATGACCGTAACGATAGGGTGGCTCGAATATGGTAATTGTACCCGCCACAGCAGTGTTTTTACCGTTCGGGGATTGCATGCGAATGGGTGCGCCTGCTTTTAGGCCCGTGGTTTTGCAGACACTGCCAAAGAAAAACGGTAATGGCGCGTTGGTTTTTATCAGCTCCGCCCACACGGTTTCTATGGGCGCCTTGATCAGTATTTTCGTGATGTTTTTGTCAGTTGTGGATTTGTTGTCATTCATTTTTATTCCCCCTACTTGCTATATGCGCCTGTTCAGATGCGGTTTTAATATCGACCATTTGCTCGGCCCAATAGGCGGAGTATTCGTCCGTCCAGCGCTCATAAATCATCTGGATGGGGGCCGCATTGAGATAGAGAAGCCGCGAGCGCCCACGCTTTTCGCTAATGACCAACCCGGCTTTATCCAGCACCGCCAAATGGTTCATGATTGCGATGCGCGAAACATCGAAATGTCCAGCCAACACACCGACACTGCACCCAGGACTAGACTTGACTATATCCAGTATCCGCCGCCTTGTCTCGTGGGCCATAGCCTGAAAGACCGCGTCCATGTTATCAAATGTAAACATGTAATTACATAATTACATGTTTGGGTAAAAGTCAAGAGAAATTTATTGTGGGAAAATTAAATACGGCTACACTATAGTCATGACCACAAAACAATATGACGCCATCATCATCGGAGCAGGGCATAATGGCTTGGTGTGTGCGTTTTATCTGGCGCGAAAGGGCTTGTCGGTTTGTATTTTGGAACGTGCCAGTGTTGTCGGCGGGGCAGCGATTACCGAG
The DNA here is from genome assembly GCA_002733385.1 of Robiginitomaculum sp. Lineage (GTDB taxonomy): Bacteria > Pseudomonadota > Alphaproteobacteria > Caulobacterales > Maricaulaceae > Robiginitomaculum_A. The sequence goes on from NVVO01000005.1 coordinate 89,482, forward strand.
GAATTCCATCGGGATATGTCCGGGGGATTTAGGAATTCAGTGGCGTCTTATACTGTGTCGCTATTACAGCCCAAAATCATTAAGGATATGCAGCTTGAACAGCACGGGCTTAAAGTTGTGTTGCGCAAGATTGATAATTATTTGCCGCTAGATGGTGATTATTTATTAGCAGGTAGGGGCGGCTTGACCCTGCGCGAAATTGCCCGCCATAGCGAAAAGGATGCACTGGCCTATCCTCGATATATGGCAGCATTGAACGGTGTTGTTGCTTTGCTCAAACAGTTCTTGTTAGTTACCCCGCCCAATGCGGGCGGCGGGTTGGCGGATGTTTTGGCGCTACTCAAGGCCGGAAATACAATGCGAAAACTCTCACTGGAGACCCAACGCGATCTTTTGGATTTTTTCACCAAATCGGCCAGTGAAATCCTGGGCCAATATTTTGAAAACGATGCGGTGAAAGCCCTGTTTGGGTTTGATGCAATCGTCGGCCATTTCGCCAGCCCCCATGAGCCAGGCTCGGCCTATGTGCTCTTGCATCATGTGTTCGGCGAAGCGGCAGGCGTGCCCGGGGCCTGGGGGCATGCAATCGGCGGTATGGGGGCGATTACCGGAGCTATGCAAAAGGCTTGTGAAGCTGAAGGTGTGAAGATTTTTACCGACTGCCCGGTTGAAGAAATCTTGTGTGCCAAAGGAAAAATTAGGGAGGTGCGCACCAACCAACTCCGTTACAAAACTAATTTAGCCATTTCGTCCGTACATCCAAAACTTTTGTTTGAAAACTTGATCGGCCCGGACGACCTTCCCAAAGATTTCCGCACCCGAATTAAAAACTATAAATCCCATTCCGGTACATTTCGGATGAATGTAGCCCTAGACAAACTACCCAAATTTATCAATGCACCCGCCAAGGGTACAAAACATGGCCAGGACTATCTCACCTCCGGCATTATCATCGCGCCGAGCCTCGCCTATATGGACGAGGCGTGGCTCACCGCCAAAGCAAATGGCTGGTCGGACAAACCCATAATCGAGATGTTAATCCCCTCCACACTGGACGACACACTTGCCCCCAAAGGCAAGCACGTAGCCAGCCTGTTTTGCCAGCAATTTGCATTTAATCTTCCAGATGGTCAAAATTGGGATAACTGCCGCGAGCAAGCCGCCGACCATATCATCGACACGGTAGACGCCTACGCTCCCGGCTTCGCCCAGTCGGTACTGGGGCGTCAAATCTTGTCACCTCTCGATCTGGAGCGCAAATTCGCGCTCATAGGCGGCGATATATTCCACGGTCGCATGAGCCTGGACCAGTTATTTTCCGCAAGACCAGTGCTCGGCCACGGCGCTTATCGTTCACCCATAAAAGGCCTCTATATGTGTGGTTCCGGCACCCATCCCGGCGGCGGTGTCACCGGTGCACCGGGGCATAATGCGGCGCAAGTGATTTTGCGTGATAGGCGGCTCTTATTCTAAACACCTAATAATTTGTCATCCCGGACAAGCGAAGCGCAGATCCGGGATCTCGTTTGTTAAGCAAGTGCGGAGCGTTCCTAACTTATGAGGCCCCGGATCAAGTCCGGGGTGACATAATTGGTTTGGGTAGTTTGTATGAATGTCTTGAGAGAATCACTTTGCTATGCCATACTTAATATTCCGAGGGGCATCCTTGTTTGGATTGAGACGTACCCTTAAACTCCTAACGGGGTTTGGTAACTTGATCCCGGTCATGCGGGCGGAAGGACGGATGTGACACTAGAGCAATATAATGGGTTTTGCGCTACGCTCCCCCATACCGTGCACGTTGTACAGTGGGGCGGGGCGGATGTTTGGAAAGTTGGGTGCGCGGCGCGAAACAAGCTTTTCGCCGTAGGCGGTTGGCAAGATACAGACGACGTGCTTTTCGTCACTTTCAAATGCGGCSARMWSSSYTTYRATRTKCTCCGGGACGCGCCCGGTTGTCGCCCCGCGCCCTACTTGGCCTCTCGCGGCATGAAATGGATCCAGCGCACGGGCGACGAGAGCATGAGCGACACGGATTTAAAGGATTACTTGCGCGAAAGCCACAGGCTGGCGTCGCTAAATTTGACTAAGGGATTGCAGAAGGAATTAGGGCTTAATCAGGGGGATAGTGATGAATAAATACAGGGCAACACCCCATCACCCCGCTCATACCGACGTAGGTCGGTATCCATTTTCAGTGTTGCGCCAAGCCAACAGGTGGGCCCCGGCCTGCGCCGGGGTGAGCGGAATTTGGGGGGGGGATAAAATGAATTTAGATACTTTGGTGAAGTTATCACAAATAGCAACGCCGTTTGTTTTGCTCGGTTTAGGTTTTTTCGTATCCATAAGCGTGAATAAGTATATCCAAAACCAGAAAATTACTTCAGACTTTAATACTAGGTGGAGCGACCGTTTTATAGAGAAATGTGTTTCTTATTCTGAGGTAGTAACTCAAGTCACTCAAGCTTTCTACCGAACGACGGATGGTAAACAGCACGAAGAAGAAGCACTAAGAAAACTAGAAGACCTTGTGCACCAAGTAAGAAACGCTGAGCACGAAGTGCGAATTCATTCGCAGCTAGTAGACAACGGTGACAATGTGATCAATGTGGTTAGTGAAATTCATGGTAAAGTTACCCTATTGTACAAAAACAAAGGTGGGAATATTGATGAAATTACTCAATTGCAAGTAAGGTTGCATAAACGGCTTCGCAAGTTACAAAAATCTATACTCAATCTAAAATAATTATGGGGATCGCTAATTTAAACAAACAATTCTCTATCTCCCCGCTCATTCCCGCGAAGGCGGGAATCCAGTCCAAGCAAGCATGTGCGAGCTTTGCTCGCTCTTTATTCGCTGGATACCCAGTCGTAGCTGGGTATGAGCGGATTTATATTTATAAAGGAAAACCAAAATGAATAAACCAATTGACCAAAGCCAATTCCAAACACCGACAGTGACGACGGGCGCATTGCCCGCATCGACAAAGTTTTTCACAAACCCCGCGAGCTCGCCGGACATCAGCGTGGCGCACCGCTCTATCGCGTTGCATCCGTCTGCCAATGAGCCGGATGTTGTGGTCTATGATACTTCGGGGCCGTATTCTGATGAGAGTGTTACGATTGATGTGGAGAAAGGGTTGGCACGCCCTCGCACGAAATGGGTTATGGAGCGCGGAAATGCGGTTTCCTATGATGGCCGCGATGTGAAGTCCGAAGATAACGGCGGCGCGACCGGCAAATATTTAGCGCGGGAATTTCCGGTTAAAAACAAGCCTTTACGCCGCAAAGGTAATGACAAGCCTTTTACCCAATATGAGTACGCGAAGGCGGGTATTATTACCAAAGAAATGATCTACGTGGCCGAGCGCGAAAATTTGGGCCGTAAGGAAACCGTACCGGGCGCACAGGCGCGGGTCAATGCGGGCGAAAGTTTTGGTGCGGATATTCCCGCCTTTGTCACGCCGGAATTTGTCATGGACGAAATTGCGAGAGGTCGCGCCATCATCCCGTCCAATGTCAACCATCCGGAGATCGAGCCGCAAATTATTGGCCGCAATTTCCTGGTTAAAATCAATGCCAATATTGGCAATTCCGCTGTGGCCAGTTCGGTCGAGGAAGAAGTGGATAAAATGGTTTGGGCCACACGTTGGGGTGCAGACAATGTTATGGACTTGTCCACTGGTCGCAATATCCACAACACCCGCGAATGGATTATCCGCAATTCCCCCGTGCCCATTGGTACCGTGCCGATCTATCAGGCGCTCGAAAAAGTCAACGGCGTCGCCGAAGACCTGACATGGGAAGTGTTCCGTGACACATTGATTGAACAGGCCGAGCAGGGCGTTGATTATTTCACCATCCATGCCGGCGTGCGTTTGGCCTATATCCATCTAACCGCTCACCGGGTTACGGGTATCGTGTCGCGGGGCGGTTCGATCATGGCGAAATGGATGCTGTCTCGCCACGAAGAGAGCTTTCTCTACACCCATTTCGAAGACATTTGCGACATTATGCGCACCTATGATGTTAGTTTTTCATTGGGCGACGGCCTGCGCCCCGGCTCCATAGCCGACGCCAATGACCGGGCGCAGTTTGCTGAGTTAGAAACCCTGGGCGAGCTAACGCAGATCGCATGGGCCAAGGGCTGTCAGGTGATGGTCGAAGGCCCCGGCCATGTGCCCATGCACAAGATCAAAGAAAATATGGAGAAACAGCTCGAAGTTTGCGGTGAAGCCCCGTTCTATACGCTCGGGCCATTAACCACCGACATCGCGCCTGGCTATGACCATATCACCTCCGGTATCGGCGCCGCCATGATCGGCTGGTTCGGCACGAGCATGTTATGCTATGTCACCCCCAAAGAACATCTGGGCCTGCCTGATAGAGACGACGTAAAAGTCGGCGTAATCACCTACAAATTAGCCGCCCACGCCGCCGACCTGGCCAAAGGCCACCCGGCGGCGCAGTTAAGAGACGACGCGCTAAGTCGTGCAAGGTTCGAATTCCGCTGGGAAGACCAATTCAATATCAGCCTAGACCCAGAAACTGCCAAAGACTATCACGACCAAACCCTGCCAAAAGACGCGCATAAGGTGGCACATTTTTGCTCAATGTGCGGCCCGAAATTCTGCAGCATGAAAATAACACAGGACGTAAGGGACTACACCGAAACCCTGTCGGATAACGAAAAAGCAAGTTTGGAAGCGCAGGCGAAAGAGGGCATGGCTGGGATGTCAGAGAAGTTCAAGGAAATGGGCGGGGAGATTTATTTGGAGACGGGGGAGTAGTCATATGGCTCGATTGTCAATAAAGACAAAAACACTAAAGCACATTTTTGCTCTAACTGGCAATCAATGCGCATTTCCGGACTGTGAGCATGAATTATTTGATGGAGATGTTTTTGTTGCACAAGTTTGTCATATTTATCCGGCAAATTCTAACTGGCCTCGGTTTGATAAGAGCCGTAGCGATGAACAAAATAGGGAATTTTCAAACTTACTTGTTCTTTGTTATAAACACCATAAAATAGTAGACAACGTAGAATCTCCCTACACAGCGAAGCAAATGAAAGAGATCAAATACTGTCATGAGGTAACATTTAAAGGGAAACCCGTTTTACTTAACTTTGCGAAAATTGAAAATATTCAAAATCAAATAGAAACATTTTGGGTTGATATACTTGATGTTGTAGAGCAAGAAAATAGTATTCATGAAATGGCTCGGTCTATTGACCCTAAATTGGATGTTTGGCAGTTGATTGAATCCATTGAGAATGATTTAGATAGATTGTCTGATATTAACTCCGACACTAACGATTTTCTTCTCAAACTTGATGAAACAGTGCTCCCATTTTTACAAAATAATGGGTTTGTACCCGAAGAAGGTTGCCCCATCCCAATGTTTGAACTAGGCTATGGGTTTTCCCAAATCAATTGGGATATGCGAGTGTTAGGTGGTGGTAATTTTCATAGCGAGGCAAAACATTTGCTGCGCCAACTAAAGGTAAGAATAGTAGAAAGCCAAGTTATTGCTGCTCCTTGTGATAAAACGCTAAAGGAAAAAGTTACAAGACTTAGGGGTGAATTGGAAGAGTCAGTCAAAACAGAAACTTATTATGATTGATAAGTAACCTTTGGCTACCCCACACCCCCGCTCATCCCCGCGAAAGCGGGGAACCAGTTTTTAGAGATGTGCGGGCTTGCACAAGAGGCACTCCCTGTGGGTGCCCGTTCTTTTTCGCTGAATTCCCGATCATTTTTAATGAAAAGAGGGCCGGGAATGAACGGACGTAAGAACTAAACCCTATAACGCACCATAAGCCAGCATGGCATTTGCGACTTTATCAAAGCCTGCGATATTTGCGCCTTTGAAATAGTCTACCGAGCCGTCTGCTCGTTTGCCTTTGGCGACGCATTGGCTGTGGATTGTGTTGATGATTTTCTTGAGGTGCGTGTCTACTTCTTCCCGGGACCAACTCATGCGCAGGGAGTTTTGGCTCATTTCCAGCCCTGATACCGCCACCCCGCCGGCATTGGCGGCCTTTGAGGGGGCATGCATGATGGGGCTGTCGCGGATAATATCAATGGCGTCCGGGTCGGACGGCATATTGGCACCTTCCGATATGGCCATGCAGCCGTTTTTGACCAAAGCCCGCGCATCGGGGGCCTCGATTTCGTTTTGGGTGGCGCACGGGAAAGCCAGATCACATTTTAATGCCCAGGGCCGGTTGCCGTCATAATATTTGGCCCCGAAACCATCGACACATTCGGACATGCGTCCACCGCGAACATTTTTCAAATCCATAACCCAGTCAAGATTTTCTCTGGTCATGCCGTCCGGCACATAAATTGTACCACCCGAATCGGACATGGAAATAACCTTTGCCCCCAAATCGATCAGTTTTTCCGCGCAAAACTGCGCTACATTGCCAGAACCAGACACGGCACAGGTCTTGCCTTTTATGGTGTCATTCTTGGTCGCCAACATATCCACCATCATGTAGACAACGCCGTATCCCGTAGCTTCGGGGCGGATATTACTGCCACCAAATTCTATGCCCTTGCCAGTTAAAACGCCTTCAAAGCGGTCCGTCAACCGCTTATACTGGCCAAACATATAGCCAACCTCGCGCCCGCCGACGCCTATATCACCGGCTGGTACATCGGTGTTAGGGCCAATATATTTGGAAAGCTCGGTCATGAAAGCTTGACAAAATCGCATGATTTCGCGGTCGGATTTACCCTTGGGGTTAAAATCCGCACCGCCTTTGCCGCCGCCGAGCGGTAGCCCGGTCAGGCTGTTTTTAAACACTTGCTCAAAGGCCAGAAATTTTAGCACGCTTTGGGTGACGGTCGGGTGAAACCTTATGCCGCCTTTGTAGGGGCCAATAGCATTGTTTTGTTGGACACGGTAACCCCGGTTAACCCGGATATTGCCTGCATCATCTTCCCAGATTACGCGAAAAGAAATAATCCTGTCCGGCTCGGTCATACGTTCCAAAATTCGCATTTTCTTGATGCGGTCATTGTCGCGGATATACGGAATGATATCCATAGCCACTTCGTGTACGGCCTGATGAAATTCCGGCTCTCCGGGATTGCGGCGAATAACGCCTTTCATAAATGCGGCCAAGTCTTTGTCTTTAATGTCACTCATATCGTACCCCCTGTTTACTTTACTGTCCCTTATTGGAACTTGGGCAGACTGTAATCTGAATTAAAACAAATTGATACTATTTATTTGTTGGCCATCCGCTGGCTGATAAAATCCGCTCTATGGTTTGCGGGTTTTGCTTAAATGTTTCGCGCATAAGTGCGATATCGGCGTTGGCTTCGGCCTCTTGGCCCATGACGCGGCGGGCCCGTAATAACCTTACCCAACCATCTGGGTCATTCGGATTGGCTTTTAATTTTTCCGCCAATCCTGACACCATATTATTGATCATGGCTTGGCGGTCTTGCGGGCTCATATTGGCTGCATCTTGCATTTGCTGGGATGTGGGGCCAGATGGAACTGGTGTTGGGACTGGTAGCGGTGTCGCCCCGGCCTGTTGGTTTATAAACCGTTTGGCGCTTTCGAATTCTTCCATCACATTGGGATTATTATCCGTCAATTCCAGAGTTTTTTCATAGGCGCTGACGGCTTCATCAAACCTGCGTAAATTCATCAAGCTACGGGCATAAAGTATCCAGCCCTGGGGATCTTGTCCGTCTTGCTCGAGTTTTTGCTCAAGTCTGGCAACCGCTTGTTCCAAGGACATGGCGTTTTCATGCTCGGGCGTGGCGTTTTGGCTCAAGGCTTGGCTGGGTGACAGGACGGCTGTCTGCAACGCGCCCGCTTTGGTTAAATCCGGGCGGCCAACCACGGCGTAAAGTCCAATGGCGGCAAATGCGAAAATCACAAATAACGAACTGAGCAAGAGGGCAGGGGGCGGCGTATCGGTTATATTATCTGCATCATTGTGTTTGATGATTTGTCTTTGTAATTCGAGCTTGGCGGCTTGCAAAACTGGTATATCATCGGCTCCCCCGGCAGTTTCGATTTGAGCATCAATCTGCGCAATTTTGTCCAGATAGTCCGTGACTTCGCTGTCTGGTGCCGTTTGTGGAGCTTGCTGGACATAAAGGGGGCGGGCGACAAATAACAAAACGCACAGCACCAAAATACCCATTATTAACCAGATCATGTGTCGGTCTCCTTATTGGGGTTTTCGGGGTTGGGTTTTACAGGTTTAGTCTTTTGGGTGTTGGCTATTTTCTCAAATTGTACCATTTCGCTGTTGCTTAGCGGCAAAGGCTGTAATTGCGTCGTCGTGCGCCGGGTGCGAAATACATACCAGATCAGAAATGCCAGCAGCAGACCGATAGGGGCAAACCACAGAAAATAGGTATTTTTCTGCATGGGTGGTTTTAACAAAACAAAATCGCCATAACGGGATTGCATATAGGCGATGACCTGGGCATTGCTGTCGCCCTGCCTGATCCTGAAACGCACCAATTTGCGCATGTCCTGGGCCAGATCGGCATCGGATTCGTCGATGGACTGGTTTTGGCAGACCACGCAGCGTAAGGCCCGCCCGACCTCATGAGCTCGGGCTTCGACCTCTATCTCTGTTAGTGGTTGGGCAAATGCGGCATTGCTTATGAACAGGCTCATGAACAAGCCGACAAAAATTAAACCCAGTGATCTACAAAAAAGCGATTTACAAAACACAGACTTCACACTCATGGATTGGCTCCCGTTTCTTGCTCAAGAGCCAGAACAATGGGTTTGATTTCCTGGCGCCAGATTTTATCGGATATGGGCCCGACATATTTATAGCGAATACGGCCCTTTTTATCGACCAGAAAGCTTTCCGGTGCGCCCGTGACCCCGAGGGAAATTGCCAAAACACTGTCCGCGTCAAAAGCAACCCGGTCATAGGGGTTACCGCCGCGCTCTAGCCAGCGCTTGCCTTTTTCCATTGTATCGCGCCAGTCTATGCCGAGCATGGTGATTTCGTTCGCCGCCGCCAATCTGCGCAATGTCGGGTGTTCCAGATCACAGGCCACACACCAAGACCCAAATACATTGACCAATGTGACTTGGCCGGTCAGATATGTTTGGTCAATCTGAGTTTCCGGATCAAATAAATCCGGCAAGGAAAATTCAGGAAATGGCTCGTCGATCAGTTGGGAAGGTAATTTGCTTGGATCTTTGGTCAAGCCGACAGCAAATATCAGGCCCAAAAGGGAGAAAATAAACAGCGGGATCAAACCTTTCCAAGTCATTTTCATGGTTTTGTCATTTTCATGTTTTTGGCCCTCTTTGGCCTCTGTCAAATATGGAGACAAAGCCCGCCAAAGCCGTCATCAATGCCCCGAGCCAAATCCACACCACCAATGGATGCACATAGGCCCGAACCACCCAACCAGTCTCTAGGTCGCCTTCGCCGACACCTGCGTATAGGTTTTTCATAAACCGGACTTGAATGCCGGCCTCGGTGGTGATCATGTCGCGCACCGGATAAAACCGTTGCGAGGAGCGGAGATTGGCGACGATTTCGCCGTCTTTTTGTACTTGCACCAAGCCTGTCATTTTTTGGAAATTGGCTTCTTGACCTGGTGTGATGCTTTTCAAGGTAAATTCATAACCGCTAACAGTTATACTTTCGCCCAGTTTAAGCCGCTTGGCCTCACTGCCTTGCCAAACCGACATGCCGGTAATGCCGACCATACAAATTGCAATGCCCATATGAGCGATAAAAAACCCCCAAACGGCGGCGGGCTGGGCCTTGAGCAATTTCAAGGATCCGACTTGACCAAACTTAATTTTACGGCCCATGGCCACACAAGTGCTATAGGCCAGATAGGCGGCCAACCCTATAGACAAAGCCCCAAGCACGGACTTGCCTAACCAAAAGGTCAAGGTGGTAACAACGGCAATCACCACGGCGGATTTTAGTAAATGCGGCTTTAAGCTGGTCCAACTGTCTTTGCGCCATTTCACCAAGGGGCCAATGCCCATAAAGGCGACAAGCACAATCATAACCGGGCCAAATGTCCGGTCAAAATAAGGTGCGCCTACCGAAATTTTGTCACTGGAGAAAGCTTCGACCAATAGGGGGTAAAACGTGCCGAGAAACACGGTGAACGCCGCTACACACAGCAGTAAATTGTTCAACAACAGCCCGCCTTCTTTGGACACCATGGTAAACTCCGGCCCGCCGCGCAATTTATGGGCGCGCAGGGCATAAAGGGTCAAGCCGCCGCCCGTGGCCAGTATCAATAAAGCCAAAATAAACACGCCGCGCTCTGGGTCTACGGCAAAGGAATGCACACTGGTCAATACACCGGAGCGCACCACGAATGTCCCAACCAAACTGAGACTAAAGGCGGCAATGGCCAGCAAGATTGTCCAACTGGCCATGGAATGTCGTTTGCCCAAAACCATGATAGAGTGCAACAGGGCCGTACCAGCCAACCAAGGTATAAAGGAAACATTTTCCACCGGATCCCACATCCACCAGCCGCCCCAACCAAGTTCGTAATAGGCCCAGATACTGCCCATAGTGATACCGATGGTCAGGAAACTCCAGGCAATCAACACCCAAGGTCTCAACCACCGCGCCCAAACTGCGTCCACCCGTCCTTCGATCAGGGCGGCAATAGCAAAGGAAAAGGCCATGGAAAACCCGACATATCCCAAATATAAAAACGGTGGATGAAAGGCCAGGCCAGGGTCTTGCAAAAGCGGGTTTAAACCTTGCCCGTTTATGGGGACAGGGCTGAGCCGTTCAAACGGGTTGGAGGTAAAGACAATAAAGGCCAAAAAACCGACCCCGACCATGCCTTGCACGGCTAGGGCGCGCGCCTTTAGTCCGGCAGGCAGGGTTTTGCCGTAAATAGGCACCAATGCGCCGAACAAGCCAAGAATAAGCACCCAGAGCAGCATGGAACCCTCGTGATTGCCCCAAACGCCGCTGATTTTATACAGCATGGGTTTGTCGGTATGGGAATTAACCGCCACCAATTTGGTGGAAAAATCTGATTGGACAAATACTATGGTCAGGGCGATAAACGCAAGCGCCAGCAAGACAAATTGCGCCGTCGCGGCCCGGTCGCCAAAAGCCATTAGCCGGGCATCATTTTTCTGTGCGCCGATCATGGGCAGAACGGATTGCGCCGCCGCAACCAATAGGGCTAAAATCAAGGTTATTTGTCCAAATTCACTAATCATGGCACTGTACATAGACTCCATGTACTGAAGTCACAATCATAATCTACGCAGGCGGGAAACTATCCACAGGCTTGGTAAAACTTGGGAATAAAACTGCAAAAACCTGCCTTGGTCATAGCGCCACCATAATTTTCGTGATAGATGTGCCTCATGGCAGACACTTTAGAGACATTTGACGAAACCGAGATCGATGCTGAGGACTTGATACCCAACAGTATCGAGGCTGAACAGGCACTTTTGGGCGCGATTTTGTATGATAATGAAGTTTATCACCGGGTCAGCGCTATCGTCACGGCCCAGCATTTCTATAATCCGGTACATGTGCGGATTTATGACAGTGTTTCGACTTTGATCGAACACGGTAAGCTGGCCGATGCTATTGTTCTTAAAAACCGATTTTCCCAGGACGAAACTCTGGTGGATATTGGCGGCATTGATTATCTGGCTTTATTGCTGGAAGGACGACCGGACGGATCTGCCGCGCCGGAATATGCCAAGCTGATATTTGACCTGGCTCTCAGGCGAGAACTTATCCGGCTCGGCGGCGATATGAAATCTAACGCCGAAGACCCGGAAAACGAACAGGATGGCCGCGTCCAAATCACCGAAGCCGAAGCGCAATTGTTCTCCTTAGCCGAAACCGGAGCCGTGCAAAGCGGGTTTATCGGGTTCGATAAGGCTTTGATGACCTCTATCCAGATGGCCACTGCCGCCTATGAACGCGACGGCGGCCTGTCTGGACTATCAACCGGCCTGCTTGATCTGGACCGGCAATTGGGCGGGCTGCATAAATCTGATTTGATCATTTTGGCCGGGCGTCCGTCTATGGGCAAAACCGCTCTGGCCACCAATATCGCCTTTCATGTGGCCAGAAACTACCGGTGCGAAAAAGACGATAAAGGCATATTACGCACGATTGAGGGCGGGGTTGTCGGATTTTTCTCCCTTGAAATGTCGTCCGAACAATTGGCCACACGTTTGCTGGCGGAGCAATCAAAAGTTCCCTCCAATAAAATCAGGCGCGGCGAAATCACCGAAACCCAATACGCAGATGTGCGCGAAGCGGCGGAGACGATTGAGAAAATCCCGCTGCATATTGACGATACGGGCGGGCTAACCATCGGGGCTTTGGCGGCAAGGGCCAGGCGGCTTAAACGCATGGTCGGGCTGGATTTGCTCATTGTGGACTATTTACAATTGCTCACCGTGAGTGGCCGTTCCAATGATGGCCGGGTGCAAGAGGTTACCCAGATCACAATGGGGCTAAAAGCTCTGGCCAAAGAACTGGATGTGCCGGTTTTGGCTTTGGCGCAGTTGTCGCGGCAAGTGGAACAGCGGGACGATAAAAAACCGCAATTGGCAGATTTGCGCGAAKCTGGATCTATTGAACAAGACGCCGATGTGGTGATGTTTGTCTACCGGGAAGAATATTATGTGTCGCGCACCGAACCGCGCGAAGGCACGGAAGASMWKRWRRARTGGMAAGMMRCCATGGAWMKRYTSCAYGSCAAGGCCGAGRTCATYGTCGGTAAACAGCGCCACGGCGCCATTGGTACGGTCAAGCTGTCCTTTGAAGCGCCGCTGACCAAGTTCGGTAATCTGTCTTTCGATGACCGTTATGATGATAATCAACAATAATCCGCAATGGCTGACGTAAAATCATATTCATCCAGACCCGTTCTCACAGTGAATTTAACTGCTTTGGCCGAAAATTACAAATATCTGGCTGCCAAAGCCAGCCCTGCCAAAGTCGGGGCTAGCGTCAAGGCTGATGCTTATGGTTTGGGAGCTGCGGTGGTCGGCAGGGCGCTATATGGGGCGGGTTGTCGAATATTTTTTGTGGCCCATGCTGGCGAAGGAAAAATTCTGCGCACAGCCATTGGCAGCAAGGCCAGTATATATGTCCTCAGCGGCAATACGCCCCAAGACACGGCTATATTCTTTGGCAGTAAATTAAAGCCCGTGATCAATTCACTCACCCAGGCCCGTGACTGGGTTAAGGCCTGCCAGCCGGTTAAACATGCACCGCGCACGGCTTTGCATTTTGATACCGGGATTAACAGGCTCGGCATACCAAAAGAGGAAGCCGAAATATTTGCCACAGACAAAACCCTGCTGACAGATCTGGATGTTGATTTGGTCATGTCACATCTGGCTTGTTCCGGCGAACCTAACCACCCGCTTAACGCCATACAGCTGGCCCGGTTTAAGAAAATCGCAGGGCGTATGCCCATGGTGCCGCTGTCTCTGGCCAATACGGGCGCTATATATCTGGGGCCAGAATATCATTTCAAGCTGGTGCGCACGGGGATTGGTCTATACGGCGGTAAAATCACCGACAACCCGCAAGATGAACAGGTCAAACCAGTGGTTGAGCTACACGCGCCGGTCTTGCAAATTAAAACCGTCAAAGCCGGGGAGACACTTGGATATAACGCATCATTTACGGCGAAAAATGACATGAAAATCGCGATTGTCAGCGCCGGATATGCGGACGGACTTCCGGTTAATCTCAGTGGTTCTGATAAACGCATTGTCACCTCGGCCCGACTTGGAAAGTCCCGTGTCGACGTTATTGGTCGTGTCAGCATGGATTATACAATTTTGGACATTACCGATTATGACGGTTTCGTCGAACTGGGTGCCAAGGCCGTATTTTTTGGCGAAGACCTGGAAAATCAGGCCGCCCATGCGCACATGATAAATTATGAAGTCATGACCCATTTGGGGGCTAGGTGCCGCAAGATTTATGTGAATGAATAAAGATCAGCATAAACTGTCTCACGTTCAAAAGTGTTAACGTAAATTTACCATGTATTTCATTAAATATTAAAAACATTTTGTTATCATCTCGTTCATCGGGGATGTTATGGCGAGTACTAAACTTAAAATAATCAGTTATATAAACAGATGGACTAGCGACCTACGAGGGGGGATGGCCGTAACGGCCTCTGTTTCCATGTTGATGATTGTTTTGGTCGTCGGTGCTGCCTATGRTTACAATAGTATGACAACTGTCAAAAGCCGGTTACAGGATTCGGTTGATTTAGCCGCTTTAGCTGGGGCAAGTATTGCCAGGACCACCGCAAGCCAGATTGAGGTGATGGCAATACAAACCCTTGAAGACAATGTCGCATTGATTGCCAACTTATCTCTGGAAGGGCCGCCCAACATAAATATCGACAATTCGGCTAAAGAAATAACCGTCACAGCCAATTCCAGATATGAGACAATGTTTGGCAATCTATTGTCACTGGACAGTATGAGTATTAGCGCCACGAGCATCAGCGGGTTTGCCATAGAGCAAATGAACCCATTTGCTATTTATCTGGTTTTGGATATATCTGGTTCTATGGGTTGGTTATCCAGTGATGGTAGTGTGAAGATAAATGCATTGCAAACTGCCGTAGAGGATATGTTTTATACGCTGTATAGCACAAGTGAAAACCCGACCTTGCTGGTAACGACTATACGGTCAGGTTTTTCCACATATAGCACAGTTCTTGGGCCAACTCTGGACATAGAGCAGGGATATAACCAGGTCGTAAATCAGGTAAACAGCCTGTTGGCGGCAGGCGGCACCAATTCCACACCCGGATTTCAATATGCTTATGACCAAATAATGGACGAGATGGACGACATCAACAATCTGATCCCTTATATTGTATTTATGACCGACGGGGATAACAATGATCCTGCATTTGATATTACAACAACTGATTTATGTGCCCAGGCCAAGGCCGATAATATCATCATATTTACCGTAGCATTTGAAGCACCTGCCAAGGGGCAAGCCCTGTTGCAAGCGTGCGCCACAAGTCTTGATAAAGCTTATACATCCGCCAATGCTGCGGCGCTAAATGCGGCCTTTCGCGATATCGGAAGTGAGATTAGCCAGTCAGTTGTGCGCATCAAGCGCTAAGATATATCAGCTTTATGGTTCTTTATAGATATCATATAAGACATCTATATTCAGCGATCCAATCCCCATGGATAAATCATAAGACGGCATGGTATAGAGAAAATCTAGGCGAATGGTTTGGTCGTTGAGATTGCCATTGCGACGCCTGATGCCTGAAAACCGGTTAAACTGAAACACTCTAGTCGGTGTGGCTTGCAAGTCTCCCAAATCGTTGACATTGTTGAATACGTTTATGTTATTGGTTCTCGCCCGGCGGCCATAGCGAAACCCGTCGTCATTGCCCCGGCGGGTAAATGCCGCGTCAATTCTTATGTCACTTAAAGATATAGTATTGGCAAAGTCCTGGGTAGAATTATTTATGGATGCTAAGCCTCTGAGGGAAAACCGAGTACTGCGCGAGGATATGAAAAAACTGTGGGAGTATTGTCGTCCCGGCCCGTCCAGAGCAATATTGGTGTTGGCATTCATGATAAATGCGTTGGCAAAACTGTCGCTAGCATCAAGGAAACCATCCCCATCATCCGTAAGGGACTGGCTAATAGTATTGCCGTTTTGGGTGATGCCCATCATCATGCTTTGGTCGGAATCTGGTGCCTGATTGGTGTCAAGCGTGCCCGTGAGGTTAAACGCGCCGAACTGACGTGTATATGGGATCATGGGTGTGCCATTGGGCACACAGCACTGACCTTGAGCGAATTGGTAATTGTCGTATATGTCGTAATTTTGACCATCATGGACAACAACACATCCGTAAGTGCGACACCAAAAATCATCGTCCAGAAAACTGGCATAGGCGGTGGTTTGCCATCCTGACATCAGTATCAGAAAGGCAAATATTTGACCTAATTTCAAACTAAGGCGCACGATAGTCCAAAGGTGCAATATCCACTTGCGTGGCTCTGAATTTATTTTGCGGTGCGAAAGAGTTCTTTAAGTCAAACTCAATACGGTAATCAGAGCCGGACTTAAGTTCCTTTAAATCACCAAGATTTAGCACATAATTGCGTGAACCCTGGTTTAGAACCACGACTGACATGGGGGCTTCGGCGACAGTTTCGCCGTTTTTATCTTTTATATATGCTGTGCCTTTGAGCCGGGCGTGGGCATTACCGTCATTTCTAATGGACATGGTCAACAGGTTATTATTCGTTTTGCTGATGGCGACATTAGAGACCACCGGATTGCTCTTGGACGGCGTCATCGTAAGATAAAACAAAGATGCCAGTTGGTAACGGTTCCACACGCCCGACACATCACCGCGTTCATCCGTCGCTGGTAATAAAGTCGTGGCCAAGAGCGCAAACCGGTAGTCACCTTTGTGTTTGACTTTATAAGGGACGCTAATCTCAACAATAATATCCATAGAGGTTTCGGGCGCTAGCGTAACACTGGCCGGGCTGAAACGGATCCAATCCGCCGCCGAGCGTTCGCTTTCTCCCGGAGGGCTTAAGGACAATTGCCCGCTATCGTCCAAAGCCCAGTCCGCCAGTCCCATAGTCATGCTGATGGTTTTGGTTTTGTGGACATTGCCAATAGTGATGATTTGCCGGTGGCGATCGCCGGGCTTGATGGTCATTTCCACGGTTGAAGGTTGCACCCCGATACCAAATGCATTGGCAGTTGGCACCCATGTGGCGCTTAGCGTAACAACACTTGCACACATCAGTGCTGATGTAATCATGAAATTTTTAAATTTTGCCCGTATATCCATTCCCATAGCTCCTTTTAGATTTAAAAATAGGTTAGCAGGAAATGTTTTCCGGTTTATTAACTGTAGTGCACAAAAAAACCCCGCCGTGAAGGCGGGGCTTTATCGTTCAGATATCACCAGAACCTGGAGATAATCCTATGCGTGAACGTGTTCGTTACGGAACATAGATTGTATAGGTAACATCGGCGCGGATTGTACCAACACCCATAGACAAATCGTAACCATCAGTGGTTCCGTTAAGCTGTAGTGTGTATGTGTTGTCAAACCGTACAGATTGAGCCACCAGGCTACCCCGGCTGGCTGCAGTACGTTGTCCGCCGTCAAACACTTTGGTGGCTGCCGTCATGTCGCCAAGGTCATTGACAGTGGTAACATATCCGGTTCCGGCGCCTACTGGCGACTGGGCGTTGCCGCCAAATGTCAAACCACCGTCAGTTCCAGATGTAGTCAAAGCCATCGCATAGCTGATATCGCCTTCGTCCAATGTAGTGAAATCACCAGTGCTGACGACATTTGAGCTTTGTGCATAAATATCGAACGCAGCATTGGAAGCCACATAAAAGCTGGACAAATGCTCATTGGTCATGCCGCTATCAACATCAGTTGTCGCGTCAATGCCAAAAGCGGTCAAGCTATCGGCTGCATCCAATATGCCGCTGCCGTCGTCGGTAAATACGCCGCCTGACGCTGCATTATCAACAGGGTTAGCTGCCGTTGCGCCAGGATTGATACCGTCAGCATCAATTGCGTCCAAAGTACCGGTAATAACAGTCGCGCCGTTAGCACCGATAAGGTCTACACCGGCAGAACCG
The DNA here is from genome assembly GCA_002733385.1 of Robiginitomaculum sp. Lineage (GTDB taxonomy): Bacteria > Pseudomonadota > Alphaproteobacteria > Caulobacterales > Maricaulaceae > Robiginitomaculum_A. The sequence continues at coordinate 107,147 of NVVO01000005.1, forward strand.
GATGCTGGCGTTAACAGTACAAAGTCAGATGCAACAGGTGATGTTCCGTCCATGCCATCAGCTCCCCAGACGATTACAACGCCAAGGACTTGAAAGAATGGACGATCCAGTATAGATGCATATGCTGTTGATGCCGTCACAATCGCGGCAGCCCCACCAGCTAAAAGTAGTTTTTTAAGTTTCATTGTCTTTTCCCATAGATCAGTTTACCCCGAGTTTTCCCGGTTATGGGACGAATTATACCCAAGAGTGATTTAAACGCGGTTAGAACTTGTGGTAAAAAATCCGTAAATATTTATTGGCTGTTATTCAGCATTGCCGCCAAAAATCCCTATTTTTGGCACAATCGCGACAAATTTGTGTTATAGGCAATACATAAATTCAAAAGGAATCGGTCATGCAACGTCAGTCAATTTTGGTTATCAGTGTCATTTCAATGTTTTTACTGGCCTGGTGGATTGGTTACGGACTTTTGGCGGATATGGGAAAACCAAAACCACAAAACCTGGATGTTGCGGATGCGGTACGCACGGTTCCTGAACCTGAACCTGTACAGCCTGAACCGGCAACGCCCAATGCAACCATAAAATTTGCCAACACTGGCTGGAGGATTGATGAGGCCCAGCAAAACCCCCGCGCCTGCTTAAGCTTTAACTTGCCTCTCAAGCGTGGGGACAATCTCAAGCTCGCCGATTATATCCGCGTCGAACCTGATGCAAATATCACCACTGAAGTTGTTGGCCAGACATTATGTTTGGCGGGGCTTGGCTTCTCCCAAGACTATAAAGTCACCATGCTCAGCGGCTTAATGAGTGCGGACGGGGAAAAACTTGCCCAAGATAAAAGTCTGCAAATTAGCTTTGGCGATAAGCCGGCCCGGATATCCTTTGCTGGTAATGGGGTTATTTTGCCGCGTATCGGCGCTCAGGGCCTAGCCATTGAGACCACCAATATCGCCGAGCTTGATATAGAAGTGTTTCGCATTGGCGACCGGATGATCGCAAGACGTAAGCCGGACGCGGGCCAAACCATAGAAGAAGGCCGATATTTTTACGGCTATAGTAATGTGGCCTCGGAAGTACGCGAGCAGATATGGAAAGGCAAATTACCCGTCAAAAGCCTGCCTAATACAAATGTCACAACCGTCTTTCCTCTAGCAGAAACCATTGGCACCTTACAGCCCGGTGCTTATATTATAGAAGCCGTACGCCCGCGCAAAGCTGATGATGACTATACACCGACCCGGGCCTGGCGCTGGATTATTGTCACGGACCTTGCCTTTACCACCTATCAAAGCCCGTCAGGWCTTGATGYTACGGTRCGKTCKATCAATACGGCCAAASCCRYRAARAAYATCMGMGTWGATCTTATCGCCAGCARCAATGAAGTGCTGGGCCGGGCGGTAACAAATAACCAAGGCCGGGTACATTTCGATACACAATTATTAAAAGGCAAAGGCACATTAAGCCCGCGCATGCTTATGGCTTATGAAAAAAACGGCAAGGACAATGATTATGCCTTGCTGGATTTAGGCCGTTCACCGCTAGATTYATMSKCMWTKRSCMKYSRCGGGCNTRMTGCGGGTAAAGACATAGACGCTTATGTGTTCGCCGACAGAGGTGTTTACCGTCCGGGCGAAACCGCAAACCTGACCGCAATGCTGCGTGATACCAAAGCCGTTGCCCTAGAGGGCCGAGCCGGGCAAGTGCGTTATCTGAAACCAAATGGACAGGAATTTCGCAAAACCCGTTTTGATCAGGCAAATGCAGGCACAGTTTTGCAGGCTTTCAACGTCCCCAAATCGGCCCCGCGCGGGGTTTGGCGGGCAATCATAGAGGTCGACGGAGTGGGCCGGGTGGGGGCCACTAGTTTCTCGGTTGAAGATTTCGTGCCGCAAAAGCTGAAAGTAGAGATCAAGATAGACGATGCGCCGTTGCGCGGCGACGAAATCAGACCTTTGGAAGTTTCGGCGCAATTCCTCTACGGTGCGAACGGCGCCGATTTATCCGGCGAGGCTGAAGCCCGTATCCGGGTAGAACCCAATCCGTTTCCAGCGCTTAAGGGCTATCAATTCGGAACGGCGGAAAAAACATTTCGCGAAACATTTATCGATTTGGGCGGCGGCACGACTGATGAGGACGGGTTTTTAAAAGTTGATATGAGCATAAAAGGCCAGGGCATTGAAACCATGCACCCGCTTCGGGCTGAAATTACGGCGGGAATAYCCGAGCCCGGTGGCCGTTATGTGYAAAATAGCACCCGTATTCCTGTACGCACTCAAGACATTTATATCGGGATTAAGCCCAAATTTGAAAACCGCCCTGAACGCGGCAAACCGGCGGGCTTCAATATCAAGGCTGTGGATTGGCAAGGGAAAGCAATTTCCCTGCAAGCTGAGTGGATATTGGTTAAGGAAGAGCGCCATTATAACTGGTACCGCAGAAATGGCCGTTGGCAATACCGTTATGACAGCCAGGATATTGAAATGTCGCGCGGCAATTTAATCATAGGTGCCAAGGCTGGTGCTGATATGGCCCGCTCTCTTGATTGGGGTAGCTATCGTTTGGTGATAAATGCGCAGGACGGCCCTGTCACTGCCTCTATTCGTTTCTGGGTTGGTTGGGGCGGCAGTGAGACCAGCAATGCGCCTGACCAAATTCAACTCGGCGGGCCAAAGGCTGAAATCAAACCGGGGGCGAGCATTAAACTGGCGGTCAATTCACCATACGGCGGTATCGGCGAATTGGTGATTGCTGACCAGTCTGTGCGCAGTGTACAAACCGTTGAAATCCCCAAAGGGGCGTCGGAAATTTCTGTACGTATTCCTGAAAATATTGGTGCGGGGGTTTATGCCTTGCTTAGTGTGTATACGCCGCGCGATGCTGATACGCGCCCGGTGCCGCGCCGGGCCATTGGTATCACCTATTTGACAGCAGATGTGGGTGCACAAAAACTTGGGGTTATTATTGATGTACCCGAAGTGGTTAAACCGCGCCAAACCCAAAACATCAATGTGGCTTTTGACAATGTGCCGGACGGTGAGAAAATCTATTTGACATTGGCTGCTGTCGACGAAGGCATTTTGCAGATTACAAAATACAAATCACCCGACCCGCAAGCTTTCTATTTTGGCCGCAAAGCAATGTCTGTGACCGTTCGCGATGATTATGCGCGCCTGCTCAATCCTAATCTGGGTGCTCCTACATTGGCCCGTTCAGGCAGTGACAGTCTGGGCGGGGAGGGGTTAACCGCCGCGCCTATTAAAGTTGTATCTCTGTATTCCGGTCTGGTGGATGTCAGCGGCGGCAAGGTCGTGGTTCCGGTGAAACTCCCGGACTTTAACGGCAAACTCCGCCTGATGGCTACGGCCTGGAGCCGCACATCGATTGGCAGTGATGTCAAACCGATGATTGTGCGCGACGCCGTACCGGCGGTTTTATCCTTACCGCGTTTTTTAGCACCCGGAGATCGCGCTATAGCGGCGATTTCTCTGGATAATGTTGGTGGTGTGGCCGGGGATTATCAAGCTATTTTAACCGGGGACGGCGTGCTGTCTATCGAAGATGCAAGGAATACACTTACCCTTGACAAGGGCCAGCGCAAAATGGTGAGCCAACAAATCCTGACCAGCCAGACCGGGATTAGCACCGTAAGCTTGGTCGTAAAAGGCCCCGGTGGCTATGGGGTTAAGTCCGAATTTGATATCCAGACCCGTTCGGCATTTTTGCCCATTTCGAAAATGGTGAGCGCACCCATGCGGGCCGGCGAAACATTCCGGATGGGTCCAGATATGTTGCAAGGTTTCGATCCGGGGTCTGTGGACGTCAATATATCGTKSTCGCSCAMGSSSRGSKTTGAYYCKWYYRMSWMWKCKRSRSMYKTTTCGNCGSYWTSCKWWYSGCYGKTCGGAACAAACCGTCAGTGCCGCTATGCCGCTGCTCTATGCCCATGAATTGGGCGGTGTGCCCGGCATAGCTGAAGGTGAAGCCAAACGGGTTTTGCAAGTGGCCGTTGATCGTTTGTTGAGCCGCCAAAATGCTGATGGTAGTTTCGGTTTATGGGCAAGCGGCGACCGTTATGCAAGGCCTTGGCTAGGCGTTTACATAACGGATTTTCTGTTGCGGGCCAAAGACAAAGATTATGTGGTATCGGGCAAAGCCTTGGACAAAGCTATGTCCGCACTGAATTACATGACGAAAATGCCCCGATATCCCAATCTGGATTATTTGTACCGCTATGAGGTCGACAATGTAGAGCGCCGCCTGTCCCGCCAAGCGGAGACAGCCGCCTACGCCCATTATGTCTTGGCCAAGAACGGCAAGGGCAGCTTGAAAGACATGCGCTATTTCGCGGATAATCATAGCCAGAAATTGCGTTCGGCTTTATCGTGGGGACATTTGGCCACGGCCTTGTCCATGATGGGAGACGAGCGCCGGGCTGATGCGGGCTACATAAAGGCTCTAAGCCTGCTGGATAAAACGGTTGAACATGATTATTACCAATCCCCAACCCGTGATGCGTCTGGTCTATTGGCCATGATTAAAGAAACCGGGCAAGACCAATATCTGCAAGCGGCACAGGCGGCATTTCAAAAGCACCTCAAAGAGCCAAACCAGCTTAATACCCAGGCCCAGGCTCAGGTAATTCTCGCCATTCGGGCTTTCTTGCGGGACAGCGAGCCGGTGAATATTGCCGCTCAAAACGCCAAAATATCCGTGACCGCAGGACTGGCCAAATCGCATTTGTTTGCCACAGATATTGCCAATACACCTGTGTTTACAAACCAGACCGACAAACAGGTTTGGCGCTCTGTGATGATCAGCGGTACGCCGATCAACGCACCCTTAGCCGTCAATGAGGGCTATAAAGTCAGCAAGCGTATCCAGAAAATGGACGGTAGTTTGGCAGACCTTAGCAATATTAAACAAGGCGAACGTTTTATTGTTAAAATCAGTTTCAATTCAACCAAAACCCGTTCCGGCTTGGCCGTAATCGCCGATTTATTGCCCGCCGGCATGGAGATAGAAGCGATTATAAAGCCCGGTGATACGGCTTACAACAATATCGGTAAGCTCACCAGTTTCCAGACTACGGAAATGCGCGACGACAGATTTGTTGCCGCAACCAAAACTTACGGGCGCAAGACATACACCGCCGCCTATCTCATACGCGCCGTAACCCCGGGTGATTATGTCTGGCCCGGCGTCGTGGTAGAGGACATGTACCGACCACAAGACCACGCTATATCCAAGGCGTCGCGGGTGCAGATCAGTGCAAATGATAAGGGGTAGTAGATGAACAGTATTCACCCATTCTCCCAACCCCGCTCATACCCGACCCCGATCGGGTATCCAGCGAATATAGAGCGGGCTCTTGCCCGCACATGTTTGTTAAGAGACTGGATACCCAATCAAGTTGGGTATGAGCGGATAGAGGAAAGTGTTTTGTGACCCCCATTAAATGGCTCACTCTCATCACCATCGGTGCGCTACTATTTGCCAATATCATCTTCCCGCCGCCCTTAAGCCGCGCCTATGAAATCTCCGATCTGGTCACAGACCGTCATGGCCAGTGGCTCAGCGCCTTTACGGTTGATGATGGCCGTTGGCGGCTCAAGGCGGATATGGACGAAGTGGATCCGCGCTTTGTTGAAGCGTTAATTGCCATTGAAGACAAGCGGTTTTACACCCATAGCGGCGTTGATCCACTTGCGGTTATACGGGCCGCCCGCTCATGGATGCAAAATGGCAAGGCGGTCTCGGGCGCATCGACCATCACCATGCAATTGGTGCGGCAATTACAGCCGCGTCCGCGCACCCTGAAATCCAAAATCATCGAGAGCCTACGGGCCGTACAATTGGAGTTGCGCCTGTCCAAGCGCGAAATATTGTCGCTTTACCTGACCCACACACCTTACGGCGGCAATGTGGAGGGGATAACGGCAGCGACCCATGTTTATTTTGACAAACGTCCTGACCAGCTCACCGACGGCGAAATCGCGCTGTTGATTGCGCTGCCCCAAGCCCCGGAAGCCCGACGCCCCGACCACCATGTGAAAGCGGCGCAAACCGCTCGCGACGATATTTTGGACAAGCTTTTTAATGCCGGGTTATTGAGTAAAGTCCAGGTGCAGGAGGCTAAACAGGACGCCGTGGCGTCCATGCGTAAAACTTTCCCACAAGACGCATGGCTGGCGGCGCGAAAAATCAGACGCACCGAAAACATAGACAAAAAACAAGCCCGTATAATGTCGAGCCTCGACGCGGATTTTCAATCCGGCATTGCTGGGCTGGCGGCAAGGTTCACCGAAAGTCTTGAGAGTAATGTTGCCATATTGGTTGTGGAAAACGCAACTATGAAAGTCCGCGCTCATATAGGGTCTGCCGGACGAGACAGGCCGGGCGGCTGGATCGACATGACTGYMASSGTKMSSKMKMYCGSYKSSMSSWYMRWSMCSKTYAWKYACGGCTTTGCCTTTGACGACGGCCTATCGGCGCCGGGATCATTTATTTTGGATGCTCCGACCCGTTTTGGTAGCTACCAGCCGGAAAATTTCAACCGCCGTTACCACGGCGATGTGCGGGTGTATGAAGCTTTGGCCCATTCCCTTAATGTGCCCGCCGTGCTGGCCCTCGACAAAGTTGGCACCAAACGTTTTGAGGCGGCCTTGCAAATGACTGGCTCTGAATTGGTCATCCCCAACCGGGGCGACGGCCAGGCCGGATTGGCCATCGCGCTCGGCGGGTTAGGTTTGAAAGCCCAGGATTTAGCCGTGCTTTATGCGGCTCTTGCCAATGGTGGCAAAGCCCAAAACCTGGTATGGACTGAAGACGGCAAGCCTGATCCCGGCTACCAAATGCTCACCAAAGATAGTGCCAAACAAATCACCAAAATCCTGCGCCAAGCCCCAACACCGAGCGGCAGAGTGCCTCATTGGTTGACCAGAAATAGTCAGGCTATCGCCTATAAAACCGGAACATCTTACGGGTTTCGTGATGCCTGGGCCGCCGGGTATACGGAGAAATGGACGGTGATTGTCTGGGCTGGCCGTCCAGACGGATCGACACGGGTCGGCAAAACCGGACGTATTGCGGCGGCTCCATTATTGTTTGATGTGTTCGGTGTTTTACCAAATGCACAAGGCTTTGTACCTTACGCACGTATGGCAAATGCGCCGCGCGGTGTGAAAAATTTTGGCGGTAAACCTGATCCCGCACCGGTGCTTTTGTTTCCGCCTGATGGTGCCGAAATCGCGGTAACGGATTTTGGCGCGTCCGCAATAGGCCTGACCCTGACGGCCCGCTCTCCAAAGCAGTTAAAACTTAATTGGTATGCGGACGGCCAGAAAATCGAGCCAAGACCCCTAAATGGTCAAACCGTCTGGCAACCGGAGAAGCCGGGGTTTTACAAGCTAAGCGTCGTGGACAGCCACGGGATAACGACCAGTGCGCGGGTCAGGGTTATGGCGGTTAAATAAAACGTAAAATCCAATAACTTAATGTCATCCCGGGCTTGACCCGGGGCCTCTTGCTTGCAACAAAGTACGAGGTTCCGGCCATCTTTAATGAATAAATGGCCCGGGATGACAGATAAATATATGAACTTGGTGACAGTATAATGCAAAAATCCGATTTTTTTAAGCACATAAAAAATGAACTGACAGAGATTGAAGCGAATGGTCTATACAAGCGCGAGCGTCTGATCAGTGGAGCGCAAGGCTCTGAAATCTCAGTACGGACAAATGGGAAGGACACCAATGTCCTGAATTTTTGTGCCAATAATTATTTAGGCCTGGCCGATAGTTCCAAACTGATTGAGGCCGGGATCAAAACCCAAGCTAAATACGGGTTTGGTATGGCGTCGGTGCGGTTTATTTGCGGCACCCAAACCATCCACCGCGAGCTTGAGCAAGCCATAGCCGACTGGCTCGGTTATGAGGACAGCATTCTCTATGCCGCCTGCTTTGATGCTAACGGCGGTGTGTTTGAGCCTTTGCTCGGCAAAGAGGATGCCATTGTCTCGGACAGTCTCAATCATGCGTCGATTATTGACGGGGTGCGGCTGTGCAAGGCGATGCGTTACAGATATGCCAATTCCGACATGGCGGATTTGGAGGCGAAACTCAAGCAAGCCCGTGCCGATGGTGCCCGGCATATCCTGATTGTCACCGACGGCGTGTTTTCCATGGACGGCTATATTGCGCGGCTGCCGGAGATTTGTGATCTGGCCGACACATACGGCGCTCTGACCATGGTTGATGATTGCCATGCCACCGGGTTTATGGGCAAGGGCGGTCGCGGGTCTGCCGAACATACGGGATGTTTGGGGCGCATTGATATTTTGACCGGAACCCTGGGCAAGGCGCTCGGCGGGGCTATGGGCGGGTTTACCTGTGCCTCCCAAGAGGTGGTGGATATGCTCAGGCAACGCTCGCGGCCCTATTTGTTCTCTAATTCATTGGCTCCGTCATTGGCGGGGGCTAGCATCAAGGCTATTGAAATGGCGCGGGACGGCGATGATCTACGGGCAAAATTATTCGCCAATGCCCGGCGGTTTCGGGCTGGCATGGAAGCGGCAGGGTTTAGCTTGCAACAAGGCGATCATCCGATTATCCCGGTTATGTTGGGTGATGCCCAACTCGCCCAGGATATGGCAACTAAGCTCATGGACGAGGGCATATATGTTACCGGGTTTTTCTTCCCCGTAGTCCCCAAAGGCCAAGCCCGTATCCGCACCCAGATGAGCGCGGCCCACACCAGCGAGCAGATTGATAGGGCGGTGGCGGCGTTTACCAAGGTGGGTAAGGAATTAGGTGTAATATGATCATGGCTCTCCCTATTACCGCTCATACTCAGCCCCCAAACTCCGCTCATACCCAGCTTGACTGGGTATCCAGTTTTTATCAAATATGTGCGGGCTTTGCCCGCTCTTTATACGCTGGTTCCCCGGTCGTGGCCGGGGATGAGCGGGGTGTGGAGGACACGTCATGACCAAAACCCCAAAAGGCATGATGAAAGCCTTGGTCAAAGTCAAATCCGAACCCGGCCTATGGATGCAAGACGTCCCCATCCCGGACATCGCGCCCAATGAAGTGCTGATTAAAATCCACAAAACTGCCATTTGCGGCACGGATATGCACATCTATAACTGGGACGAATGGGCCCAAAAAAACATTCCCGTGCCCTTGGTGGTCGGCCATGAATACGGCGGTACTATTGCGGCCATTGGCTCCACGGTCAAGCGGGTCAAAATCGGCGACCGGGTGTCGGGCGAGGGCCATGTGGTCGGCCATGTTAGCCGCAATGCGCGGGCAGGGCGCTATCATCTCGATCCGGCCTCCAAAGGCATTGGTGTTAATCTACCCGGCGCATTCGCGCAATATTTGGCTCTACCAGAATTTAACGTCATCCCGCTTAAAGACGACCTACCTATGGACATTGCCGCCATTCTCGACCCGCTCGGCAATGCGGTACACACGGCGCTGAGTTTTGATCTGGTCGGCGAAGACGTGATGATCACGGGCGCTGGCCCCATCGGCATCATGGCGGCGGCAGTAGCCCAAAGGGCAGGGGCGCGGCGCATTATGCTGACCGACATCAATGACTGGCGGCTGGAGTTGGCGGAGAAAATCGCGCCCGGCGTGCGCACCGTCAATGTGACAAAGGAAAACCCGCGCGAGGTCATGTTCGAAATGGGCATGAAAGAGGGCTTTGACGTCGGCATGGAAATGAGCGGTCAACAATCGGCCTTTGAGACCATGCTGGATTTAATGATCATGGGCGGCAGTATTGCTATGTTAGGCATCCCGTCCAAACCCTTTCCGGTGGATTTCGGAAGTTTCGTGTTCAAGTCTTTGACATTAAAAGGTATTTACGGTCGCCAAATGTACGAAACCTGGTACAAAATGCTGGCAATGCTGGACAGCGGATTGGACATGAGCGGGATTATAACGGATCATTTCGCGGCGGCAGATTTTCAAGATGCGTTTGATTTGATGCTGACGGGGAAAGCGGGCAAGGTGATTTTGGATTGGACGGGGGTGTGATAGAAATTGCGTATATATTGAACCAAAACACCACCCTCACATTCCGCTCATACCTGCGGATGCAGGTATCCATCGACGCTGGTGCGGGGAACACCGATAATCCAGCAATAGACCCCTGCATGCGCAGGGGTGAGCGGATTGGGGAGAGGTTAATTTAATGGAAGACGACGCAGAAAAACCCGAACTAAAGCCCGCCAGTGAGAATATTTGGTATGTATTGGCGACCATTGCCGGGGAACCAACGAAATTTAATGACCCCATCACAGAAGAGAACCGGCGTTATTGGAATGGCTTGATGCGACCACGTCTATCAGACGGGGAATACGCGGCGTTAAAAGACAAAGACGGGCTTGCGGCTAGTTTACAAGAGTTATCTCCTACGGAACACAAGCGCATCCGCGCCGCCCTGGATGCACGCGGGTTCAAAAACATCAAAATTCCTGAAAACAATGGTGCCATAGATTTTAATTCGGTAGAATTACCAAAATATACAACCTTTAATAATTTAGTGTTCGCGGGAATTGCTGATTTCAGGGAAGCTACTTTCACGGGGTATGCTGATTTCAGTAAAGCTACTTTCACGGGGGATGCTTATTTCAGGGAAGCTACTTTCACGGGGTCTGCTGATTTCAGGGAAGCTACTTTCACGGGGAATGCTGATTTCAGGGAAGCTATTTTCACGGRGTMTGCTGATTTCAGTAAAGCTACNATTCACGGGGTATGCTGATTTCAGTAAAGCTATTTTCACGGGGTATGCTKATTTCAGGGAAGCTACTTTCACGGGGTATGCTGATTTCAGTRAAGCTACTTTCACGGGGTATGCTTATTTCAGGGAAGCTACTTTCACGGGGTCTGCTGATTTCAGGGAAGCTACTTTCACGGGGTCTGCTGATTTCAAAACGGTGGTTTTTACCACCACTACTGATTTTAAAGATGCTACATTTTTGTTTGCGCCCCCTGAATTTTTTGATGCGAAAGTTTCAGAGGATATCATCTGGCCGGACGTGGCGTTTTTCCCCAAACCGCCCCATGATAAATCCAAAGCCGAAAATCACAAGCGGGCTTATGAACGCCTGTCCCTGATGATGAGCAAGCTGGAAAAAACCCATGACAAGCATATGTTTTTTCGCCTTGAAATGCGGGCAAGGCGGGCACTTGAAACGGGGTGGCGGAAATTTCCTGCCAAAGCCATGAACTGGTTTTATGATATATCTTGTGACTATGGCTACGGGTTCGGGCGGGCTTTGGGGTTTTGGTTAGGGCATATGCTCCTGGGGGCGGCGGTTTTAGTCATTCCTGCACCTCATAATTGGGCCGGTGTTGGCAATGCCTTTGCCACCAGCTTCGCCAATGCCCATTCGTTTTTAGGGTTGAATAGAGGGCCTTTGAAAACTGTTTACGCACAATACGCAAAATGGGATTGGTTTAATGTTGTTTGGACGGTTCAGGGTTTGCTTGGTATCATGTTCCTGTTCTTCCTGCTCTTGACCATCCGTAACCGTTTTAAAATGGGATAATCATGAGCCAAATTAACTTGCGCAATCTCCACACACCCCGCTCATACCTGCGTATGCAGGTATCCATCGACCAAGCCTGTGTGTCTCCTAAAACTTTGAGGTGGACCCCTGTATGCACAGGGGTGAGCGGGGTGGAGGGAAATAGGATAATGTCATGAAACAACCCAACTTCACACCCCTAACCGGATACCCCGAATACTCTGAGGACGAGATGCTCATCCGTGCGCAAGGGGTGTTGGACGTGCTCAAGACCCGCCGCACCATCCGGGATTTCTCTGACAAACCTGTGCCGCGTGCACTTATCGAGACTTGCATTGCCGCCGCTGGCACCGCGCCGTCCGGCGCCAATCACCAGCCTTGGCATTTTGTCGCGATCTCTAATCCTGATATGAAACGTGAAATCCGCATTGCGGCTGAGGCCGAGGAGGCGGCGTTTTACGCGGGTAAGGCATCCCAGGAATGGCTGGACGCATTGGAGCCGTTGGGCACGGATACGCAAAAGCCTTTCTTGGAAACCGCGCCGTGGCTCATAGCCGTGTTTGCGCAAAAGCGCGGCGGTGAGCGGGTCGGGCAAGACAAGAAAAATTATTATGTCACCGAGAGCGTCGGTATTGCTACGGGCATGTTGATCACGGCCTTGCACGCGGCTGGTCTCGGCACCCTGACCCACACTCCGGCCCCGATGAATTTCCTGCGCGATATATGCGGGCGTCCGAAAAATGAGAAACCGTTCGTACTGATGGTGGTCGGCTACCCTGCCAAAGACGCAAAAGTGCCAAAACATGCTTTGATCAAGAAAAGTTTGGGTGATATTTCTACGTTTGAGGAATAATGGGGGGCATCGAGTTTTTTTAGGTAGGTTTGCCTTCTTTCCTTCCTCCATTTTTTATGGGGTTTGAGCCAAAGCGGGGCAAATGCCACGCGGCGCGAATGGTGCCGGAACTCTTGCGGAGGCGATGGGGGGCGCCTCTTGGCGCAACGGAACTTAAATGTTGCTCTCACTATCGTACCGCCGCAAGAGCGTCGGCCYCCATCCCCCCTTCGGGGTACTTCCCCCGTAAACGGAGGAAGGAGTCATCCTATGAACATTCCTCTTGCCAAATATCCAGACGCCCCTATATAGCGGGTTACAAATTTTAGTGCTTCGCGCACACATGTTTTCGGAGATTTTATGGCACGGGTTACTGTTGAAGATTGTATTGAAGTTTTACCAAACCGGTTCGAGCTGGTTTTGATGGCCTCGCACCGGGCACGCAGCATTGCGGCCGGTGCGGCTCTGACCGTTGAACGCGACAATGACAAGACGCCTGTCGTCGCTTTGCGCGAGCTTGCGGAACAGACTTTGGTTTTGGACGATTTGCGCGAAAGCTTGATTGTTGGCCTGCAGCGGGTGATTATGGACGACGATATTCCCGACGAGGAAGATCAAGCGCCAATCCTGGCTCTGGAACACGGCGAAGAAAGACCTAAGGAAATGTCTGAAGTCGATATGCTCCGCGCCTTGCAAAGCGATCGTGACAACGGGCCGGATAACCGTTTTTAGTTTTTCGCGGCCTTTGGCGTCATTTTTATTGCAGGGTGCAAACACTCTGGTTAAGTTTTAGGCTTAACAGCCTGATAAAGGATTCGGCATGTCTACACCCGATAATGAGGTTTTTGCGGCGATAGATAATGAGCTTCGCCGCCAGCAGGATCAAATCGAACTGATTGCATCCGAGAATATTGTATCAAAGGCCGTACTCGAAGCCCAAGGCTCTGTGCTGACCAATAAATACGCCGAAGGCTATCCGGGCCGGCGTTATTACGGCGGCTGCGAATTTGTCGATGTGGTGGAAACTCTAGCCATTGATCGTGCCAAGCAGATGTTCGGTTGCGGTTTTGCCAATGTCCAGGCCCATTCCGGAAGCCAGGCCAATCAATCCGTCATGTTGGCACTGTTGCAGCCCGGCGATACCATCATGGGCATGGATTTGGCCTCCGGCGGACATTTGACCCACGGAGCCAAGCCCAATCTGTCGGGTAAATGGTTCAATGCGGTGACTTACGGGGTGCGCGAAGATGATTGCCGCATAGATTATGATGCGGTCGAGGCGTTGGCGCTTGARCATAAACCCAAAATGATHATTGCRGGCGGCTCVGCCTATGCCCGCABCATTGATTTTGCVCGCTTCCGGGAAATTGCTGATAAAATCGGCGCTTATTTGCACGTAGACATGGCCCATTTTGCCGGGCTTGTAGCTGGCGGTGTGCATCCAAGCCCGCTCCCCCACGCCCATGTGGTGACAACAACAACCCATAAAACCTTGCGCGGCCCAAGGGGCGGCATGGTGTTGACCAATGATGAGGCCATCGCCAAGAAAATCAACTCGGCTATATTCCCTGGTTTGCAGGGCGGGCCATTGATGCATGTTATTGCCGCCAAGGCGGTCGCATTTGGCGAAGCATTGAAGCCAGAATTTAAAACCTATGCCCGTGATACCGTACGAAATTGTCAGATGTTGGCAGATACTCTGGTCAAGGCTGGATATGCAGTGGTCAGCGGCGGCACCGATACCCATTTGGCGCTGATAGATTTGCGGCCCAAGGGCGTTAAAGGCAAACACGCCGAACATGCTTTGGAACGGGCCAATATCACCTGCAATAAAAACGGCATTCCGTTTGATACGGAGAAGTTCACCATTACATCCGGCATCCGCGTCGGCTCTCCGGCAGGGACAACACGGGGCTTTGGTCTGGACGAATTTAAACTGATCGGCGAATTGACTGCGGAAGTTCTGGACGCTTTGGCGGAAAATCCCAAAGGCAATGCTCAGGTGGAAGCATCTGTGAAAAACCGGGTCGCGGATTTAACCAAAGCCTTTCCTTTATACCCGGATTTATAGGTGATTTATGCGGTGTCCGTTTTGCTCAAATGTAGATAGCCAGGTCAAAGACAGTCGCCACACCGAAGACGGTAATGCCATCCGCCGGCGCAGGCTGTGCAATGGTTGCGGGGCGCGCTTTACCACATTTGAGCGGGTACAATTGCGCGAGTTGACGGTGCTTAAAAAAACCGGTCGTAGAGCGCCGTTCGAGCGTGATAAACTGCTGGCGTCCGTCACCATTGCTTTGCAAAAACGCCCGGTAAAAGAAGAACAAATCGAGCGCATGATCAGTGCCATTGTCCGGCGATTAGAAAGCATTGGCAGCAGCGAGGTGTCCAGCGAAATCATCGGTCAGATGGTCATGGACAGCCTACCGCATTTGGACAGTGTTGGCTATGTGCGCTATGCGTCCGTTTATAAAAACTTCCATGAGGTTTCAGATTTTGAAAGCTTTATCGGCGAGGAAAAACTCACGGATGATAAAGACGGTAAAGACGAGAAAACTGACAAAGACGGGGAAAAAACTCAATAATGGAAAACCCTATTGATAGCAAACGCCGCAGATTAGCACGGCTCAGCGCTGTGCAGGCGCTGTACCAGATGGAACTTTCAAGCCAGAAGTCCAAACTTGTCATACAGCAATTTACCGAAAAATGGCGCGAAGCCGCTCAAGAACATGGCAAGGCCAATACCGATACAGAGTTTTTTGAGCTGATTGTTCTGGGTGTGGTCGCCGAGCAAGACGCCATTGATGAGGCTGTGTCGGGAAAATTGGGGAAAAACTGGAAATTGAGCCGACTTGATGTGACCATGCGCGCCATTATGCGTTGTGCGTCCTATGAGTTATTGCGCCTGTTCGACGTGCCTGCCGTGGTGATTATCGACCAATATGTCGGACTTGCCAAGGATTTTTACGGCGGGAAAGAGCCTGGTTTTGTCAATGCGGCGCTTGATAAATTGGCAAGGGAGCGCCGCCCCGGCGAATTTGGCGTGCCCGGCGGCGTACCAAGCGGTGTAGACGGCGTATTAGATGGATGAGTTTGGCTTCATTGCCGAATATCTAAGCCGTCTGGCCGGCCCCGAGGGGCTTGAACTCAAAGACGACGCCGCCGTGTGGCAACCGCCAATAGGCTTTGACGCCGTGATTAGCATGGACACACTGGTTGAAGGCGTGCATTTCCCGAAAGGTAAATTTGATGCGCAAATCGCCCAAAAACTGATCGCGGTCAATATCTCGGACATTATCGCCAAGGGCGCAGACCCGCTTGGTTATTTTTTATCCCTGTCCGTGCCTAAAGAAACGAATTCTGACAGGCTCAAAGATTTTTGTCATGGCCTGAGTATTGCCCAAAAAAGTTATGGTGTAAAACTATGGGGCGGGGACACAACACGCACAAGCGGCCCAATTACCCTTAGCGTAACAATGATCGGCACTGTCCCCAAGGGCAAAGCCGTGCTGCGCTCAGGTGCAAACAATGGCGATTTACTTTGCGTTACCGGCACGATAGGCGATAGCTATCTTGGCCTAAAAATTTTATTAAAACAAATAGATACGGATATAACCCAAGCCAGATATTGGCAAAATACATATCACATACCGCGCCCGCCATTGGCTTTACAAGCTGCGATTTTGAAATACGCCAAGGCGGCCATTGATATATCTGACGGCTTGCTGGCTGACGCTGAACATATGGCGCGGGCCAGCGGTGTGGGCATGGATATATTCCTATCAACAGTCCCTCTGTCAACTGCAAGCACTGCCTGGGTGTTAGAACAACCGGATCACCAAACGGCCCGGTTGCAATTGGCAACTGGCGGTGATGATTATCAGGTGCTTATGTGCGTAGCTGAACAAAATTTTTCGAGATTAAAAAAACAGGCGAGCCGGCACGAAATTAATATGACTGCCATTGGCAAGGTGGTTGCGGGAACTAACGTGAGATGCCGCGATAGCCAAGGCCGTGAAATTCCCGTGACCCATCCGGGGTATAAGCATTTCTAGGACCATATAGTGTATGAAAACGACCGCCGAAGCGGTCGTTCAAGTTTATACTTTTCGATTTCAGAGCTTACCCGCCGATCCTTGCTTGTATCCTTGCGGTGTATGTACTGCCTGAGATAGCGGCTGCAATCCCGAATGAGGCGTGGCTGTATTTGTCGCCTATGCGGAATTGTGCGCCGCCGCCAAAGCCGTATTCTACACCGCCGTAGCCGTCATCATATCCGGCCAAACCGCCAGCTATTGTCCACTTCTCATTGGCCTGCAAATACAGATCCGGAATGGACGCCAGAGCCGCCGTRCCTTCGCGMARCTCGTTGATGGCGGTGGTATTGCCCAGGATCAGCCCTAGATTATCGGCAATGCCCGCCTTGTTGGCATTGATCCCGGCTGTGTTGAGCAAGATAGCTGTGTTGTTGGCCGCAATCCCCGATGCGTTAAGCGAGATCGCYGAKACATTGGCGGCGATACCTATSGTGTTGGTCGAGATATTGCTGCTGGCATTGCTGACGATCCCTGTCGTTTCAGAGACCGGGTTGCCCGTATTTGTGGAGCCAGTGTTTATCGATACAGTGCTGATACTGCTGGTGTTGCCGGTATTGTTTGGCGTGTTAGTCGCAATAGCCTGCGTGTCAAAACCCGCCGTATCAARAGCCGTATCAGTCGTTGGTTCAGAGATAGTGGCGCTGGTGTTTTTTGCACTGTCGGCGGTAGCTTTCACGGAACCGCTGGCCTTGCCMGMACCGYCAGGMAMGTCARCSGCAGCGATATTGCCATTGGCGTCAGTGGTTAAATACTGCACGGCCCCTGTTTGCGCCGCTGTCGATGCGGCAGAGGTAACGCCTGCAATGGTCARGGTATTGCTCGCCGTGCCCAGAACAATCTGGTTGGCAAAGGCGGTCATGGCCCCAAACCCCAAAGCCATGGAGTTTACATGCAGTGCGCTGGCGCCACTGCCAAAAGCCGAGGCATTAGCGCCAGTCGCTACCGAAAATGCACCAACACTGGTGTTGCGTGTTCCGTCTCCAGAAGCATCGGCATTACGACCAAAGGCCGTGTTATTACTGCCAGTACCCGTGGCATCGGCGTTACGGCCAAAGGCAATGTTAGAGCTGCCCGCGCCCGAAGCATCTGAACTTAGGCCGGTGGCGATGTTGTTGCTGATGGCACCCGAGGCATTGGCGTTTACGCCATTGGCGACATTGTTGCTGCCGTCGCCCGAGGCATTGGCACCAAGGCCGGTGGCGGTGTTGTTGCTGCCGTCG